>DATKOU010000208.1:0-17416 GCA_035524455.1 Thermodesulfovibrionales bacterium | reverse complement strand
GTGTATTTCCCATAATTTTTATGGCCGGCCGTCAGAGGATATTGCGGTGATCGGGGTCACAGGAACCAATGGAAAGACCACCACAAGCTATCTCATCAAATCAATACTTGAGACCTGGGAAAAGAGGGCGGGCCTCATCGGTACGATAAGGTACATTGTCGGGGACGCAGCCTATCCTGCGCTCCATACTACCCCGGAGTCCCTGGAGTTTCAGGGTCTCCTTTCCAAGATGGCATCATCAGGCTGCGGGTATGTGGTTGCCGAGGTCTCATCCCATTCCCTTTCGCAGAAGAGGGTAGATTATACCCGATTTGTAGTGGTGGTGTTCACCAATCTCACGAGAGACCATCTGGACTTCCACTTGACAATGGCAGACTACTATAAGGCAAAAGAGCGGTTATTCACAGAACTTCTTCCCGCAACAGGGACCGCGGTCATTAATGCGGACGACGAATGGGGGAGGAAGTTAATGAAGCATCTTGAAGGGCGAATTGAACACCGCTCAAACCATGGAACTCCCTCCCTCATTACCTACGGAATAGACAGGAAAGCTGATATCACGGGGAGGGATATGGAGGATTCACTCTCAGGGATTTCCCTTACCCTCTCGTACAGGGACAAATCCTTCAGTGTCGTTTCTCCGTTGTTCGGCGCCCCGAACGCATATAACATCCTTGCGGCAGCGTCTGCGGGTATTGCACTGGGTGTTCCTGTGGAAGCAATCCAGGAGGGGATCAAGAAGGTTACCCACATAAAGGGAAGGCTGGAAAAGGTGGACGTGGGACAGGACTTCCTATGCCTCATTGACTATGCCCATACCCCTGATGCCCTTGAGAGACTTCTTTCCACTGCCAGGGCATTTTTGAAAAAAAATGCGGTGCCGGGCCGGGTGATCGCTCTCTTCGGATGCGGGGGAGATCGGGACAGGGGGAAAAGGCCGGTTATGGGTGAAATTGCCACGAGGCTGAGCGATTATGCCATAATAACTTCTGATAACCCCCGCAGTGAAGACCCTATGGAAATCATAACGCAGATCGTGTCCGGCGTATCCGGGGACGGGTATCGTGTCATCCCCAACAGAAGGGAAGCCATCGCTTTGGGGGTGGAAATGGTTGTGCCAGGAGACATCTTCCTCATTGCGGGCAAGGGACATGAAGAGTACCAGGAAATTAAGGGGGTACGCCATCCGTTCAGTGACCGGGAAATCGCGGAGCACGCGATAAGAAACAAAATGAGAGGATACAGAGCCCTTTGAAGAAACGGGCCATGGTGTGTGGATTGTGCATTCATGCTGCGGGGAGGGTACGGGAATAATAACGCTTAGCGAGATCATCGAAGCAACAGGGGGGAGGGTCATCTTAGGACGCGCTGACACCACGGTCTTTTCCGGGGTATCCATAGACTCGCGGACTATTAAGGAAGGGGAACTCTTTGTTGCCCTCAAGGGCGAGAGATTCGACGGCCACGAGTTTCTTATGAATGCCATGGAGAAGGGAAGGGGAGCGATCGTGAGCACCCTACCGGCGGTTGCCTTTAAGGGAAAGACCATTGTGTATGTGAGGAATACCCTGAGGTCCCTCCAGGACATTGCCCATTACATGAGGATGAAAAGAGGGGTCACCGTGATCGGCGTCACCGGCACCAATGGAAAGACGACTACCAAGGAGCTCATCGCATCGATACTGGAGAGAGGGCACAGGGTGATAAAAAACTCGGGGAATCTCAATAACCATATTGGACTCCCATTGAGTCTGACAAGAATTGGCGAGGGAGACGAATATGCGGTTATGGAGATGGGCGCAAGTATCAAGGGCGATATAAAAGAGCTGTGCGAAATTGCTGCTCCGGAATACGGGGTCATCACCAATATCGGTCCCGGTCATTTGGAAGGATTCGGAAATCTCGAGAGCGTGAGAGATACAAAACTCGAGCTCTTTGATGCGGTGAACACCATCGTAGTGAATGCGGATGATGGCTTTCTCATGGAGGGAATCTCGCAAAGGAACAGGGAGGACGGACCGAAAGTTATCACGTTCGGTATCGGCAATCATGCGGATGTCTCTGCAAAGGATATTGTCCTCGAAGAAAGGCGCTCCCTCTTCACCCTCTGCCTGAAGAACGCTGAGTGTAGTGAGATTGCGTTGCATGTGAACGGGAAGTTTAATATCTATAATGCCCTTGCCGCAGCCTCTGTGTGCAGTGCGCTGGGGGTGGGACCCGGGGATATCGAGAAAGGAATACGCTCTTTTGCGGGCGTTCCCATGAGGCTTGAAATGAAGGAACTCCTCGGTGCAAAGGTCATCAGCGATGTATACAACGCAAACCCTGCATCTATGGAAGAGGCGATAAAAGAACTGGTAAGGCTAAGGAAAAAGCGGGCGATTGCAGTGCTCGGTGATATGTTCGAACTGGGAGCGTACGCGGAAGAGGCGCACAGGAAACTGGGAAGATGGATGTCACAACTCCCAGTGGATATACTCATTGCGGTGGGTCCAATGATGTCGAAGGCAGCTGAGGAATTTTCAGCGGATAACGGCCATTCTCGGAGGATGACCATAACGGCACACAACTCCTCCGAGGCGCGAAGGATCCTCCTCAGCGTCTGCAGTGAGGGAGATACCGTGCTGATAAAAGGTTCCAGGGGTATGCATATGGAAAAGATAATGGACGAGGCGCCGGGCAGCGCCACTGATTTCATGGTTCGGGGTGGAAATGCTCTATAGTCTTTTCTACAGTCTCCATGAGTGGATTTCTCCGTTGAACGTATTCAGATACATCACCTTCAGAACTGCCATTGCCATAATGACTGCCATGATTATCACCTTTCTCTTTGCCCCCCGGGTAGTAAGAAAACTGAGAGGACTGAGCGTCACCCAGCAGATACGGGGTGATGGTCCGGGCACCCATGCTGCCAAGTCAGGAACGCCGACCATGGGAGGGATCCTCATCATTGTCTCAATCGTGATGACCATCCTCCTGTGGGGGGACCTGAAAAATGGCTATATATGGGTGATGCTCGCATCCCTTGTCGGATTTGGGGCAATCGGTCTTGTTGATGATTACCTTAAGGTGGTGAGAAAGAACCATAAAGGGCTCCGCGCCAGGTATAAATTCGGCATCCAGATAGTCCTCGCCCTCCTGATCGGAATACTCATCTCTATGAACCCGAAGGACCCCTACGCCGATGTCCTGAGCATCCCTTTTTTCAAAAAGTGGCTCTTCGACCTCGGATGGTTCTACATACCCTTTTCCATGGTGGTTATTATCGGTTCTTCCAATGCGGTAAACCTCACTGACGGGATCGATGGTCTCGCCATCGGGTTAGTGGGGATCGCGGTGCTCGCCAATGGTGCCTTGGTGTATATCTCCGGGAACAAAAACCTTGCACAGTATCTCCAGGTCCTTTATCTTCCCGGCACCGGTGAGTTGACCGTCTTTTGCGGAGCGATGCTCGGTGCATGCCTCGGGTTTCTCTGGTATAACTCGTACCCGGCTGACGTGTTTATGGGTGACGTGGGGTCCCTCAGTCTCGGCGGATCACTGGGCACGCTTGCGGTAATTACAAAACACGAGATCGTGCTCGCGGTCGTGGGAGGAATCTTTGTGATAGAGACCCTCTCCGTAATCCTTCAGGTGGCATCATTTAAGCTTACAGGAAAAAGGATTTTCAAGATGGCGCCCATCCATCACCACTTCGAATTAAAGGGATGGCCTGAACCCAAGGTGATTGTCAGGTTTTGGATTGTGGGGATAATGCTGGCGCTCTTGAGCCTTACAACATTAAAGGTGAGGTGAGTATGAAAAAAGAGTTTTACGTTCATCCGCCGAGGCGGACAAAATTCAAGATGAGTGAGAGAAAGGCATTGGTTATTGTGCTCTTTCTCTTCACCGCAGTCTGCGGTCTCCTGTCCGATACCGTCTATGCTGACGAGATCCGTTCGCGTGCGGCCATTGTGATGGAGGCCTCTACCGGAAGGATTCTCTACGGGAAGAACCCCAATCTTCCATTGCCTCCTGCGAGTACCACAAAACTTATGACCGCCATGGTGGTACTTGACAGGATACCCCTTGGCAGTGCGGTAGTCATAAGCGAGGGAGCTGCGACAATCTCACGCATAAGGGCGTTTCGGGCAGGCGAAACAGTGACGGTCGAGACGCTCCTGAACGCTGCACTCATAAAGTCCGCGAATGATGCCGCGTTCGCCCTCGCAGAAGCGGTAGCCGGAACAGAGGAGAAGTTTGTTGAACTGATGAACCAGAAAGTGATCGCGCTGGGAATGGAGGATACGCGTTTTATCAATGCCACCGGGCTTCCGGGGTATGGGCAGCATACCACTGCGTATGATCTTGCAAGGATGTTGAGGCATGCCCTCAGATATCCCCTCATAAAGGAGATAATCAATACAAAGGCGAGCCGTATCTCCACGGAAGAGGGGAGGGCAATATTCATCAGGAACAGCAACCGGCTTCTGTGGGAAGACGAGTCGGTTCTTGGCGGGAAGACCGGGTATACCAGAGAAGCCAAGCACTGCCTCGTGTGTGCGAGCGGGCAGGGCAATGAAACGGTAATTGCCGCGATCCTGGGTGCGCCGAGCAGGGAGAAATTATGGAGGGAATCAGAAGCGCTCCTTGAAAAGGGGTATAAAATCCTGCAGGGAACGGAAGAGCCTGTGATGCATTTTACCCGCGCGGACTACAAAACGTCTGTTCAGCCCGCGTCGTACAGTGAGAGGATATCAGAGGTGAAGGAAGTGCCGCACAAAAAGACACATAAGAAGATGGCAAAAAAGAAAACGAAGTCGGCGAAGTCCGGCAGATATACCAAGAAATACAAATCGGATCATGCGTATGAGGATGGAAAACAATCCGGTGGAGATAAAGGGTAAAAGAATTCTCGTGTTCGGTCTGGCGAGGAGCGGCGTGGGGGCAGCGAATCTCCTTGCAGGGTCAGGGGCTGAGGTTACAGTCACTGACAGGAAACCTGCGGATGAACTGGGAGAATATGTCCGCCGGCTTTCCCCTTCCGTGAAGGTCTGCCTAGGCGAATATCCAGCCTCCGTGAACGGGACCGACCTGATCGTAGTGAGTCCCGGTGTGCCCCTCCACATCGAGCCCATCGCAAAGTCGCGTGAAAAGGGCATAAAGATAATCGGGGAGCTTGAACTGGCATATCAAATGGTCAGTAGTCAAAAAACAGAATTCCTTGCAGTGACAGGGACAAACGGAAAATCCACTACCACAAGCCTCCTTGACCGGATGCTCAGGAAGGGCGGGCTCAGGAGTATGGTGGGCGGGAATATCGGCAATGCATTGACCGAGGAGATTACGAAGGCGATACACACACAGTCAGAGCTCAAGGCCAGGGGAAAAGGGAATCCCGGTGGATATTTTCCTGACTACGTGGTCGTTGAGGTATCGAGCTTTCAGCTCGAATCCATAGATGAGTTCAGGCCCATGGCAGCAACAATCCTTAACATCACCCCGGATCATATGGACAGATACCATTCCCTCTCCGATTATATTGATGCCAAGTGCAGGATATTCGAGAACCAGGGACGTAACGATTTCCTCCTCTTGAATGCAGATGACCCTCTGACAGTGGAAATCATAAAAAGGATGCGGGGAGGCAGCCCTAGAGGCGGGGAAATTCCCCGGATATTTTATTTCAGCCGGAAACACGCGGTGAAAGGAACATATTTCAGGGGAGGAGCCATTTCTTTTGACCTGCCCGATGTGCCCCCCTCGTTTACCCTTCAGCCCGCATTGTTCAAGATTAAAGGGGTCCATAACCTGGAGAATGCCATGGCCTCAGCGGCCATGGCTCTCCTTGCAGGATGTCCTCCTGATGCAGTGGCTGAAACCCTCGGGGAGTTCCCGGGACTTGAACACAGACTGGAGTTTGTGAGGGAGTTGGAAGGGATTAAGTATATAAATGATTCAAAGGGCACAAATGTGGGAGCAGTGGAGAAATCCCTGGAGGGATTTTCCGAACCCATAATCCTCATTGCGGGAGGAAGAGATAAGGAGGGAAATTTTGCGCAGTTGAGACCCCTCATTAAGGAGAAAGTGAAAGCACTGGTCCTCATCGGTGAGGCATCAGGCAAGATTAAGGGAGCACTGGGCGACCTGACGCATACGGTGCAGGCCTCTCACATGAAAGAGGCGGTGGAGACCGCACGAGAGATGGCGCGGAAGGGCGATGTGGTTCTCCTTTCGCCCGCGTGTGCGAGTTTTGATATGTTTAAGGATTTTGAAGACAGAGGAAGGCAATTCAAGAAAATCGTTATGGAGTTATCGTAGAGATGGTGAATGACTGTCACCATGACCGGTGGCTTCTGGTGATCACCTCGGTGCTCATCGTGTTCGGCACTGTCATGATCTACAGCTCCACCTCTGTGGTGACCCCCCTTTTCGCAAAAAGGAATATCACCCAGTTTTTTTACTTCAAGAGACATATCTTCACGGTGCTCATGGGCGTCATATTTATGTATCTTTCCTTCAGAACGAGTGTCGAGACCCTCAAAAAGATCGCACCTTACCTGCTCGCCTTCTCTTTTGTTCTCCTTGTGCTTGTCTTTCTGCCGAAAATAGGGGTGAGCGCAGGCGGTGCACGGAGGTGGATACGACTCTGGCCGTCGACGTTTCAGCCGTCAGAACTGGTGAAACTTTCAATGGTGCTGTTCCTTTCATGGTATATATCCATGCCCTCGTTCAAAACGGACAGTTTCTCTTCATTCATCATACCCATTGCGATGATGGGAATCTTTCAGCTGGTATTTCTCAAACAGCCTGATTTCGGCGCAGCCATGAGCCTCTGTCTGCTCACTTTTGCCATGCTTGTACTGTCAGGGACAAAATTGCGGTACCTTATGCTCCTCGGAGTTCTCCTCGTTCCCGTCCTGATAAAACTCCTTATGGAACCGTACCGATTCAGGAGGATACTCACATTTGTTGATCCGTGGAAGGACCCCCAGGGGTCAGGATTCCAGCTTGTGCAGTCCTTTATTGCCCTTGGAAGTGGTGGCCTCACCGGCATCGGATTGGGAGAGAGCAAACAGAAGCTTTCTTTTTTGCCGGAATCCCATACGGACTTCATCTTTTCCCTTGTGGGTGAGGAACTCGGATTTGTCGGGGTCCTGATCCTTGTCTGCCTTTTCCTATTTTTGTTCCTGAGGGGCATTTCCATTGCACACAGGATGAAGGACCCCTTCGGGTATTACCTTGCCTCCGGGCTTACGATGATGGTCGCGCTTCAGGCGCTCATCAACTTTAGTGTTACCGCGGGACTTGTTCCCACAAAGGGGCTCCCCCTTCCCTTTGTCAGTTACGGCGGTTCATCCCTTTTGATGAATATGGCGGCAGTGGGAATACTGCTCAGGTTGTCGAAGGGAGACGAGGCAAAGAAGATCGTGGACAAGACAGAGGTCCTTATGGAGAAGAAAAAGGCGCTGATGTCTGTGTATGGCCGAAGACCTGTGATAACCCGATATGGGAGGATGGATGGCCGGGAGCATTCATGAAGATAGTACTCGCAGGCGGTGGGACAGGAGGACATCTCTTCCCTGGTATCGCCATTGCGGAAGAGGTCAGAAGGAGGAGTGAGTCGGCGGAGGTGATATTCATCGGAACGGAGAAAGGGATTGAGGCCTCAATCGTACCAAGGGAGGGATATCCCATACGGTATTTGGGTGCCGAGGGAGTGGTGGGGAAGTCATTGATGAAAAAATTCAGTTCCGGAATAAAAACAGCCATTTCAGTCTGCGAAGCATACAGGCTGCTGAGGGGATTAAGACCGGACGCAGTAATAGGGCTTGGGGGCTATGCGTCCTTTAGTCCTGTGCTGGTGGGGTCGTTTCTTTCGATACCCACGGTGATTATGGAGCAAAACACGGTTCCCGGTCTTGCCAACAGGATCCTCAGCAGGATCGCCGATATCATCTGTGTCACCTACCATGAGAGTATCTCTTTTTTTCCGAAGAACAAGACCTACATCACAGGGAACCCAGTTCGGCAGGGCATTCTCACTGTGCGTAAGGAATCAGCCTTTGAACTCTTCGGTCTTGAAAGGGGGAAGTTCACGGTCTTTATATTCGGAGGGAGTCTTGGCGCAAAGAAAATCAATAACGCGGTATGCAGCGTGTTCAATTATATCCACGATATAAGGGAAAAGATACAGTTCCTCCACCAGACAGGAAAGAACGACTACGAAGCAGTGAGGGAGACCTACAGGAAGTGGGGATTTAAGGGAACGCTTGCCCCGTTTATCCACCGGATGCCGGAGGCGTATGCAGTGGCAGACCTTGTGATATCGAGGGCAGGCGCCACCACCCTCGCTGAATTGACCGCGGTGGGGAGGCCTTCAATACTCGTTCCCTACCCCCATGCAGCGGGTCACCACCAGGAACAGAACGCGCAGAGACTTTCTGAAATGGGTGCTGCCAGGATTATCCTCGATCATGAACTGGACGGAGAAACGCTCGCAAAAAATGTGAGAGAGCTCTATGAGAATCCTGAGATGAGGACAGAGATGGCAAGGTCATGCAGGTCACTGGGGAGGCCTGACGCGGCACAGAGGGTCGTGGAGATTGTGATGAGCCTGATCAAGAAGAGGGAGGGGAAAGGTGTTTGAGCGTTTCAGGACTATCCATTTCGTGGGCATCGGGGGCATAGGGATGAGCGGGATCGCTGAGGTGCTCCATAACCTCGGCTATGAAGTGACCGGCTCTGATGTGAAGGAGTCCGATACCATAGCCCGGCTGAGGAGTCTCGGGATAAAGGTGTCCATAGGCCATACCCCTGACAATATCGATGATGCCCATGTGGTGGTCACATCCTCTGCGGTTTCCCATGAAAACCCTGAGGTAGCGGCCGCGAGGGAGAGATCCATCCCCGTAATCCCCAGGGCCGAAATGCTCTCTGAACTGGGGAGATTGAAATACGGGATACTGATCGCGGGAGCGCATGGAAAGACCACCACGACCTCCCTCATTGCGACGATTCTTGCCCATGCCGGCCTTGATCCCACGGTGGTGATCGGCGGCAAGCTCATGGCAACAGGAAGCAATGCAAGACTCGGCAGGGGGGATTTCATTGTTGCCGAGGCTGACGAGAGTGACGGTTCTTTCCTCACCCTCTCGCCCACCATTGCGGTGGTCACCAACATCGACAGGGAACATATGGATTTTTTCAGGACTATGGAAGCCCTGAAAGACGCCTTTGTCTCGTTCATCAACAAGGTCCCCTTTTACGGGCTTTCCATACTCTGCGCGGAGAATGAGCATATCAGGGAAATACTGCCCAGGATCCACAGGAGATATATCACCTATGGCTTCTCTCCGCAGACAGATATCCATGCAATCAATCTGAAAAAGGAATTCATGTCCGTAAGCTTTCATGTGATATATAAGGGACACGATATGGGAAGGTTCTCGGTCCCCATGCCGGGCACGCACAGTGTCCTTAACAGCCTTGCCAGTATCGCCGTGGGGATGGAACTCAAGCTCGACCTCCAGAACATTCGAGAGGCGCTCAAGGGATTCCGCGGGATACAGAGGAGATTCGAGTTCAAGGGCGAGGAGAGGGGGATCAAGTTCTTTGATGACTATGGTCATCATCCGGAAGAGATACGGGCCACGTTGCGGGCCGCAAAGGAGTCCCTCGGGAGCGGGGGGGGGAAGGACGGCAGACTGGTCATACTCTTTCAACCCCATCGCTACACAAGAACAAAGGACCTTCTCCGTGACTTCGGTGCTTCTTTTTCTGACGCGGACATCCTCTATGTGATGGATATCTATCCTGCGGGAGAAAAGCCCCTGGAGGGAGTGAATGGGGAGGCGGTTCTGAACGCAATAAGGGACAAGGGCCACAGAAGCGCCGCGTATATTTCCGGTCATGACCTCCTGATGGAGACGCTCATGAACGCGCTCAGGCCCAATGACCTTTTCTTTACCATCGGTGCCGGTGATGTATGGAAGATCGGGGAGGCGTTGCTCAAGAGGATGAAGGGTGAGGCATAAAAAGAGATGACAAAACAGCTGCTGGACGAAAGGATACGGGGCATATTCGGGGAAGGTGGTTCTGCGGGCGATCTCTTTGTGAATGAACCGATGAAAGGACATACCACCCTGAGGATAGGTGGTTCTGCGGATTTGTACGTGATACCAAGAAATCTGGTCTCGATGAGGAATCTCATGGTAACCCTGAAGGATGAACATATCCCGGTGATGCCCCTCGGCGGAGGAAGTAACGTACTGATATCTGACGAAGGGGTAGAGGGTGCGGTCATTGCCACTGTCTCCTTTCATGACATCGAAGTCATTGAGGACTATGGCGATGAGGTGAGACTTTTTGCAGAGGCAGGGACCCCTCTCCAGAAGCTAGTCAATTTTTGCAGGGGCAGGGGGTATAAAGGTCTGGAAGGACTCGCGGGCATTCCGGGGTCTGTGGGAGGCGCAGTGGCCGGAAATTCCGGTTCCTTCGGGTATGAAATCGGGCAGAAGGTGGAGTCAGTGACAGTCATCGGGAGAGAGGGGAAGATTGTGAGCATCGAAGGCAAGTCTCTCTCCTTTACATACCGGTCATCCGGCATTCCTGACAGTACGATAGTGCTCAGTGCGATTCTGCGATTGGGGAAGGATGATCCCCATGACGTGGCAAAGAGGGTCGAAGGATTTCTCAGGGAAAAAACGAATGCGCAGCCCATATCCCAATGGTCGGCAGGGTGCGTATTCAAGAACCCACCGCAGGCCCATGCCGGGAGGCTCATGGACGAGGCTGGATGCAAGGGCATGGTAAGGGGCGATATTGAGGTGAGCGCGCTCCATGCGAATTTCTTTGTGAACAAGCGCAGTGGTAAGGCCTCGGACTTCCTCGCACTGATGGATGACGTGAGAGAAAGGGTTCTGAAGGCGTTTGCAATAGCATTGGAGCCGGAAATCAGGATAGTGGGACGACATGGTGACCGATAAGAGGATAGGTGTTCTGATGGGCGGGATTTCCGCTGAAAGGGAGGTCTCCCTCAAGAGCGGGGGTGCGGTCTTCAATGCATTGAAGGGGCGGCTCTACGACGTGGCTGCCATTGACGTGGGGCATGATATCTGTGAAGTGGTAAGGAGGGAGAGGATAGGGATCGCCTTTTTGACCCTCCACGGAGGATATGGCGAGGACGGCTCCCTGCAGGGGCTCCTGGACGTGCTGGGAATACCCTTTACCGGTTCAGGTGTTCTTGCCTCTGCCCTTGCCATGGACAAGGAGGCGTCAAAAAAGGTCTTCCTGTATCACGGGGTTCCTGTTCCGCCGTTTGTAGTGGTAAGCCAAAAGGCTGCCAGCCAACAGCTGTCAGCTATCAGCTTTGAATTGCCGTGGGTCATTAAACCGGCAACAGAAGGCTCCAGTATCGGGGTGAGTATCGTGAAGGAGCGTTCTTCCTTGAGCATGGCGATGGAAAAAGCGGCCGGTTTTGGCAAAAGGATCATTGTGGAGAAGTATATCCCCGGAAAGGAGATACAGGTGGGCATCCTCAATGACCGTATTCTCGGTGCGGTTGAGGTGAGGCCCAAGCTTGAATTCTACAGTTACGAGGCCAAATATACCGCAGGTCTCACTGAGTATATCCTCCCCCCCGAGGTACATCCCGATATCCTGCGGAATGCGGAAGAGGCAGCCCTTTCTGCCCATACTGCCCTGAACTGCAGGGGAGCAACAAGGGTGGACCTCATCGTGGACGAAGGGGGGAACCCCTATGTGCTTGAGGTGAACACCATACCCGGGATGACAGAGACCAGCCTTCTCCCAAAGATAGCGGCAAGAGCAGGATTTGATTTTCCATTACTCATTGAAGAGATCCTGAAAGAGGCAATCGCAGGATGAAAAGGGACGCGAAGACGGACCGTACACCGAAGAACAGGAAATCACCGAACCTGGTGAGCCGGAAAGGGCTGTGGAAAGCCTTTTTCCGGCCCCGTACCCTTGGCTTTGCCGTGGCGCTCCTGGGTATCTGTGCGGGGGTCTTCCTGAGTTTCAGGATTTACAGGGCAAGCGCAAGCCTCTTTCCTCTCCGGGAAGTGGTGTGTCACGGAAACCTGCACCTTGGAGAGGGGGAACTGAAATCAATGGCAGGCCTCAATGGAGGGGAAGGTCTCTTCCATATCTCCACAAGAGGGATATCCGAAAAACTCCTAAAATCCCCATGGATAAAGAATGTGAGCATAAGAAAGGAGTTCCCCTACTCGATGCTTATAAGGATCGATGAGTCATCCCCCTTTGCCATTCTCGAAATGAAAGGCCGCTCTTTTCTCATTGATGAAAAGGGGAGGATGCTTGAAGAGATGAAGGGGGCCATCCCGTTCCTTCCGGTGATCACTGCTGACCCATTCGGGGACCGTGAGAATTTTATGGAGACCCTCCATCTCGCCAGAGTGCTGAAGGACAGGAAGGTCGCCACGGAGAGAGGTCGCGTGGAGATCGTGGCAGGCAAAGGTCCTGAAAGTATTTCCATGGTACTGGACAGCGTGGTGATCAAGATCGGCCAGGGGGACTATGAGCGGAAGCTTGACAGGCTTTTTGAACTGGAAGACGAGATAAAGAAGCGTGCCATTGCAGTGGATTATGTTGACCTCAGATTCGCGAACAGGGTGGTGGTAAAGCCAATAAGCGAGGTGGTGAGATGACCTTTGGCACAGCAGGGAACGGAGACTTTGCGGTGGGTCTTGACGTGGGTACCACAAAGATATGCGCGATTTGCGGGGATCGGGAAGGGGAAATGATGAGGATCATTTCTGTGGGCACGTCCCCTTCCCATGGGTTGAGAAAGGGCATTGTGGTGGACATGGAGCGTACTGCTGACTCTGTAAAGAGAGCGGTGAACGCGGTGGAGGATTCTATCGGGAAGAAGGTGAGGTCGGTTTTTGTGGGCATCGCAGGAGGCCATATTAAGGGATTTGACGGCCATGGCGCCATAGCAATAAAGGGTATAGTCAGGGAAGATGATGTGGACAGGCTCCTGGACTCTGCGAGTGCGGTCTGCGTTCCTGTTGACCGCGAGGTTCTCCATGTAATTCCGGGTGGTTTCAGGATTGACGGAGACAACGGGATAGGGGACCCGCTGGGCATGAGCGGAGAGAGGCTGGAATGCAGGGTGCATATCGTTACCGGGGCACTGACCTCGGTACAGAATCTCATACGATGTTGTGAAATGGCGGGGCTTGAGGTGAGCGATATTGTGCTTGAGCCCCTGGCCTCGGCCGACGCGGTGGTGCGTCAGGAGGAAAAGGACAAAGGGGTTGTTCTTGTGGATATCGGCGGAGGGACCACGGATATCGCCGTCTACAGGGACGGGATCGTGAGGCACACCGCGGTCCTTGCGTTGGGCGGCAACCACATCACCAATGATCTCTCAGTAGGTCTGGGAATTCCCGCAGAGGAAGCCGAAAGGATCAAGAAGGCATTCGGTTATACGATGACAGGGATGGCAGATGAAAGAGAAGAGGTGGAAGCGGGCGATGCGAAGGGCGCGATGAGGAAAGTGCCCATGAGATATATCACCCGGGTCATAGAACCGAGGTGCGAAGAGCTTATGACACTGGTAAAGAAAGAGATGGATTCTGTGGCAGGAGGAGTAAGAGGAACACCGGGCACCAAGCCTTTTGGAGGAGTGGTGCTCACCGGCGGCACATCCCTGCTCAGGGGGATTGACCTCATGGCAAAACTCATCTTCAGGCTCCCTGTGAGGATAGGGATACCCCACGGGGTAGAAAACGGTGGTCTGGTGAGCAGCCCCGAATATGCAACGGGAGTGGGGCTCCTTGGTTACGGTCTTGAACATCAGGGAAGGCATGCTGATCTGTGGTCAGAGAAGACGCTCACCTCAGGAGGGATATTCGAGAGGATGAAATATTGGGTCAAGGGTTATCTAAATAAATAAAACCAGGGAAAGGAGGAGTGACATGTTTGAAATCGATGAGGTGAAAGGACAGACCGCAAAGATCAAGGTAGTGGGAATCGGAGGTGCGGGCGGCAATGCCATAAACAATATGATAGCCTCCAACCTCAACGGCGTCGAGTTCATTGCAGTGAATACCGACACCCAGGTGCTCGAGACATCCCTCGCACCCGTAAAGGTGCAAATAGGGGCCTGCATTACCAAGGGACTGGGCGCAGGATCAAATCCGGAAGTGGGAAAACAGTCGGCGCTGGAGGACAGGGCATCGATCGCAGAGAGACTGGAAGGCGCGGACATGGTCTTTATCACCGCAGGAATGGGAGGAGGGACCGGTACAGGGGCATCCCCTGTGGTGGCCTCCATCGCAAGGGAAATGGGGGCCCTCACCGTTGCCATTGTGACAAAACCCTTCTTTTATGAGGCAAAGATCAGGGCCTTGAATGCGGAAGAGGGGATCAGGGAACTCAAGAACAGCGTGGACACCCTGATCGTGATTCCCAATGACAGGATCGCCCTCGTGGTGGACAAGAAGACCCCGATCCTTAAAGGATTCAGCGTTGCAAACGATGTCCTCAGACAGGCTGTCCAGGGCATATCAGACATAATCCTGAAACCGGGGCTTATCAATGTGGACTTTGCTGATGTGAGGACCATCATGCAGAACACCGGGAAAGCGGTGATGGGAACAGGAGTGGGAAACGGAGAAGGTGCAGCAGTGGAGGCTGCCAAGAAGGCCATATCAAATCCCCTGATCGAGGAGTCGAATATTGAGGGCGCGAGGGGCATCCTCTTTAATATTACGGGCGGTATTACCCTCTCCCTCAGTGATGTGCAGGATGCTGCCACCATCATCTATGACTCTGCCCATGAGAATGCAACGATAATCATTGGAAATGTGATAGACCCTGATATTGACGATGAAGTGAGGATCACCGTCATTGCCACGGGATTTGAGGAGAAGAAGGAAAAGGTGGAGCTGCCCCAGATAAAGAAATGGACGCCCATGAACGAGTCCCTGGTATATAAGGCCTCGGGAAGGGTCCTTGCCAAGAATCTCAGTTCAGGTCATGTGATGAATATCCCGTCCTCTGACCTTATGCCTTATGAAGACCCCCTTGATATGCCAACCTTCATGAGGCAGATGCCCCAAAGAGGACTATAGTTCCCTCCGCCAGCGGGGCCTCCCTTCCCCCAGGGAGGCCCCACCCCCCCCTTTAAAGAACAACACCAGTAAATAGTAAACAGTGAATAGCACAATATTCCTCGACGGTCGAAACGCTCCAGATCTATAAAAGCAGCCTGCCCCCTCTTGACAGTTATACACATAATGGTGCATATTAATACATATAAATATGCATACAAAGAGGAGCAGCGCATGAGAACAACATTGAACATTGAAGACAAATTGCTTGACAGGGCGGCGAAGCTGACAGGCGTGAAGGAAAAGACCGCGCTGGTCAGACTGGGGCTTGAATCGCTGATCGCAAGGGAAAGCGCCAGGAGGCTCGCCATGCTTGGAGGAACCGAAAAGAGGCTGCAGGCGCCACCCCGCAGAAGGACGACACACACATAGAATGGTCCTTGTTGACACCCCGGTATGGGTAGCGCATCTGCGCAAGGGAAATAGAGGGCTTGAGTCCCTGCTCAATGACGGCCTTGCAGCCTGTCATCCCTTTATTGTGGGAGAACTCGCCTGCGGAAACCTGAAAAACAGGGCCGAGATACTTGCTCTCCTGCAAACCCTTCCCCCGGCTGTCCAGGCAGAACACGAAGACGTCATGAGCTTCATGGAAACATATCATCTTATGGGAAAAGGCCTGGGATACATCGATATGCACCTGCTTGCTTCGGCTTTCCTGAGTAATATTCCCCTGTGGACGCTCGATAAGAAATTGGAGCAGACTGCATTCCTGCTGGGAAAGAACTATTAATCAGTCCCACGTCCCGGCACGGGCGCGGAATTGACAACGGTCGGGAGAGGTTATACAATACTATCAAAACGTATAACTAATATGAGAAAGGTAGGAATACTATGGCCACGGTAAAAACCCTTTCCAAAGGACAGGTCGTCATTCCCGCAGCGATCAGGAAGAGGCACCATATTGAACCGGGGACGGAAATGCAGATTATGGAGTATGGAGGGATAATCTATCTCATCCCCCCTGTCAAAGATCCGGTCAGGGCAGCCTGCGGCATCCTGCCTGCCAGGCCGTCTCTCGCAGGCCATCTCCTGAAAGAGCGCAAAGGCGACTTTAAATGACTCTCAAAGGGGCGTATCTCTTCGACAGTCATGCCCTGCTCAGGTTCTTTCAGGCCGGGGCCGGACATGAGAAGGTCGTGCGGCTCCTCGAACAGATACGGAAGGCAGGCGCACGGAAGTACCTCAATGCCATAAATCTCGGAGAGATCATATACTCGACAAAGAGGGGGTTCGGGGACCAGAAGAAGATCGAGGTGCTCGCTCACATTGAGCGCCTGGGTTTCACGGTCCTTCCGGTTCCGAACAGCCTTGTCTTCCAGGCTGCAGAATACAAGGCCCAGTACAGCATCTCCTATGCGGACTGCTTCGCGCTCGCCTCGGCTGTTGAGCACAAGGCGTCGGTTGTAACAGGCGATCCGGAGTTCAGGAAGGTGGAGCATCTTGTGGAGATAGTATGGGTGTGACGGGGAGGGATGGATCAGGCCACTCAACACAGCCTGACGGTTGAAACAGGTGCAGTCAGTCATAGGGCGATTTGTTGTCATTCGTACACGCCAAGATTTAAGTAGTTTTTTTGAAAAATAAGGGTTTTTTGTGACAAGCTAAACAGACACTAAGTTATTTGTGTAAGGCATATAGAGATTTTGCTTTACACAAATGCCATTTGAATAATGATAGCACTACGTGATACTATTGTGCTATCATTTAACGAGGCGTACGGGACAAAACCATGAAAAGAATCCTTCTAGACACCAATGCCTATGCAGCCTTCAAGAGGAATGACCCTGTCGCCCTTGAAATCGTCAGGTCATCCGAGCATATTGGGATCAACGTGGTTGTTTTGGGTGAACTCTACAGCGGGTTTAAAGGTGGCAGCAGAGAGGCCAGGAACCGAAAAGAACTTGAGCAGTTTTTGGATTCCCCGAGGGTGGAGGCTATTCCTATTGATGAGGAAACAGCCGAGTTTTACGCAAAGATATACTGGGATTTGAAGAAGAAGGGAACCCCGATTCCAAGCAATGACATATGGATTGCAGCCTCAGCAATGCGGCATGGATTAGCGCTTTTTACGTATGACGATCATTTCAAAAGTGTAGACGGTCTCCTGCTGCGGGATGGGGACTGAGACAAGGAGGTTGCCATGGGAGCAATGACCATCAGAGGACTTGATGAGAATACGATTACGGCCCTGAAAGAAAAGGCGAAACAGGAAGGCACCAGCATCAATGCCGCTTTGGTGAAGATACTCAGGAAAGAACTCGGGATTGAGAAAAAGA
>DATKOU010000207.1:0-9632 GCA_035524455.1 Thermodesulfovibrionales bacterium | reverse complement strand
CTTTAGCAGAAACAACGTGTTCATTGAATTCAACTACATTATCCCTATCCACAACTGCCCTGAGAAGTTCTATGTTCATGGAGGCATATTTGTCCTTAGTGATTTGCAAGGTAGCATGACCCAGTGACTTTGAAATTGTGGCAAGGTCAATCCCCGCATTGATGGACTGGGAAGCCCCTGAGTGCCTGGTAGCGTTCTTCAGTTGTATCCGGAGTCCCGCTTTCTTGGTTGCCCGATGCCATATCTTCCTCAGTCCCTCGGAGGTGTAGGGCCTACCTGCCTTATTGGTGAATACGAACGCTTCGGGTAACTTGTCCTTTAAGACATCCAAATTGAACCTCTTGGCAATGGGAAGATAATAAGGCTCTTTATTTTTTCTTGATCTGGTTTCCTTTAGGCTGAAAGCCTCACACACATGAACCGCCATAATATCAAGCTTGAAATGCTTTCTTCTCAATGCCCGGGCCTCACCCACGCGTACGGGATGATAATATAAGAATTCAAAGATGGGTCGGTGATGAGAATTGATGAAAGCGAGTATTTTCATTTGTTCGTTCCTTGTGATCCAATCAATTGGTGGTTTTGGAGGAGTGATTTTAGGAAATACGGGAACCCTCTTGATAGTCTCTCTGGTATAGAGCCATACACAGAAAGTATGCAGGGCGATGGAGATGTTTTTCAAAGACTTCAAAGAGAGTTGTCTAAATCCATGCTCTTCCTGGGCTTTCGGTATCGACAAAAAGAAGTCCTCTATATGGCCCGCGTTTAACTGCCTCATGTCCTGATTTCCGAAGTAAGGCACAAAGTAAAGCTCCGTGTATCGCTTGTATTCTCTCAGGGATGAAGGTGCAATTAAGGTTTTAGTCCCGAGCCATTTTGGAAATAATTTGTGACCCCTGAATTCTTCTATTTCTTCGGGGAGATAGTTACTGAGGGAGAACACCCCATCGTCGTAATCCTTACGGATATTCTCTAAGAGCCTATGCGCCCTTCTATATGAGTCAAGAATCTGTCCGTCTTTTTCTCTGCTTATCCGTTGTTTCGCCTTATCGTGGTATAAGACAATGAAAAAAGTCTTAGGGCGCGTATTACATCTTTCGCAAAAAATATCTATTCCCTCAACGATTTTGAATTTGCCCCTGCATTGAGGGCATATCTCACGTGTCCTGACTTTGCCCTTCATGCACAGATCCTTTTGAGCGATAGCATGATTCGAACGATACCGCGCAGACTCAAGAACCGTCAAGGAGCCTGTCATTGCCAGCAAGAGGGAGCTTCTTACGATGTAGACCGCCTGAACCGCATTGATGAGCGGAACGGTCACGATCCGGAGGCCGCGTCTGAGGGGAGCCGAAGGGTTTGAGAGCAAAGTACTGCCGTTATTCAAGCGCAGGTCGAGGGAGTTGGGCGATATGCTTCCGGAATTGTACCTGCACGGGCTGGCCAAAGGAGACTTCGACCTTGCACTGCGTGGGTTGTTGGGAAGTGGAGCTCCATTATCATCGGCATCGATTGATCGGTTGAAGGCGAAATGGCAGCTTGAATATGAGCAGTGGAAGCAGCGGGACCTTTCGTCGTTGAAAGTAGTCTATCAGTGGGCAGACGGGATATACGTGAAGGCAGGGCTGGAAAAGGACAAAGCGGCACTTCTGATCATTATCGGGGCTCTTACCAGTGGAAAGAAAGTCTTCCTTGCCTGCGAGAGCGGCTACAGGGAGAGCAAGGAGTCCTGGTCATCGGTACTGAGAGACCTATCTGGCAGAGGACTCAGTCTCGGCAAATTGACGATAGCCGATGGGCATTTGGGGATATGGTCGGCACTGGCAGAGATTCATCCTAGGGGCAAAGAGCAGCGGTGTTGGAACCACAAGATCAGAAATGTCCTTGACTGTTTTCCCAAGAGAATTCGTGGCGAAGCAGCCGAACAGCTCAAGCAGGTGCCGTATGCTGAGACGCTCAAGGAATGTACGGAACTCAGAGATGCGTTTTTGTAAACCGTTATCAAAAAGAGTATCAGAAGGCAACCCAGAAACTGCTGTCCGACTGGGACCGCATGACGACCTTCTATTCATTTCCAAATGAACACTGGGTGCATCTTAGGACAACGAATGTTGTTGAGTCACCTTTTGGGTCAGTCAGGCTGAGGACTGACGCGGCAAAGAGATTCAAGAAAATTCAGAATGCCACTGCTATGATCTGGAAACTTCTGCAGGTTGCTGAGAAAAGCTTCAGGATGTTGAAGGGGTATTGGCTATTGCAGGAGGTTTATGAAGGAAAACAATTTGTGAATGGGATCAGGACTCAAGAAACAAAGGTGTTGGAAAGGATGGCCGCCTGATGGCTTTTTACACACCTATTGAAAAGACTCCTGGCATTATTTTTGCTAAAGATAAAAATTACAATTAGATGCTTTGATTAGGTTAATTTGGAGCGATGCAGCACTCAACACAAGTCAAAATTGGCCCAAGAACTCTGCAAGCCGCTGTCTTTCGTCAGTAAATAGGAATCGGGGGCTAAAAGGCTCCACATCCTCGAAATCAGACTACTCTGCAATACCCTGAATTTACCCCATATTACCTTCATGGATAGATTGATGTGGGAGGGAGAATGATCCGTGGGGATTTATGTTATACTGTACGAGCTATGAATCAGATTCCTGTTGTGGGTTTCGCTGTTGGGATGATTAAAGATAATTGCATCTTTGTCATTATGTGGTTTTATAGGATCGTAGGGAAGATGATAAAAATTTCCTGCGGATTCCCTGCAAAGGCATCCAAAAGGACACAAAAATACGCCTGGAGACGCCAGGAGACGCCGGATAGTGGAGTGATAGAAACCTTAGTAATATCAATAAGTTTATTGTAATTTTTAGGCTTTGGAGAGATGTCCGAGCGGCTGAAGGAGCACGACTGGAAATCGTGTGTGCGCTAATACCGCACCGTGGGTTCAAATCCCACTCTCTCCGCCACGGAAACGACCACATTTTAGATAGTTGATTGGGAACAGAAGGTCGCAACATGTTCTTAGACCGGCTGCATAACTTTAACGGAAAAAGGAGGTGAGAGGGAATGAAGAGGATGATGTTTGTGGTTCTTATGTTGGCATTTTCAGTGGGATGTGCGTCAAAGGATTATGTGAGACAACAGATTGAGCCTTTGCAGGACAAGATCAACAAATTGCAAACCTGTTGTGAGCAGAACAAAAAGGCTATGAAGAAGTCTTTTGAATTACAGCAAAAGAAATAACAATCAGGTTCCCGGTGCAGGATGTGACAGCCAGAGGAATGCCTCACCTGTGAAATTCAGGGCCTGCACTTCCGTTCTGTCCGCTTGTGGTTTTTTTTGTGCCCAATCCCTTGAACGGCTCAAACGCTTTCGCGCATGTTAATTGTCTTATGTCATTTGTACGGATAGAGTCCGCACGTGTTAAATATACCTGCCTCTGTGCTAAAATAAACGGATAAAACATTTCTGTTTTTCTGCAGCCTGGGAATGGCCCTGCGCAATGGAAGGGTGTGAATCCCGCCAGGTCCGGAAGGAAGCAACGGTAAGCATTTTTTTCTGTGTGCCGCAGCAAGCTGTTCCCCGGTTGCAGGAAACCAGCAATGGGAGACCGGTAACGGGTTTCTCTCGAGACTCGCTGCGCGAGATTTCCGAATGCGTACTGGAGAGTTATGAGTTACCTTGTGTTGGCAAGAAAATGGAGACCGCTGGGTTTTGAAGACCTCATAGGGCAGGAACCCATAAGCCGTATTCTCAGCAATGCCATTGTGCAGGGAAAGATCGCCCATGCGTATCTTTTTTCCGGCCCGAGGGGAGTTGGCAAAACATCCACAGCCAGAATACTGGCAAAGGCGTTGAATTGCGAGAAAGGACCGACCTCTGTGCCCTGCGGTGCCTGCGCCTCCTGCAGGGGGATCACAGACGGATCGTCTATTGATGTCACCGAGATTGACGGTGCCTCAAATAACAGCGTGAATGACATCAGAGATCTCAGGGAGCGGGTCAAATACGCTCCTGCAGGTGGACGATATAAGGTTTATATCATCGACGAGGCCCATATGCTTTCGGATGCGGCATTCAACGCGCTCCTCAAGACCCTTGAGGAGCCACCATCCCATGTGGTGTTTGTCCTGGCAACAACCGTACCCAGGAAGATTCCGGCCACGGTATTGTCCAGGTGTCAGCATCTCCCTTTTAGGAAGATTTCGAGTCAGGTGATCAAGGGGCGGCTTAAGAAAATATCTGATACCGAGGGGATACAGATATCGGATTCCGCTCTGGAAATGATTGCGAGAGCTTCGGAAGGGAGCATGCGGGATTCCCTGACCATCCTTGATCAGGTAGCGGCCTTCTCTGCAGACATAAAGGAATCCGAAGTAAAGGACCTCTTGGGGATCACGGACTTCAGGTCTCTGTCAGAACTGTCTGCTGCGGTGATCAGGGGTGACAGAAAGGGGATTATTGAAAAGGTCACCGAGCTTACCGAGAGGGGTACTGACCTCAGATCCTTCGCAAAAGATCTTATGCACTATTTCAGGGACCTGCTCATTGCCAAGGTGGTACAGAAGCCTGAAGAGATATTAGATATAAGTGAAAGCGAACTCCGAAGCATTAACGGTATTCTCACCACGACCACGGAAGACCAGCTCACCCTGTTGCTGTCAGAGATGATCAGGGCTGAGTCAGAGGTTCGGGGCGCCTTCGCGCCGCGCATCGCACTGGAAATGGCACTCATTAGGGCAAGTTTTCTCACTGTCCTGAAGCCGGTCCAGGAAGCGGTGAAGGATATTGAGTCATTGCTTGCAGGCAGGGTGGTGGGTGAACACGCTCAGAAGGCCCATACGCTTCCTGTCCCTCACAAAGGGAAAGAAGCTTGTGATGAGAGGCCTGTTCCTGTTTCTCCTTCTGAAGAAGCACTTCCTGCGGATGAAGCGCTGTCTGCTCCCCATCCGGCGCCAGACAGTGAATTCCAGAGCGTGTTTATGCAAAAGCTGGAGGCGGTTAACCACCCGCTGGCATGCAAGCTGTTGGGTGCGGCCCTCAGGATCGAAGGAGATTCTCTTGTGATTACCTTCAATGGTGGCTCCGGGATACATGCCGATTCTGTGAAAAAGAATCTTGAAACATTGAGGGAAATCGCAGCCGTGATACTTCAGAGAACAGTGTCAGTCAAGATCGAGGTGGAGAAGAAAAAGGTTCCGCGGAAGAGGGAGCTGAAGGATAAGATATTGTCAGAACCCCTGGTAAAGGAAGCCATTGAGCTGTTTGAGGGAAGGATCGTGGATGTGAGAACTACAGACAATATGGAAGATGGAGGAGAACATGTCTAAGAAGATGTTGGGCGATATCATGCGTGAGGCGCAAAAACTGCAGACAGAGATGCAAAGGCTGCAGGCAGAGGCAAAGACCAAGACCGTGGAGGCCACCGCAGGTGGCGGAATGGTCACGGTGGTGGCAAACGGGGGAGGGGAGCTCATCTCCATAAAGATCGAGAGGGATGTGGTAAATGCCGATGACGTCGAGATGCTCCAGGACTTGATACTGGCTGCTGCCAACGAAGCACTGAGAAGGGCACAGCAGATGGTCAATGAAGAGATGGCGAAACTCACAGGGGGCCTGCAGATCCCGGGGCTTGGAGGGCTGGGAAATATATTCGGATGACACAGGGCATTATCGAGAATCTTATCAATGAGCTCACGCGGCTTCCCGGCATAGGAAGAAAGACAGCCCAGAGGCTGGCATTTTTTATCCTCACCATGCCGGATCACGAAGCAAAGGCCATCGCACAATCAATCACCGAGGTGAAGGACAGGGCGAGGTTCTGCAGGGAGTGTTTCAATATCACCGATTCTGAAGTCTGCGAGATCTGCAGGGACGAGGGCAGGGACAGGAAAAAGATATGTGTGGTGGAAGAACCGAGCAATATCCTTGTGATCGAACGATCGAAATTTTATCGTGGCCTTTATCATGTCTTGCTGGGAGCAATATCCCCTATTGACGGAGTCACCCCTGATAAACTCAAAATAAATGAACTCATTCAACGGGTCCGGTCAAACAATGTGGAAGAGGTTATCATCGCCACAAACCCCAATACAAAGGGGGAGATAACGGCCCAATATATCCGAGAACACCTTGATTCCCATCCCGTGAAGGTGAGCAGAATCGCATACGGTCTTCCCATGGGCAGTGATATCGAATTTGCGGATGAGGTAACACTGAGCAAGGCCCTTGAGGGAAGACGGCAGATGTAGGTAGCGCGTGAAGTTAGCCATCATCGGACTTTCCAACTCAGGGAAAACCACTGTTTTTAATGCCCTCACAGGGCAAAACATCGAGACCACCCTCTATCCCACAGTGAGTGGCGAGCCGCACTTCGGCGTGGTGAAGGTGCCGGACAGGAGGGTGGATACGCTCGCAGGTATTTATAAACCTAAGAAGATCACCTATGCGACTGTGGAATATATTGATTACCTGGGGCTCACAAAAGGGGACGTGGAGCAGAACAGAAAGGTATTTGATCTTATAAAAGACGCGGATGCCATCGTCCATGTGGTGAGGGCCTTTGAAAATGAGGTGGTCTCCCATCCGCTCAACGAAATCAATCCCCTTAAGGACATCGAGACTCTGGAGCTGGAGCTCATATTCGGCGACCTTGAGTTTGTGGAAAAAAGGCTTGCAAGGATGGAAGAGTCGGCGAGGAAGGGCAAGAAGCCCAGTGAAGGGGAAAAGAGGCTCCTTGTGAAATGCAGGGAAGCCCTGGAAAAGGAAATACCCCTCAGGAACATACACTTTGACGAAGACGAGGGAAGGGCGATGAAGCCCCTCCAGTTCATCTCCATAAAACCTGAAGTGGTGGTGCTCAATATCGGGGAGAGCGATTTGAATGCCGAGAAGGTGAAAAATATTCAGAAAGACGCTGAAACCTTTTTTGGGAGCAGGGACAAAGGCTCATCTGGCGCCAGGCCGTATGCATCTCTTTCTCTTTGCGGAAAGATCGAGATGGAGATTGCACAACTCTCCGCAGAAGAGGCCAGAGTATTCCTTGATGATCTGGGGATACAGGAACCTGCCCTCAATAAGCTGATCCATGTGAGCTATGACCTTCTGGGTCTTATCTCCTTTCTGACCGTGGGGGAAGACGAGGTAAGGGCATGGACAATACAAAAAGGGACCGATGCCCATAAGGCTGCGGGGAAGATACATTCAGATATTGAGAGAGGATTCATAAGGGCCGAGGTGGTGGGTTACGAAGACTTTATTGCGTCCGGCACCATGCATGCTGCCAAGGAAAAAGGACTCTTGAGACTGGAGGGCAAGACCTACCAGGTCAAAGACGGAGATATCATAAATTTCAGGTTCAATGTGTGAGGGGTTAAAGGAGCGATTGTTTTCGTTTGGGCTTTTGTGCCTAGCGCTCTTTTCTGTTGTAGCCGAAGCGTTCTTCAAAAACAGGGGCTATGAGATTGTCCACAGGTGCGTAGTTATCCCTGAGCACCACGGAGTAAGTCCTTTTTAGATAGTCGTTCAAAATGTTTTCCGGCACTACCGCTGATATGGCCTTCCCCTCATGCCTATTCTTGAGATAGGATTCAAAGTCCCTGATGTCTACCTCATCCTTTCCGGTCAGTACGATAAAGGTGCTGGAATGTATCTTATCAAAGTGAGGGCTTATGGATATAAGGTGGACGTTCCTTTCGCCAAAGACCTCCCTCAGTGTCCTTATGGTGGAGGGGAGGAAAGACCCTCTCTGGAAATTGTCAATGATGTTGGTAAGGATAATTCCCTCTGGGTTCAGAATATCCCTGAGCATTTGGGCAAATTCCCTTGTGGTGAGGTGGTAAGGGATGGAAAGGTCATTATAGGCATCGATGAAGATGAGGTCATACCGCTCTTTGCAGTTCATCACATACCAGCGGCCGTCCTCATTGAAGGTCCTGATCCTTGTATTCCGGGACAACCCGAGATAGTCATACACCACCCTCGTAATTTCCGGGTCTATCTCCACTACATCAATTGATGCATGGGGATAAGAAACCTCCATGTACCGGGGAAGGGTATATCCTCCTCCCCCTATGGTGAGGCTCCTGAAGGGCGTATCCTTTGAAAACCTCCATTTGAGCACCTCTGCATAAATCTTTTCATACTTGTATTCGATATGGAGCGGGTCTTTAAGGTTCACATAGGAATGGGTCAGGTTGTCCAGCACCAATGCCTTCAGCGGTGTTTTTCCATCAGAGGCAGTGGCTTCCTTTACCTTTAGGGTGAAGTAATCGCTTTCCTTGTAGTAGTTTGTGTATGCGTCAAGGGGAGCCTTAAACGCGAAACCGTAGACACCCCAGATGAGAAAGAGCGGAATAACGATCAGGAGGCCGAAGACGGTCTTCTTTGATTTGAAGAGAGAGCCCCATACCAGCGCAGTAAGGATGAGTATCAGACCCATCAACAGAATGATGTGCCTTGTTCCCATCCAGGAGATGAGGAAGAAGCCTGCAGCAAAGGTCCCGATGATGGAGCCCAGGGTGGAGACAGCATAGATCCTTCCCACCACATTTCCCGCAGTCTTCATATCCCTGAGGGTCAGTTTCACCACCACAGGGGATATCATGCCGAGGATGCAACTGGGAATGAAAAAGGTGAGGGTGGTCACAATAAGGATGCGCAGCATAAGGGTGGTGGGGAAATGGTAGCCTGCAACGAGGTTAGTCATCGGCGCAATGCAAAGGGTGGTAATCCCCGAGAGGAGCAGGAGCCACCCAAGGGTCTTCCTTTCGGGAAACCTGTCTGCCATCTTTCCGCCCAGATACGCACCTATGCTGATCCCGGTCAGTACCACGCCGATGATACTTGTCCATGTGTAAAGCGAAACGCCTACAAAGGGGGCCAGGATACGACCTGCTACGATCTCTATCACCAGGATGCAGAAACTCGCGATAAATGTAATGAGATATGCTGTGATAATGCTCATGCAAATTCCCTTCAAACAAATATGGGATACATCATATCACACTGGACTCGGGGGAATGCAAGGTTTGGCTCTCTCAGAGTGTATTAATTCCTTGCACGACAGATGACTGCTGCGAAGATTGCTAACGGGCTTTCACTGCCCGTGTATAATGATGTATAATAAAACCAAAAAGAACCTATCGTTTCAAAGGGAGGAAAGATGATGATTTTCAAATACAATGGACTTTTTGGCAGAGCACTCTTGGCGCTGTCTGTCGTTGTGCTGATCGGGATTCCGGTAATATCGTCTGGTGCGGATGACTTGCAGAAGATAAGGGTGGAGCTCAATAACAGCGATTGGAACATGCGTCTCGCTGCTGTGGAAAAGCTGAGCAACAGGAAGGATGAAGACACCATAGACCTGCTGATTTATATAACGGAAATGAGGACCGAATACTGGCCGGTAAAGATTAAGGCAATCACATTGCTCGGAGACTCCGGAAATCCCAGGGCGATAGAACCCCTGCTTGCGACATTTAATGACTCTTTTATGAACTGGGAATGCCCGTCCATAAAATCATACGCAGCAGCAGCCCTGGGAAACTATAAGCAAGATCCAAGAGTGCTTGAGACCCTTATTGAAGGAGTGGACGACAAGGAGTTGCTCACCAGGGAAGCGTCCATACA
>DATKOU010000206.1:0-12768 GCA_035524455.1 Thermodesulfovibrionales bacterium | reverse complement strand
TCCTAACGGCAAATTAAAATAAATGCCGGTCCCTTGGAAAGGTATTGGACCTTTTTCTTTAAAAAAAACAATTATTTCAATGTGTTAGTAAAACAACTTTCATACTTACATAACCAGTATTTTTGCTATAATAGTGGTATGCTTTTGGCCATAGATATAGGTAACTCATCAATAAATATTGGTTTTTTTGATCGGACAGACCTTCCTAGAACGCTGAAGATCCCTACCCATCCCAAAAGACCAGGTGGTGTATACAAGAATAAAATCCATGATTTCCTTTCAAAAAACCATATGGAAACAGCCATAAGGGGCGCTATAATATCCTCTGTGGTTCCCGACCTTACAGAGAAGGTTTGCAATGCGGCAAGGGATCTTGGAGCGAAACATCCATTTGTGGTGAGCGCTTCGTTACCTGCAGGACTAACTTATGGCGTGGAAAAGCCTGAAGAGATTGGAAGTGACAGGATTGCCAATATAGTTGCAGCCAGCGAACTATTCGGCTCACCGGTGCTTGTGGTGGATTTCGGCACTGCAACCACCATAACTGCTCTTAAGAACAGGGAATTTCTTGGTGGGGCAATATTGCCGGGAATAGAATTAATGAGCAATTGTCTCAAAAAAGGAACGGCAAAACTCCCCAAGGTGGATTTGGTTCCGGGAGATGGGCAGGTTCCCCCTCACGCCATGGGAAAAAACACTACTATGTGCATACTTTCTGGTATTATATATGGTACGGCGGGGGCTGTAGAAAGGCTCATATACGAGATGGAGCTGGGGGAATCGTGCAGGTTCAAAGTTGTCGTAACAGGCGGGAATTCCTTTATAATGCGCGGTGTTCTCTCCAGGGACTTCTCTCTGGATCCTGATCTTACCCTTAAAGGCCTGCGACTTATCCATGAGAGGAATATCTGATGCATGAATTGAGGAAGGACCCTTTGTTGGGCAGATGGGTTGCGGTAATGAGTGACTCAAAATCTCCCGAGGAATACACGATCCATCCAGAAAACTCTGAGGAAACCTCATGTGTCTTGTGCCCAGGCAGGGAGAAGGAGACCCCGCCAGAGATTGCAGCCACGAGGGAGGGAAATAAATGGTGGACAAGGGTGATTCCCAATTTTAAGCCGGTGCTTCATGTAGAAGGTGATCTTGACAGAAAAGGCATGGGAATGTATGACAAAATGAACAGCATTGGAGCGAACGAAATTATTATAGACAGCCCTGAACATAACAAATCCCCTGAGGAGATGGGAAGTGAGCAGATGGTCAGGGTTATAAGAGTCTATGGTGACAGGGTGACGGACCTCGAAAAGGATCAAAGGTTACGATATATCCACATATTCAAGAATTCGGGAAGGGGTGCAGGGGCAGCCTATGCTCACCCCCACTCCGAAATTATGGCGACACCTATTATTCCTAGGCTTGTTAAGGAAGAATTGGATGGAGCGAAGCAGTATTATGCGTATAAGGAACGCTGTATATTCTGTGATATCATGCGGGAGGAACTCAGGGTGGGCGACAGGATCATATTCGAGACCAGAGAGTTCCTTGCTTTCAGCCCCTTTGCCCCCCAATTCCCCTTTGAGTTCTGGGTATTGCCCAAAAAACATGCGTGTGCCTTTCAGGACATAGGAGAGGACGAAAAGGAGGATCTCGCCACCATGCTTTTGACAGTGTTACGGAAAATGAGGCGTGTGCTGAAGAATTCCCCTTACAATTATGTAATTCATACCGCACCAAACAGGATCCCCAGGCGTAACCATTGGCATACCCTCGGCGATGATTTTCACTGGCACATGGAGATCATACCCCGCCTTCTCAGGACAAGCGGCGTTGAGTGGGGTTCGGATTTTTACGTCTTGACAACATCCCCGGAGGATGCAGCAAAATATTTAAGGGAGGCTTGATATGGAGATCAGGAAGATTCTTTTCCCCACCGACATTTCCGAGGGTTCTGCACACGCGGTTCCCTTTGTCGTGGACCTCACGAAGCATTATGGAGCAGGGCTTTATATCATCCATGTTGTCTACGATATCGCGAGGGTGACAGGGTGGCATATCCCCCATGTGAGTATGGATGAAATGTATAGGGACATAGAGACAAATGCCATGAAGGAGATAGAGAAATGCTGTATCGAGGAACTGAGGGGATACAAGAATATCGAATACAAGGTCATTAAGGGAGTACCCCATGAAGAAATACTGAAATTCGCAGAAGAGAATCATATTGATATGATTATTATGGGAACCCACAGCAGAAAGGGACTCGACAGGGTCTTTTTTGGCAGTACCGCGGAGAGGGTAGTGAGGAATGCAAAGTGCCCTGTCCTTACCGTAGGACCTCCCGTTCACCGGAAAACTGCTGAAGCAGAGAAGAAGTAGAAGGAAATGGAGGAGTTTCGCAAGATCTCTCCGGTATGGTGATGAGGGTCTATCTTTCAGAGAATGCCTTCATTGACGTACTGCTCAGTTCTGCTGAGGTGTACAAGAGGGAGTGCCTTGGATATTTGCTCGGCTACCGGCTGGAGGACAGATTTATCGTCGAGCACGCATTCAGCTTTCAAACGGCGAACAGAAGGCATAAAGGCGTTGTAGTCCACGAAAAGAATCACAAGAAAGTGGAACCAATTCTCGCTAAATTTGACAAGTTACAGATTATAGGGGACTTTCATTCCCACACGCAATTCGGTCCCACAAAAGGGCTCCCCTTTCCGAGCGAAGAGGATATTAAAGGAATGAAACAGGGCCAGATCTATATTATTATTGCCATCAATAATAATGAAAAGACCGTAGGATGGGGCGAGAACAGGGATGGAACGATCTCGGGTTCTGTAGGGAACTTCTTTTTTAAGATATCAGCCTATTTTCTCAATAAGAAATCCTCGAAGCGGGCAAGGATACACTGCCCTTTCCCTCCGAAATTTCTGAATTAGTGAGGTCCTACCTATTGAGAAACCTACTCTGGGAAAAGAGGGACCCCGTATATGATTCTGAAAGCCCCTCTTTTACTTTTGTAAAGTAATGCTCAGGACCGAGGTGTTGGTAATAGGGGGTGGCCCCGCTGGTTCTACCGCAGCACGTTTCCTGGCAAGGAACGGGGTGGACACCCTTCTTGTGGAGAGAAACTTCTCCTTTGTCAAGCCATGCGGTGGGGGCATCCCTTCTTTCCTGTTGCAGGAAATGGATCTTCCTGAACTTTCTGTTAAGAGATATGTGGATACCATAAAGGTTGTCTCTCCCGGGGGGAATACCCTCGATATCCCGCTGAAAGGAGGGACTATCGCCATTATCGAACGGGGCGAGTTTGATAATGTCCTCAGGAGTGAGGCGGAGAAGTCGGGGACAAGGCTTCTCCAGGGAGAATTCAGGCGTTTTACTGATCTGAGCAGGACGGTGACCGCAGAAGTCGCCACTTCTCCTGAAATCTCTTTTTCCGGGTCCTCATTCCCGCGCACCATTAATGTGGAAGCCGACTATGTAATTGCGGCAGACGGGGTAAACTCAAGGGTGAGGACGGCATTGGGGATCAAACCTTCTCCCTCATTTCTCACCCTGTCCGAAAAGCTACGGAACAAAAATACTGATGTCTGTGAATTCTGGTTTGGCTCATCCCATGCACCGCTCTGCTATTCGTGGGTCTTTCCCCACAGGGAGGGAGTTTCTGTCGGCACAGGTACCTTGGAACATGCCAGGATCACACACTTGTGGAGGAAATTTGTGGAGAGGACAGGGCTGCATACCGCCGGCCCTCAAAGGGGGTATAAGATACCTCTGTGGCAGGGAGATTTGTACCATTCGGGGAGAGTCCTTTTTGTGGGTGATGCGGCGGGCCAGGTGATGCCATCAACCTATGAAGGGATATACTATGCCATGAAGGCGGGGGAGCTGGCAGGAAGTGCGATCGCAAACGGGAAGATTGGGGAGTATAAGAAGCTCTGGGAAAAAGGCTTCGGTAGACGGTTTTCACTAATGAAAAGACTCTGGACATATTTTATGGCAAGTGATCAACGTCTTGAAAAAATGGTGCAGTTGCATAAGAAACCAGAGGTTCAGGAAGCATCCATGAACCTCTGGCTCAGAAAAGATCCGGGAAAGAGAAGCCTTCTTACCTACATCAAGATCTTCAGCAAATTCTTGAGTTAGCGTCAACCAACAAGAAAAGACATAACCCAAAGCGATGAAATACTATCTCTTACATGGAATTGATTCTATGACGCCCCAGTGGAAGTTACCTCTGACATTTTCCCTGATAGTACATCTCCTGGTGCTTGTGATGATCTTTCTTTACCCACCGAGCAAAAAAGAATCACCAAAGCCCTTTATCACAAGACTCATAACTCCGGAGGAAGTGAGGAGGGAAATGCCTGCCGCTCCATCGACCGGGGCAGCGAAACAAGGGAGCCTGACACCACGAAGAGGCCCTGTCGTGCCGAGACCCTTACCGCCCCAAAGGGTGAAACCCCAACTACCGCAGAGGGAAAGTCCTGCAGTTGCCCTTCCCCCTTCTGCTCAACCACAGGAGAAGGCCGTTGAGAGAGGAATCGCCCCGGACAACCGCCCCGGGAGCAACACCCAGGACCAGGCCTTGCCAGGGCAGGGAAGCCCCCCTGGCAGCAATGCACTGACGGGGAGTGGAATGCCTGGTTCACCAAGGAGTGGGGGAACAGCCCCGCCTTCATCCTCTCTTCGCGAAAGGCTCTTTGACCGAGAGGTCATGGACAAACTGGCAAGGAGAGAGGAAAAGAGGCACGACAGCAGCATCACCTTTGACACGAACGAATTTAAGTATGAAAGCTATATGATGAAACTGAAATCAAGGATCGAAGGGATATGGAGATATCCTCAGGATGCAGCCAGGAGGGGATTACACGGCGACCTTTATATAAAGTTCACCATCAAGAAAAACGGCAGGCTAGAGGATGTGGAGCTGGTGAGGACTTCTGGGAACAGGAGCCTCGATGAAGCGGCGATGCAGGCACTCAAGGAGGGTGAACCGTACTGGCCATTGCCTGATGAGTGGGGCAAAGATGTCCTCACCATTACCGGCCACTTCGTCTATTCTATGTACGGGACGTACATACGATGAGACATTGCGATTCTAACATCAATAGACCGGTATAATTTATTCGTTTCTCATCGAATGCCAGAGGTTTCCGGCTCATGGCAGGACAATGGCCCTTCACGACTGTACGGGCTCTCTATACGTAACGACACTCTGTCCATATGTATCGCCAAGGACCGCTTATGCGGACACGCACATAACCCTTCCGCCTCAGGCGGATTGCCATTGGAGCCGGACACCTCTGGCGAGTTTATGAATTATCAGGGTTAGGCACTGCCAACAGGTCCTGATTCTTGCTAACGCACCTGTGTTTATGGTAATTTTTACTGTTTTTGGAGGTGAAAGTCTTGGAAGAGAGATACATCCCGCAGAAGGTTGAGCTGAAATGGCAGCACTACTGGTCAGAGAATAAGCTATTCAACACCGACGCGGGAAAAGAAAAGGAGAAATTCTACTGTCTCGAAATGTTCCCTTACCCATCAGGGAAGATACACATGGGACATGTGCGCAATTATGCCATTGGAGATGTGATCGCGAGATATAAACGCATGCGTGGTTGCAACGTGCTCCATCCCATGGGATGGGATGCCTTTGGCCTCCCTGCAGAGAATGCAGCTATAAAAGAGGGGGTGCATCCTGCGCAATGGACGTACGAGAACATCAAATATATGAAGACACAGTTAAACCGTATGGGGCTCAGCTATGACTGGGACAGAGAGGTGACCACCTGCAGTCCTGAGTATTACCGGTGGAATCAATGGTTTTTTCTTAAGATGTTCAAGAGGGGGCTTGCCTATAAAAAGTCCTCCTCTGTCAACTGGTGCCAGTCATGCGCAACCGTCCTTGCCAATGAACAGGTGATTGACGGGAAATGCTGGAGATGTGACAGTGAGGTGATTCAGAAGGAGCTGGAACAATGGTTCTTCAGGATAACTCAGTACGCTGACGAACTGCTTGAAGGATGTGACAGGCTCAAGGGCTGGCCGGAGAATGTGGTGGCGATGCAGAGAAACTGGATTGGACGAAGTGAGGGTGTCGAGATGGGGTTCCCCCTAGAGGGGATGGATGAGAAGATCCGGATATTCACCACTCGGCCCGACACGCTCTGGGGTGCCACCTTTATCTGTCTTGCAGCAAGCCATCCCCTTTCAGAAAAACTGGGTATGGATAAGGAAAAGCTCAAGGGAATGAAGACAAAGTATGAAACTATGGATGAGAAAGAGGGATTCTTTACCGGACGTTATGCCATCAACCCGATGAATCTTGAGAGGATACCCGTCTACATTGCCAGTTTTGTCCTTATGGAGTACGGGACCGGCGCCATTATGTCCGTCCCTGCCCATGACCAGAGAGATTACGAATTCGCAAGGAAATATAACCTGCCCATAAGAATCGTAATACAGCCTGAACAGCAGCCTGATGGTGAAAGGCTGGACTTGGGAGTAATGCGCGAGGCATACGAGCATGACGGGATACTGGTGAATTCGGGGCAATTTACCGGATTGAAGAGCGATAGTGCGCGAAGAGAGATCGGGAAGTATATTGAGGAAAGAGGGCTCGGTAAGAGGGTGATTAATTACAAGCTTCGCGACTGGGGGATCTCAAGGCAGAGATATTGGGGGACCCCCATTCCCATTATCTACTGTAAAGAATGCGGCATCGTTCCGGTGAATGAAGATGATCTTCCGGTAGTGCTCCCTGAAGATGTAACGTTCACCGGCAAAGGCGGGTCACCGCTTCTAGATCTGCCCGGTTTTCTGAGGGTGACATGTCCTCGATGCGGCGTTGAAGGGAGACGTGAAACAGACACCATGGACACCTTCGTTGACTCATCCTGGTATTTTGTCCGGTATTGTTCAGGGCGGGATGAAGAAGCCCTGATAAAGGACCACATCTCCTATTGGATGCCTGTGGATCAGTATATCGGTGGGGTTGAACATGCGGTTCTGCACCTCCTTTATTCGAGATTCTTTACCCGTGTCCTGAGGGACATGGGGATACTGACGTTTGATGAGCCATTCGACAATCTTCTCACCCAGGGAATGGTATGTATGGAAACCCTGAAATGTCCGGAACACGGATGGATTTTTCCGTCTGAGGTCAAGGATGAAAAATGCCTCCATTGCGGCAGTCCGGTGTTGAGGGGAAGGGTTGAGAAGATGTCCAAGTCAAGGAAAAACGTGGTTGATCCCGACCATCTCATTAACAGGTATGGCGCGGACACTTCGCGGCTTTTTTCTCTTTTTGCAGCCCCTCCTGAAAAGGATCTGGAGTGGTCCGAAAAGGGAGTGGAGGGGGCACACCGTTTTCTGAACAAGGTGTGGGGGATCGTGTATAAAAATAAGTCCAACATGATTCATTCCGGATCCGAAGTGAATCAACTCCCGGTCCTTCAGGCTTCTGCCCAGAGCCTTGTGCGGAAGACGCACCAGACGATCAGGCGGGTAACCAATGACATTGAGAGGGAGTACCACTTCAATACCGCCATTGCTGGGCTCATGGAACTGGTGAATGAACTCTCAGCAGTTAAGCCCCAAAACAATGGAGAATGGTCGGTGTACAGACATTCGGTCGAGACGCTCCTTTTGCTGCTCTCTCCCTTCTCCCCGCATATTGCCGAAGAGTTGTGGGAGGCGGTAGGCAACACCCCTGGCATATCGCTCCAGAGATGGCCCCAATGGAGTGAGGATCTGGCAAAGGATGAGGAGATCGAGCTTGTGATCCAGATAAATGGAAAGGTCAGGGCAAAGATGATGATCCCCCCGGGTCTTTCTGATGAGGCTATTCAGCAAAGAACGCTGGGCGAACCGAGGATAAGGGAGATGATTGAGGATAAAGCTGTCAAGAAGATTTTTGTGGTGAAAGGCAAGCTTGTAAATATTGTCACGGGGATTGACAGATGAAGATCAAGTATCACTGTTCAATGGTTGACGCAGAGGAACGCACGATTTGGATGGCGGGGGAAACCATGCGCAACGGTCTTCTTATTTTAGTCTTAGTTTTTGGATTTTTCTTGTGCGGATGTGGTTATATCATCCAGGGAAAGGCAAATCTGCCGTTTCAGACTATTGCGATCAATAAGATTGTGAACAAGACCTTTGAGCCGAAGCTGGAAGACAGGATGCAGGTTGCGCTTGTGAATGAACTAATGGTAGAGGGCTTTGTGATAGACAGTAATTCCGCTTACAGAATAAACGGGGCCATAACTCAGTTCGAGTTGAGAACTCTTTCCGAGAAGTCGGGTGTGGCTACCGAGTATGAGGTCATCATAAAGGGAGATTTTAAGCTTGTGGATCCATCCGGGAAGGCCAAGGAATTGCGAAACCATGGAGTGTTCATTGTCTCTTTTTCCAGTTCTGAGCAACTCCAGACTGTTATGGCATTAAAGGAACTGGCCACAGAAAGGGCACTGAGAGACCTTTCGAGCGAAATAGTCGCGTCCATCATATATCAATGAACGATTCGCAGGGAAAACCCGGGAACTTTTGAGCGTGTAGGGCCTGGATAATCATTCCTTAGCCTTTGCATCAATACTGAAGGCAAATGAGCATCAAACATTTTATCGTCGAAATCGGCAAGGGACTAACATCACCGGCGTATTTCTTATACGCTGAAGATGCGTATCTGCTCAAGGAGGCTGGTCTTATGGCTGGGGAGTTGGTCCCTCAGACAGAAAGGGATTTTTCTTTTAACGTTTTTGATTTGGACGGAATTGATGAGATACCGCCCTTTGAGCAGATCCTTGATGTAGCAAATACGGTCCCCTTTATGGGAAAAAGGAGGGTTGTTGTTCTTGAGAATGTTCAGGAGCTTGCAAAAAAAGAAATGCCGCTACTTGAGAGTTACCTTGAAAATCCTTCTCCCTACTCGCTCCTTATACTTTTGCACAGGGGGAATCCGAAGACCCAATGGAAAGGGTTGATAAGAATGGTCAAAGCCATCCCACTGGATATAAGGCCGCAGGAGATTCCCCTGTGGATAAGGGAAAAGGCACGCAAGAAAGGGCTGGATATCACGCATGATGCAATAGAGTATCTGGTGGGTGTCCTAGGCCCTGATGTGGGTCTCCTGTCTTCCGAGTTGGAAAAACTTGCCCTTATCGGCAAGAGTCATATAGATACTCAGGACATAATAAGTATTGTCAGAGGAAGCGGCGATTATGATGTCTTTGACCTCGTGAATGCCCTGAGGAATAAGGATGCCGGTAAGGTATTTCGGGTTGCGAGAGGCCTTCAGGCGACTCAGGAGTCCTACGGGCTACTGGGTGCCATTAATTGGCACTATAGCCGGATGGCTACGAGGGAACACGGAAGAAAGGCTTATTATGCCAGGGTGTTCCAACTGCTCAATGAGGCTGACATCCGGATAAAAACCTCGGGAGGGACATTCCCCCTCGAGTATCTCCTCATCAGACTGCTTCAGGCCTAAGAACAGTATTTGCAACCCTTGCAAGGCGGGATATCTTTCTCGACGCCGTATTCTTGTGGATGATGCCCTTTGAAGCAGCCTTAGTAATGACCTCTGAGGCTTCCATAAAGGCCTTATGGGCTTCTTCCTTATCCTTCTTGTCAACAGCGGTTTCAACTTTCTTGCTCACGGTCCTGATCTCGGTCTTTACCGCTTTATTACGCAACTTGTTCTTTTCTGCCTGACGAGCCCTTTTAAGTGCTGACAGGTTCTTTTTTGGTGCTGGTTTTGCCGGCAATGTTCCCTCCTTGAGACGAATTTTCGTTTATTAAAAAAGATAATATTAACACAACATCTGCCAAAAATCAATGGTGATAAAGGAACGGTAATGGGTTGCGGCTTAGGGTATAATAAGCCATAACATAATGCAGAAAAAGGTCAAGAGGTGTTCATTAAACTCTCTGTGGTCATACCGTGCTATAACGAAGTACACACCATTGAAAAGGTAGTGAAAGTGGTGCGGATGTCCCCCTACGAAGACAAAGAGCTTATCATTGTTGACGATTGTTCCACTGACGGGACAAGGGAGAAAATAAAGAGTAAAGTTGAACCTCACGTGGACAAGGTGGTGTATCATGACGTGAATCAAGGAAAGGGCGCAGCACTGAGAACGGGCATCAAAGAGGCAACAGGAGATATTATTATAATCCAGGATGCTGATTTGGAATACGATCCCAATGAGTATCCCAGACTTGTGAAACCAATAGTGGAAGGAAAGGCGGATGTGGTGTACGGCTCCCGGTTTATGGGGCATGAACCGCATAGGGTACTGTATTTTTGGCACAGACTAGGAAATATGGCATTGACTCTGTTGTCGAATATGTTCACAAATCTCAATCTGACCGATATGGAAACCTGCTACAAGGTATTTAAAAGGGATATTATCCAGTCAATCGAGATAGAGGAAAGCAGATTTGGCTTTGAACCCGAAATTACCGCAAAAATCGCCAAGAAGCAGTGTAAAGTGTTTGAGGTGGGTATTTCCTACTACGGGAGGACATACGCGGAAGGAAAGAAAGTAGGATGGAAAGATGGTCTCCGTGCAATTTTTTGTATTATCAAATATAATTTATTCCGTTAATGGATGCTTTTCGGGAATTCGATACCCTGGGCGGAATGGAAGGTATGAAAAAGTATAAAGAGATCTCCCTCAAGAACATAAAAACCTATCCCTTGTCTTCAAGAAAAAACAAGGTGGAAATCGAACTCTCTGCATTACCCCATGCACGGGGTGCGTTGTTCAGAACGTTTATGGAGGGTCTCCCCTCCTTCCTTGCCGCATCTGACCTAAAGGCAGTGGTGCGTTCCATTGTTAAGGCCAGGAGAAACCAGAGGCCTGTGGTAGTAGGGATGGGAGCCCATCCTATCAAAGTCGGGGTCGCCCCGTTGCTCATTGATTTGATGAAGAGAGGGATCGTCACCGCAATTGCAGCGAATGGCGCATGTATCATTCATGACTTCGAACTTTCTCTCACTGGGAGGACATCAGAGGATGTTGCGCGGGAAGTCTGTACCGGAGCGTTTGGCATGGCGAGGGAGACGGGAAGGGAATTAAACAGTGCAATCAACAGGGGGGTGAAGAAAGGGTACGGCATTGGAAGATCGGTTGGGGAATATATCTTTCTAAAGAGAAAAGGTTTGAGTGACAGGAGCATCTTTGCTGAGGGATACAGACTTGACATCCCGGTCAGCGTTCATGTTGCCATGGGCACGGACATTATCCATATGCACCCGCACGCAGACGGGGCAATGATTGGCGAGGGGAGCCTTAGGGACTTCAGGCTGCTCGCTTCGGTGGTGGCCGACCTGCAGGGAGGCGTATACATTAATCTTGGCTCTGCGGTTATCATGCCGGAGGTCTTTCTTAAGGCATTAACCATTGCAAGGAATCTCGGCCACCGGGTTGATGACATCACCACAGTGAATATGGACTTCATTCAACACTACAGACCAAGGGAGAATGTACTCATCAGACCCACTCTCAGGAAGGGAAGGGCATACGCGCTTACCGGGCATCATGAGATAATGTTCCCTCTACTCGCTGCAGCCCTTATCGAGGAAATGGGATGAACGTAATAATAAACATAGATACGTGTATAGGCTGCGGGACATGCCAGGAGATTTGTCCTGCGGTATTTCACCTCAATGAGACGATCGGTAAGGCAGAGGTCATAGACCCTGATGCGTGTGAGTATGTAGGTTGCTGCGAGGCTGCAGAAGAGAATTGTCCTGTGGCTGCTATTACACTCGAGGAAGATTAGTGTTTTCTCGTGTCACACATGTGTAATGACGCATGAAGCATAAGGGATTTATTGACCTCCATACGCACGGACTGAAAAGCTATGATACAAAGACTGCCGACCCCCGCGATATATTAAAAACAGCCGAGCTACATGGAAGAACCGGAGTTGTTGCCATCCTCCCCACTATATATGCTGCTCCCATAGACAGGATGAGGGAAAATATGGAAGCAGTCAGAAAGGCGATGGAAATACAACGGGGGAAGGGACGCAGCCGAGGTTCTGCATCCGAAAGACCTATTACCTGCCATAACGGAATATCAGTCATTTTAGGTCTCCATCTGGAAGGACCCTTTCTGAATCCATTGAGGGCCGGAGCGCTGGATAGAGACTTTTTCATTCAACCCACTATGGCTTCCCTTGAGAAACTAATTGACGGGTATGGAGAGATAATAAAGATAATCACCCTTGCTCCTGAAATGCCGGGGGCTCTCACGGTGATTAAGAAATGTTCCGACAAGGGAATTAAGATTCATATGGGACATTCTGATGCAACCTATAAAGAAGCAGAACGTGGGAAAAGGGCGGGTGCCACAGGAGTCACCCATATTTTTAATGCCATGCGGCCTTTTCACCATAGGGAACCAGGGCTTACAGGATTTGGGCTTATGGATGAGGGAATCTATGTGGAGGTGATTGCTGACGGAGTCCATCTTCACTCCGATGTGCTCAAATTTCTCTTCCGCATCAAGCGTCACGACAGGATAATTCTTGTGTCAGACTCGGTGAAAGGTGCTTTCAAGGGGAGAAGACCTTTGCTTAAGGAAAGGGGTGTTCTGGCAGGGAGTGGCATGACTCTTTCGGAGTCGGTAGGAGTTTTGGAAAAGATTGGCATACACAGTGACGCAATAATTAAGGCGGGAATGCTCAATCCCGAAAGATATCTGCGCACTGCGTCACTCATGGCCGGACAATGAGAAAAAATTCTTTATTTTCAGCACG
>DATKOU010000205.1:0-3216 GCA_035524455.1 Thermodesulfovibrionales bacterium | reverse complement strand
GTCGGGTGATGGACGGGATTGTTCCTGGCTCGATCTCCTGGGTGAGAACAACTTAAAGTCCTTTTCTCCAGATACATGAGAGGCCCCATGGCGAGGATAGTATTTGAACGCATTCAATCTGGAGTGAGGTTTCACAATCCTCTCAGGGACTTTGCTGAAGACCTCCACATGCTCGAAATCCGCAAAGACCCGCTCCTGGGAGATGTAAGCATTCACAACCCCTATCTTAAGGACAAGGCAAAGGCATTTTTTGTTGAATGTGACCAGGATCTTATCAGGCGGCTGGTGGAAGAGAGCGGTAAGAATTGCTTCTTCTGTGGGGAAGGGGTCGAGAAGGGTACGCCAAGGTTCACCTCGGATTTTGTTGCTGAAGGACGTCTGCGTGTGGGCGAGGCGGTTCTCTTTCCGAATCTCTTTTCCCTCGGAACGTATCATCCCGTGGTCTGTCTCTGCAAGGCCCATTTTCTGAAGCTTTCTGAATTCCGTCCCGACCTTTTGGCTGATGGCCTTACTGCTGCTCAGGAGTTTCTGAAGATCGTGTATCAGAAGGACCCCTCTGCTTCCTTTACCGCAGTCACCGCAAATTATCTCTTTCCTGCAGGGGCCAGTCTGGTCCATCCCCATCTCCAGATGCTCATCACGCCGGTCCCCTATTCATATCACAGGAGACTCATCGAGGCAGGAAATTCCTACTTTCGCGAGCACGGTTCTTCCTATTTCACGGACCTAATCGACCAAGAAAGGGAAGGTTCCCGGTATGTTGCCCGGCAAGGCCGGTGGAACTGGCTTGTACCCTTTTCTCCCATGGGCAATAACGAAGTCATGGCAGTTCACGATTCAGTACCTGATTACGGACTCCTTTCCGAGGTGGATGTAACAGACCTTGCGCATGGCATATCAAGGGTCCTCTCCTTTTACGAGACCCTCGGCCATTTGAGCTTTAATTATGCCGCGTATTCGGTCAGGGATCATCGCGCCGGGAAAGGCTTTCGATGCATCTTCAAGATCATCACCAGACAGAACCTTTATCCCAATTACCGGAATGATGACTATTTTCTCCAGAAACTTCTCCAAACAGAACTGATCATAACCCCGCCAGAAGAGCTGGCTATGGCACTGAAAGGCCATTTCTAAATGGTATTTGCTGTGAGGGGGGAATAGCCCTGATTTAAATCATTGTGAGGGTACGATTATTCCTGTCATTCTAGTACCGTGAAGACAATACTCCAGTGTATATCAAAAAAAGAATGAGATACCACAGATAGTGAAGGAACAATCCACGATGAACTTCAGACATCCCAGAATCTCCAGAGAATTTAAGACGATCCGGGCCATGATAACGCTCTATTGTCATGACCATCATGCGACGGGCAGACAGCTCTGTTCTGAGTGCAGGGCACTCCTGGATTATGCAGGGCTTCGGCTCGAAAAGTGTCCCTTTCAGGAGAACAAGACAACATGCGCCAATTGTGCGGTGCATTGTTATACCCGTTCCATGAGGGAGAAGGTTAAAGAGGTGATGCGGTACTCAGGTCCTCGCATGACCTACCGTCATCCGTTACTGGCTTTTTATCACCTTATTGATGGCCGCAAAAAAGCGTCCGCCCCGTAAGACAAGCGCCAAATGCGTTCCTGCTTGGTTGTTTCATCTATCGGGTATCGTTTATAATGGTTTTAACATAACAATCGTAGCTCCCCAGCCTCCTCCATCTTCACCTGCCAGTCCGAAGGAGGAGACTTCGGGCAGACGGCTAAGAAGGGAATGTACGGTCTCTCTGAGCGCCCCGGTACCCTTCCCGTGGATGACTCTGACCTGGAGTATCCCCCTTTCCCTGCACAAGGTTATGTAGTGGGGCAGGAGATCTTTCACCTCCCGGGGATGAAAGGTATGGAGGTCCAGAGTCCCGTCAATGGGGAGATCTACAGGTTCAAATTCTCTTGCCATCTCATCTTCATCCATTAATACTCCCGAGTGTTACCTGTACCCCTTTCGAGGATGAATACTGCTTCAACACTCTATTTTCGCCATAATGACAGGGTTTTCTTTTTCAACTTCTTTCCTTTGTTAAAGGTAGGCTTTTTTGATCCACAAGTCAAGAACACGTGACAAGGCTCAGTGAGGCGAAGGAGCGAGATTTCATTACCCTTACTTGCCTCCTGGTTAGCGAGGGAATATAATAGTGCTGAAGTTTTCCGAGGTTTTTTACACCACGTAATAGTTGCCGTTGCTCAAAAACTGGGATTATCCGAAAGGAGGGTTTATGGAAAGGGAGAGACTTGTGCATGATCTTATTGTTGATCGCCTCAGAGGGAAGTTTTCAAAGGAGTACAGGGAAATAGAGGTGAATCCGGAAGGAAGTCCCGACATCGTCCTCGCCAGCCACGGCCTCACCATGGCCATAGTGGAGGTGGAGACGGATGGGAGCATAACCCCGGATAAGGCGGGGAAGTGGAAGGAGATGGTTCAATCCGGCTCGAAGCTGATCCTCATGGTTCCAAAGAATGCAAAGGTGAAGACCACCGAACTTTTGTGGAAACACGGAATTGCGGACAGGGTAGGTGTGGGGAGTTACGAAATAGTGATCACCATGCCGTAAAATCCAGTCATTTTCGTGAACTATCGCTTATCCCCAGTTCCTTCCCCACCTCTGTCAATAATTTCTTCTGGTGTTTCAGGATATTCATGCATGCCCCGGAGCCTTCACACGCATTCACGAATTCTTCGAGGTTCTTGTACTTTGCTTTCATTCCTTCTCTGTTCATGAGGACCATTCCATTGAGTACGGTTTCCCCATCATGGCATGCCACGCAATGTCTATCCCACGAACTCATGGTCTGGGGCTTGGCGCAGTTCAGTGTGAACAAGAATAAAAGAAGCACCACCACAGTAGTTCTTATTGCCCTTGCCCTCATTTGTTAGCTCTTCGTTTACGAGACATAATCAGCTTCCTTAGCTATTTTTATAGTATATCAGATTCTGGTTGGGCAACAAGAATAATTATAAGAAGCAGAGCAGGGGTTTTATAGAGAACATTTCTTCGTAACTCTGTAACTGGTACTGGTCTTAACTGCAATTATCAGGGTCTACGTTCTATATTTACAAAAGACGTGTGAGGAGGATTTAGGCTAAAATAAAATCACGGGGTCAATAAAGGAGGAGCGGTTCTGAACACATATCTCATTCTTATTCTATTCATTTACCTCTTTAAGGAAGGG
>DATKOU010000204.1:0-18526 GCA_035524455.1 Thermodesulfovibrionales bacterium | reverse complement strand
CACTGCCTCGATAACCTCATACCCCACATGATAACAGCACCATCGTATACTCGGTCCTATGGCAACCAGAACTTCTTTTGGCGATGAATGATAACGGTCCATCATTGTGTGTATGCTCTTTTTAAGTATTTCCGCTGCTGTTCCCCTCCATCCTGCGTGTACGGCCCCTGCCACACCTGAAACCCTGTCATACAAGAGGATGGGCACGCAGTCCGCGGCCTGCACTCCCACAAGGATATCTTTCCGGCTTGTAATCACCGCATCCCCTATTTTGGGGTCAAGGGAGGAATCAAGCATGATCACTTTATCGGTATGTTTCTGAATTGGTAAATAGATATTCTTTTTGTCCAATAATGCGAGTTGTGCCAGTCGGCCAAAATCAGCCCCCGGTACTTTTCCTGTAAAGAATGCCTTTACCTTCTTCCCGAATATCTCAGGATAGATCAGGGTTTCCATTCATCCTATGTGAGAACAGACCAGGATTCCTCGCATGAGGATACATCCCGGATCCGGGCTATGCACCTTTCAGACATTTGAAGACCTCGGGCAGAGAATCGATGATATCGGATGCGATGAGGGAATGTTCGCCCTTTTTATCAGCAGCAATGTCACCGGCAAGTCCGTGCATATACACCCCAAGTATCGCAGCATCTGTCGGGTTCAGGCCCTGGGCCATGAAGGAAGAGACCATACCGGTGAGTACATCACCGGTCCCCCCTGTAGCCATGCCTGGATTTCCTGTAGGATTAATGTATGCCTTTCCTCCAGGCTCTGCCAATACTGTAGGAACACCCTTGAGCAGAAGATAGGCCCCTGTCTCCTGTGAGAATGAAAGGCCAGTGGCAATCCTCTCCTGCTCGATATGAGACCTGAGTTCCCTTGCTCCGGACTTCCGGCTTCCCCTGGCTAATGGGGATGTTTTTTTATTGAGGAGTCTTGCCATCTCACCTGGATGGGGTGTCAGGATCACGGGCGAATGGGCCTTCCCGAAAAGTGTTACGTCATCTATGGAGTTTATCCCGTCAGCATCGATCACCATGGGCGCCCTTGAAGCGGTGATGAGTTCTGCCAGCAACTTCCTGGTTTCATTAGACACCCCAATCCCCGGACCTATGCAAAGCACATCGGCCCTTTCTGTAAGGAACCTGAGAAGTACCGATGAAGCCTTTGACGAAAGGGTCCCGCCTCCCTCATCGGGCAAAGGCAGTGTCATCTCTTCCGTGACCCTTGATTGCACAATGTCTGCCAGGGACTCCGGAACACCCACCGTGACCAGCCCTGCACCCGCTCTCATGCATGCCTTTGCGGCCATGAACGCAGCGCCCGTCTTGCCTCTCGAACCAGCAACAATGAGTACATGACCGTAATCTCCCTTATGGGAATACCTCGGTCTTTCAGGAATCAGTTGGGAAATATACTGCTCCTCGAGAAGTTCCACGGTCAGGTCGTCCGAAGCAAGGAGTTCTTCCGGGAATCCTATGTTTTCTGTGAAAAGCCTTCCTGTGTACTCTGCTCCGGGATAGAGGAGATGGCCCCTCTTGGGAAGTCCGAATGTTACGGTATAATCCGCCTTCACCGCCACGCCCATCACCTGGCCGGAATCAGCGGATATGCCTGAGGGTATGTCCACACTCAGCACAGGAGAATCGGTCCTGTTCAGTAATGAAATGACCTCTGTCAGGTTCCCTTTTACCTCCTTGTTCAGTCCTGTCCCAAACAGTGCGTCCACCACCAGCGCGCTGTGGAGGTCTCCTCCTGTTATCCCCGCCCTGATTTCGACCGGAACGCCCGCCTGTTTCGCACTCCTGAACTGGGAAAGGCAGTCAGGGCTTAATTTGTTCTGTTTTGCAAAGAGTAAGACCTTCACATGCCATCCTGAATTAAACAGTTCACGTGCAACAACAATCCCGTCACCTCCGTTGTTTCCCCCGCCGGCAAGGACTATGGTTTTTTTCTGCGCAAAAAGTTCCCTGATCTTAGATGCCACTGCCATGCCGGCCCTCTCCATCAGGACCTGTCCGGGAATACCGAATTCCTCAATCGTCCTTCTGTCTATCTCCCTCATTTCCTGTGTGGTGACGACCTTCATAGTTTCTTCCTCCTCAATCTAAGCGAGTTACTCACTACGGATACCGAGCTGAATGCCATGGCAGCAGAGGCGATCATAGGGTTCAAAAGGGGTCCGCCGAATGCATAGAGAAGTCCCGCGGCAACAGGGATCCCCACCACGTTGTAGAAAAATGCCCAAAAGAGATTCTGCCTGATGGTCTTCAAGGTGAGTTTGCTGAGTTTAATGGCCTCCACCACACTCCTCAGATCTCCTTTGATAAGGGTGATATCAGACGCCTCCATTGCGATGTCTGTCCCGGTGCCTATGGCAATTCCCACATCAGCCTCGGCAAGTGCAGGGGCATCATTGATCCCGTCTCCCACCATGGCGGTGACCTTGCCCTCCCTCTTCAACGCCTTCACCACCTCCACCTTCTGCTCAGGCAGGACCTCCGCAAAAACCCTGTCCACTCTCACAATCCTCGCAATGGCCTCTGCGGTATTCTTATGGTCTCCGGTGAGCATTGCCACCTCGATCCCCATTTCCCTCAGTTCCCTTATTGCGTCAGCGGAGCCGTCCTTTGTTGTGTCGGCAATGGCAAACATCCCCCCCACTTTTTTGTTAATCGCCACACACACAGGTGTCTTCCCCTCAGAGGATACTTTCTCTTCTGTCCCTCTCATCGAGGACACATTCACGCCTTCCTTTTGCAATAGACTGAGAGTGCCAATGATTACTGAATCGCCATCTAATACCGCCCTTACGCCTCCGCCCGGTATTGCCAGAAATTCCTTCGGCTCACTTAAGCCTATCCCTTTTTCTTCAGCCTTCCTGACTATCGCCTGACCCAACGGATGTTCCGAAAGCTTCTCCGCTGACGCAGCATACCTCAATACTTCATCCATGGCAAAGCCGTCAACGGGTATGATATCCACAACCTCCGGCTCTCCCTTGGTGATGGTGCCGGTTTTATCGAGCACAATGGCCTGCACTTTATGCGCTAGTTCCAATGCTTCCGCATCCCGGATCAGTATCCCCTTCTCCGCGCCCTTCCCTGTGCCCACCATTATGGCGGTTGGTGTTGCAAGCCCAAGGGCGCATGGGCAGGCGATAATGAGGACCGCGATAAAGTTCATGAGGCTTAGCGTAAATGCCGGCTTTGATCCAAATACAAACCATATCACGAATGTCGCAACCGCGATAGAAATTACCACGGGCACGAATATGGATGCCACTTTGTCTGCAAGACGCTGAATGGGCGCCTTGCTCCCCTGCGCCTCCTCCACAAGCCTTATGATCTGGCCGAGGGCGGTCCCTTTTCCCACCCTCGTGGCCCTGAGTTTGAAACTTCCCGATCTGTTTATTGTCCCTCCAAAGACCCTGTCCCCCAGGCTCTTCTCCAAGGGAAGACTTTCACCCGTAAGCATGGACTCATCCACTGTTGAATATCCCTCCGTGATCTCTCCGTCAACCGGTATCCTTTCTCCGGGCCTCATGATCACGATATCCCCTGCCATAACCTCTTCAGTAAGGATTTCCCTCTCTCCGTCATCCCTCAATACCCTCGCAGTCCTGGGCTGGAGCCTCATAAGCCCCTTGATCGCTTCCGAAGTCCTTCCCTTGGCCTTGGCCTCCAGCATCCTTCCGAGGAGTATGAGGGTTATGATCATGGCTGAGGTATCGTAATAGACGTCAGGAGCAATGCCACCCTCCAGAAAGAGGCCAGGCGTGAAGGTGGCGAGGACACTATAAAGGTATGCAGCGAAGGTCCCCACCGTAATCAGGGTGTTCATGTTCGTGGTTCTATGTTTAAAGGCAGCCCAGGCTGCTCTGTGAAATCTCATGCCAGCCCAGAGCTGCACAGGCGTTGCGAGCACAAAGAGTACCGGCCATTCTGAAAGGAGGGGAATCCTCACCATACTTCCCATGAAAATGAGCGCGGAAAGGAATGCGCTGATCAGAAACCGCTTTCTGATATCAAGGAACTCCCTTTCTCTCTGTTCCTTCTCCCTGTCAATAAAATCCCCGGTGATCTGCTCTGCGGCATATCCCGCGTCCCCCACGACCTTCTTGAAATCATTGAAATCCACAATAGTGGACAGGTATTCAACTGAAGCCCTCTCGGCCGCAAGATTTACCGTCACTTTAAGAACGCCGTAAAGCCCCCTCAGTGCCTTTTCCACTGCAGCGACGCACGCGGCACAGGTCATCCCCCTCACCGCAAAATCTATTCTGCCCACAAGAAGCCCGTACCCCTCTGCCTTTATGGCCTCCCCCAGAAGGTTCAGGTCCACGGGAGTTTCCAGTTCCACAGTGGCCTTTTCAGAGGCAAAATTTACTGCGGCACTCCTCACCCCGTCAATTCTCCTCAGGCTTTTTTCGACAGCCGCTGCACATGATGCACAAGTCATCCCGGTCACCGGCAGGTCAATTTTCCTGCTCATTCCCATCCCTTCATCCTTCGTTTTCCCTTCTGGTGTGCGTGATCAGTACCTTCTTCATTATATCAAAAACGGCTGCTTCTGCCTGGTACAGACCGTTTATGTGGAGTGCTGGGTTCTTCTTACCGTTGCAACGTACGCTTCCCCATCCGGGAGAGCCTCTTGCGCTTATTCTTGCTTTTTGCTAAAAGTGAAGGAGGAGGTGCACGATGAAATCATTATATCCGCTGCTTATCGGGGGAACATGGGAACAGAGTGACGAGGTCATGGATGTCATCAATCCCTATAACAATCAACCAATTACCAAAGTCTGCAGGGCATTGCCTGAACATGCTGAGAGGGCATTACATACTGCGCACAAGGCCCGTCCTGTCATGGCATCCCTCCCCTCGCACCAGAAGGCTGAGATCCTGCGCAAGGTGGCCGAAACCATTCAAGCAAACAGGGAGGAACTCGCGCGAACCATCACCCTGGAAAACGGCAAACCGGTCCAGGAGTCAAGAAGCGAGGTGGACAGGGCCGCACTCACCTTCACAATTGCCTCTGAGGAAACATCCCGGATAGGGGGAGAATTCATCAGTCTTGACAGGAACAAATTGTCAGAGGGACGATGGGGCATCACCAGGAGATTCCCCTGCGGCCCGGTGTTCGGCATCACCCCTTTTAATTTCCCTTTGAATCTGGTAGTCCACAAGATTGCTCCTGCCATCGCTGCAGGGAATCCCATACTTCTTAAACCGGCCTCAAAAACGCCCCTCTCTGCCCTTATGTTGGGTGAAATCATCATGGGTTCCGGAATCCCCAAAGGCTGTCTGAGTATCTTGCCGTGCGGCAGTAAGATTGCGGAAAAGATCATCACAGACGAGAGGATCAAGGTCCTCAGTTTTACCGGTAGTGCATCGGTGGGCTGGCAACTGAAAAAGCTGGCCAACGAAAAGAGGGTCCTCCTGGAATTGGGAGGGAACGCAGGTGTTGTCATTGACAGACAATGTGATCTCGAATATGCAATAGCCCGGTGTGTGACCGGCTCATTTTCATATGCAGGCCAGGTATGCATCTCTGTGCAGAGGGTTTATGTGCACAAAGACATTTTCGACGATTTCGTCGAAAACTTCACCCAAAAAGTGAGGGGGCTCAGAATGGGTGATCCCCTCGATGATGCTAACCACCTTGGTCCCATGATCGATGAAGAGAACCTTGCACGGGTGGAGGCATGGGTGAATGAGGCAAAGGCTGCTGGTGCGAAAGTCATCACCGGGGGGAAGAGGAAAAACAATTTTTATGAGCCCACCGTTATCCTGGATACTACTTCCCAGATGAAGGTGAGCTGCATGGAGGTCTTCGCACCTGTGGTGACCATAACGAAAATAGATGATTTCAAGGACGGCCTGAATGCGGTGAACGAATCGGTCTACGGGCTTCAGGCAGGGGTCTTCACCAATAACCTGAAGAATGCCTTCCTCGCCTTCGAGGTTCTTGAGGTGGGCGGTGTCATCGTCAATGATGTGCCGGCATACAGGGTTGACCATATGCCCTATGGAGGGGTAAAGATGTCGGGATTCGGGAGGGAAGGCCTGAAATATGCCATTGAGGAGATGACCGAGATACGGCTCATGGCCCTGAACATACGATGAGTTTCCCTTGTGAGGTGAGGACCCCCTAATATTTCCCTCGCTTGACATCAAGGGGGAAAGCGGATATGATTTTTCTTGCCCGAGGTGTGTGTATTTAAATCTGGTCTTTTATAAAGGTGGTGATTCTGTGAAGATTAAGAAGGTCTCAAAGAAAATGGCAACAACCTGTAAGTGCAAGGGCTCTTGCTGATTACCGCACCACGGTATCGTGAAGACACTCCCGGGCTTTTCACTCGGTCTCTGCTCTCCTTATGCCCATAGAGAGGCAAGAGACCGCTTCTTATGCAATTTAGGCAAGAAAGTGTCCAATCGTCTCCCTGGCAAGGTCCTTTCTTCTTCCCCTGTCATGAAATGCTTAACAGCAGTTTTTCAATATCCGCCCTGTGCTCCTTAAAGCCCACGAATACTCTCTTCCCTATCACTATCGTGGGTGTTGCGAGCCTGTGGTACTTTTCGACCAATTCCTTTCTTGCCGATTCATCATGGACAACATCCTTTGCGAGAAAGTCAAACTTTTTTGATGAAAGAAACTCCTTCAGTGCATTGCATTCAGCTCATGTGGGCGACGTGTAAATAGTTATCACCACTCTTCTCCCTCTTTCTTGTGGTCCTTATTTCCTGTTGATACCAATATGTCTTTGTCCCATAGATTAGGGGCAAAGTGGTCCGGTGTCAAGATCCCTGCATAGACGTACACTGAGTGTTCCCCTATCCTGGCGGGGAAACATGCGGTATAATGAGGTTATAGTGACATGCTGCGGGACTTGTTAAAGACCCGGAAAGGAGGACTAGGTATGTTAAAAGAGTTTAAGGAATTTATAATGAGGGGAAACGTGGTGGACATGGCGGTGGGAATTATCATCGGTGCAGCCTTTGGGAAGATTGTCACCTCGTTCGTAAATGATATCCTCATGCCGACCATAGGGCTTATGCTTGGAAAGGTTGATTTTTCGAATCTCTTCATCAATTTATCCGGACAGCACTATCCGACAGTGGCAGCGGCAAAGGCCGCGGGTGCAGCAACCCTCAATTACGGCATTTTTTTCAACACAACGCTGGACTTTATCATCATTGCCTTTGCGATCTTCCTGCTTATCCGTCAGGTGAACCGGATGAAGCGGCCCGCGCCGGCACCAGCGCCTTCGACAAAGGATTGTCCTTTTTGTCTTTCGGCGGTTCCCCTCAAGGCTATACGTTGCCCGCACTGCACCTCTGAACTGAAATCTGAATAGAGTATCAAACTGCCAGAGAATAAAGGGAAAAAGGCATGAAAAAAGAGAAGGTCTTCATCTCCCCGGGAAGTGGTACAGATCGCATGGTTGCTTACAGGGGATCACTGGATTCAGCTCAATTCAAATAAGTGCGGGCCTCTTGGAAAATACCTTTGTCTTCCGGGTGGGTACACACCCATCACCTGGATATTGGTGGGCGGCGAAGGGTTCTTGTTGATTCAGCGCCGGAGGTATTTGGTATATGCTTTGTGATCCCGAATCTTATCCTCTATTTCCCTGATCTTCTGTCCCTGAGAAATCAGTAGTACGTAAGAGAGTGCCATGCCGGCCAATGAGATTGCTCCCCAGAGGAAGAGATAGTCAAAGAACACATTCACCTTCAAGGGATCGGGTACCAGCTCATAGAAAAATCTCTTTACGCCATAAAATATAACGACCAAGGTAAGAATAAACTGCATAAGCCTCAAAAAACTTTTCACATTCCTTTCCTGGGTGGCAAGATTTTGATAGAGCGTTAAGCGCTCCTCGGCAGCGCATGCCGAACATAGTTTGTACTCTCTGTCCATATGTTCGAAACAGAGAGGTGACTTTCTGCACCTCTTGCATACAAAGGTTTTCCGGCTCTCCATCTGCTTTCCGCAAATTGCGCAGGTGGCTGCCTTACCTCCTCTCGTATCATGGCTGGTTGTCCCAGGAGTCAAGGACTTCTCACTTTTCGTCTCTTTAATTACTTTTGCCTTCGCCCTTCACTTTATGGCATTTCAGACACTCTCTCTTCGGAGGATGAGCTTTCTTTAATGGCGCTCCCTTACCGGGTCCATGACATTCCAGACAGGCTTTGGGATCGTCAAGAACGATGTGCTGACTGTCTTGTGGAATAAATGGCGGGGGAACCCGCCTCCCCGAAATCATTGAGAGGAATGCAAGCACTGCAAGGACAAAAACGAGAAATATCAGCGTACCTTTCATTAGGCCCCCTTGTTTGAAGAAGCAGCTGCTGTTTCTTCGAACACTCCAATCTTTCTTAACCGTCTATACCTCTCTTCCACAATCCTGGCGGGCGTTTTTGTCTTCAGCTCTTCCAGAGCCTTCATCACCATATCCGCTACCTTCTCCGCTGTCCCGGAAGGGTCCCGGTGGGCGCCACCGGAGGATTCCGGAATCACCTCATCTATTACCTTAAATCTGAAAAGGTCCTGGGCAGTGAGCTTAAGCGCATCCGCCGCTTTTGTGAACTCCGCAGTACCCAGGTCTCCGCTCTTTCTCCACAAAATGGCGGCACAGCCTTCGGGGGATATCACTGAATATACCGAATATTCAAGCATATAGATTCTATCTGCAACCCCCAGGGCGATGCCACCCCCGCTTCCTCCTTCCCCAATCAACACGGAGATAATCGGGGTCTTGAGTCTCGACATTTCCATAAGGTTTGTGGAAATTGCCTCTGCCTGACCCCGCTCTTCCGCACCTATTCCGGGATATGCCCCCGGGGTGTCAATAAAGGTCAATACCGGTCTCTTAAATCGTTCTGCAAGTTTCATAAGTCGCAATGCCTTCCTATATCCCTCCGGGTGTGGCTGACCGAAATTCCTCAGAATCCTTTCTTTCGTGCCCCTGCCCTTCTGATGTCCTACAATCATAAACGTGGTATTTCTGATCCTCCCAAACCCTCCCACCACGGAAGGGTCATCAGCAAATCGCCTGTCTCCGTGGAGTTCAATAAAGTCCTCTGACAAAAGGTCGATGTAATCGAGGGTATAAGGCCTGTCAGGGTGTCTCGCAACCAGAGTCTTTTGCCAGGGAGTGAGATGGGAAAATATTTCGGAACGCAGGTCTTTCGCTTTTCTTTCCAGTTTCCTTACCTCTGAGGTAATATCAATATCCTTACCGTCAGAGAGGCGTTTCAGTTCCTCAATCTTTGTCTCAAGTTCCTCGATAGGTTTTTCAAAATCCAGATAATATTTCATGGAACAAAATCTCCCCTTCGTGTCAGGCCTTGGTGATGTGAGGCTTTCATTGTGCTGTACGGTCCGTTCCTAGCGTATTCTGACCGCACCCTTTCCCATGAGCCCTTCAATCCGTTCGACCAACACAGAAGATGGTTCCACGTGAAGCGCGGTATCCATCAGGGCATAGGAGCCGTTCAACTCTATCCTGAGGGAGAGGGGGCATCTTCCCGGATAGTCGGATATAAGTTCCTTGAGCGTCCTGAGGCCTTCCCTGGCCGCGGGATGGGCCGCGAGGGTTATCTCCATCCTCTGCATACCATTTTGCGCCGTAGGAGAATGTTTGGATAACCGCAATGGCACAGCATTTAAGAAGTCATCGAGCCTATACGCTTCTCTTGTGATAAGCTTACTTCCTTTCTCAGTCTTATCGATGGTACCCTTTATAACAATCACGCTCTCTTTACTGAACATATCCAGCATGGTCCTGTAGAGATCCGGAAACACGATAGCCTCCATGCTCCCCTCTTCATCCTCTATAGTCAGGTAAGCCATAATTTCGGCCTTTCCTTTTGTTTTGATTTTCTTAACGCTGCTTATGACACCCGCGATCTGCACTTCCTCTTTATCGGCGACATCCTCAAGATGTGAGATTTCCCTCACCTTCATTGCGGAGAGGGATTCCCGGTACCTGGAGAGGGGATGTCCAGTGATATAAAAGCCGAGTGCTTCCTTTTCATAGCGGAGGAGCTCCATCTCATCCCACTCTTTTCCTTGTCTTTCACTCCCTTCATCAAAAATATCCTGCTGAGCAAACAGGCTGCTCACCGAGGTATCACTGTTAAGTACGGTGCTGAGGATTTCAAGTGCTTTTGCCCTTTGCATACCAAAGGAATCAAATGCTCCTGCCTTAATAAGGCTCTCAATTACCTTCTTGTTCACCTTCTTGCCATCCACCCTGCGGAGAAAATCCTCCATGGTTTTAAAAGGTCCGTCCTCCATCCGCGCCGCAAGTATGGTCTCAATTGCGGAAGAGCCCACTCCCTTTACCGCTTCGAGGCCAAAGCGTATGGACTTTCCGATTACCTTAAATTCCCGGTTGCTCTCATTGATATCCGGGGGCAGAATCTCTATAGACATCTTCCTGCATTCCGCGATCGACTTCACGATCTTATCGGTGTTGTCCGTATCAGTACTTAATGTCGCCGCCATAAATTCCACCGGATAGTGAGCCTTCAAATAGGCGGTCTGATACGCAATATACGCATACGCCGCAGAATGGGATTTATTAAATCCATACATTGCGAAGGGAGCCATAGTTTCAAAGAGCTGCGCTGCCTTCTTTTCCGTGATTCCATTGCCCACCGCACCCTTAATGAAGCTTTCTTTCTGTTTCTCCATTTCCTCAGGCTTCTTTTTTCCCATGGCCCTTCTCAGGATATCCGCCTGTCCCATAGAGAACTTTGCAATCTTGTTGGCAATCATCATCACCTGTTCCTGGTAAAGGATGATCCCGTAGGTCTCATCAAGGAACTCTTTCAACTGCGGCATTTTATAGGAGATGGCTGCCTCGCCTTTCTTTCGCTTGATAAAGTCGTCAATCCATGCCATGGGGCCGGGCCGATAGAGGGCCACAAGTGCTATGAGGTCCTCGAACCGGTTTGGCTGCATCCTTATGAGGATATCCCGCATACCCGGGCTCTCAAGCTGGAAGACCCCGGTGGTCTGACCGGAACTGAGGAGCCGATATGTCTCGGGATCCTCAAGGGTAATTTCGTGGAGGGAGATTTCCCTGCCCCCCGCCTTGAGATACCCAAGCGTCTTTTCGATAACGGTGAGGGTCTTGAGACCAAGGAAATCAAATTTCAGGAGGCCGATGGCCTCGACTGAACCCATATCGAATTGGGTCGTGATGGTACCATCAGTGGGATTCTTATAGAGGGGCGCATACTCGGTGAGAGGTTCCGGAGATACTACTACGCCTGCAGCATGGGTTGAGGCGTGTCTGCAGAGCCCCTCCAGTCTCTTTGCGATATCAAGAATTTCCTTCACCTTTGCATTACTCTCGTATAATGCCTTCAGTTGCGGCTCTCCCCGCAGCGCCTCGTCAATACTGATATTCAGTGTATTGGGGATAAGTTTTGCGATCCTATCAACCTCCGCGTAGGGAACATCCAGGGACCTCCCCACATCCCTGATGGCTGCCTTTGCAGCCATCGTCCCGAAGGTGATAATCTGCGCCACATGGTCATTGCCGTATTTCCCTGACACGTACGAGATTACCTCACCTCTTCTGTCCTTGCAAAAATCAACATCTATATCCGGCATACTCACCCTCTCAGGATTGAGGAACCTTTCAAAAAGGAGATTGTAACGCAGGGGATCTATCTCGGTGATTCCAAGACAGTATGCAACAAGGCTCCCCGCAACAGAACCTCTTCCCGGACCCACCGGTATTCTATTTTCCCTTGCATAACTTATGAAGTCCCACACAATAAGAAAATAGGACGCATAGTTCATCCTGTTGATAATATCCAGTTCCGTTCTAAATCTCGTTCTGTATGAATCGGGAGGATTATTGCCAAACTTCTTCCTCAGACCTTCTGCGGCCAGTTGTTTGAGGAATACTTCGGGAGATACCCCATCTTCCCGCGTATACATCGGGAGCAAACTCTTTCCCAGGGTAAATTCGACATTGCACCGTTCGGCTATCTCTCTTGTGGACAACAGCGCATCGGGGAGTTCACTGAAAGCCCTTTTCATTTCCTCGGGCGACTTGAAATAGAATTCATTGGATTCAAAACGCATCCTGTTACTGTCGCTCTCTGTCTTGCCTGTCTGGATGCAAAGGAGGATATCGTGTGCACGGGCATCTTCTTTCCTCAGATAGTGGCAGTCATTGGTTGCGACGATACCGACATGAAGTTCACGCGCGAGTTCAATGAGCTTTTTGTTTGCCTTTTCCTGAACCTTGAGGCCATTATCCTGTATCTCGATATAAAAATTCTCAGAGCCAAGGATGTGTTTGTACTCAAGGGCGCACTGTCTTGCCTTATCCACCATGTCCTTGTTCACATAGGACGGTACCTCACCTTTGAGACATGCAGACAGTGCGATAAGTCCTCCACTGTACTGTGCGAGCAAATCCTTATCTATCCTAGGTTTATAATAAAACCCCTCGGTATATGCCTTTGACACGAGGGTTACAAGGTTTCTGTACCCTGCATTGTCCCGTGCGAGGAGGATAAGGTGAAAGGGAGTCTCCCCACCCGTGACCCCCTTTTTCTCGAGATGGCCGGAGGGAGCCACGTAGACTTCACAGCCTATAATAGGCTTTATTCCTGCCTTCGATATCTTCTTATAAAACTCTATCGCCCCGAAGAGGTTCCCGTGGTCTGTCATGGCAACTGCCGGCATCTTATAACGGGAGGCGAGCTCCGCAAGCTCATCAATCTTAATGGAACCGTCGAGCAGGCTGTATTCTGTGTGGAGATGGAGCGGAACGTAATCCGAATGTTGGTGCATACAAAAATATTAACCCATGCGGACACACAAGTTCAACCCAAAAACCTTTCACCTCACTACGGCACTGGAAAATCAAGAAGGATGCGACAGGGGAAAGGGGCGAAACCTTAACGCATGCGGAATACCATTGACACCCTTGGGGTGAGCGGTATACGTATTCGCTCGTTTTCATGCCCCTGCCCGTGGCGTTAGGTAATCCCATCGCTCAGTAAGGGCGACTATTCCTCACCTCCTGGGCTTCGCGCCCATTTGTGCGTGAGTTCGTTCTCCAGGGGTCAACCCAAGGTTTCTGCTGTTTATGTTCCTAATGCAAATGGATAACTCCCTTCCAGCTTGATTCATACCCTATTGCCCTTTCCTCTTCGGCCTCTGCCGGGAACGGGTAATTCTCCGCCACTTTCATAAGAAGTGATTCTTTCTCTTTCAGAGACAACTTCTTATACAGCAGCGATTCCAACAACACACAGACAAGCTTTTTGGTCCGATACATTGCCATGGTGATCACCTCCGCGAGTATTAAGCAGCAAGTTATGTACCAGCTTTTCATTTGGCAATGCCCAAGAAATGTTTTTTGTTGCAGGGCCTTACGAGTTAATGGCCAATGGATGAGACCGATCATCTGCCGTTTTTTGTCATAAAGCGATTGATTTCCACCCATGGGGAGGGTTACACTGCCTGCCGGTTTATGACCCAATGCATGGTTGTAAATTCGCTTATCCTGGGAACCCCCCTGACATGTTGATGCATATCTGTCTCCCCAGCTCACAATAATTGCATTCCATTCTTTTACCTGATAATATTTAATAAAGGTGTTTTTTGATAATCACCCCTGCGGAGTATATATGAGGAGAAAACCAGCGGTTGCAGGACAATTTTATCACGAATCCTCAACGAGACTAAGCCATCAGGTCCGGCAGTATGTGGCGGATGATCTTCCCAAGGAACATGCCCTTGCAATTCTCTCCCCCCATGCAGGTCTCGTCTATTCAGGCGCAGTGGCTGGAGAGGTGTATTCAAGGATCATCATTCCGGAAACATTCTTATTACTCGGTCCAAACCACACCGGCCTTGGTGCACGCATGTCCTTAATGCCCCAGGGTGAGTGGGAAATTCCCATGGGAATATTCCAGATCGATGAACAACTCGGAAGAAAGATCCTTTCCAATTCCCCTTTTGTATCGGGTGACAGCCAGGCCCATATGTTTGAACACTCCCTTGAGGTTCAGCTCCCTTTTATTGCCCACTTTTCGAAAACCCTGAAAATTGTACCCCTGACCATCATGTCAGCGACCATTGATGAGTGCAAGAACTTGGGCGAGGGACTCGCAAAGTCCATTAAAGAGACCGATTATCCTGTCGTAATTGTGGCTAGTTCCGATATGAGCCACTATGTATCAGACGGGGTGGCACGGAAAAAGGATAAAATGGCAATTGATAAAATCCTTTCCCTGGATCCGGAAGGTCTCTTCGCCGTCGTGAGAAAAGAGCAGATTTCCATGTGCGGGTACCTCCCCGCAACCATTATGCTCTTTGCGGTGAAATCCCTCGGTGCCCGGGAGGCAAGGCTTGTCCGCTATGCAACATCAGGAGACGTGAGCGGCGATTATGACCATGTGGTGGGGTACGCAGGGATTCTCATTGTGTAGTATTCTCCCGTTTTCTGTCACCGGACGCGGGTATGGCCTTCATGGGAACCAAAAGATCCTTATTCCCTGGGTTTTCATTTCTTCTATAAGCAATAAATTCCCCTTGCTCTAACCCCTCCATTTCTGTTATAAATATAATTAAGATAAGATTGAGGGCAGTTAGCCTGCCCTGTTCGTGATGGGTGAAAAAAGTTGATCCGGCAAATTAGATCTTTTGGGAGTCTGCGTAAGGGGTACGGTGTGCATGCCGAGCACTCACGTGTTCGGAAGCCTGATGTCGCCTTCAAGACACCCACCTATATTATAGGCGGATCTGATTATTCACTTGCACGGCAGGGCGGGTTTATATTGCGGATAATTATGACAGCTTTGTTTTTTGTGGAGAATATAGATAAAAGGATAGAGATTCTGGTACTGTGGCTATCTTCAACGATAGAAACATTACTTTACGCGACTGTGAAGATCGTGATTGTTCAGCATAGAGGTCTCGATTTGAACACATCACAGTCCCACGTACTATCCTCTCACTGACAAGCCCACGTCATAAGCCCGCAGCTCCCTCATGAACGCAGTTACGAAAGGGGGAATAATAATGATGTTTGATGCATTGTATCTGCTCATTACCGTTCTCATCGGCATTTCACTCGGACTTCTCCTGAACCTCATATACAAACGTTCTCTCCGGTCCCAGCAATCAGCCCTGAAAAAAGAGCGCGAAGACATCATTGCAGAGGCAAAGAAGGCAGCGGACGTAGTAAAAAAAGAAGCTGCAGTAGAGGCAAAAGATGTCGTATACCAGGCAAAGTCAGATGCAGAAAAAGAGCTGAGGGAGCGCCGGCACGAACTGAATCAGCTGGACCGGAGGCTCAGGCAGAAGGAAGAAACATTGGAGCGGAGGGTAAGTCAGGCGGAGAAAAGGGAGCATGAACTTAACAAGAGGGAAAAGGAATACAACTCAAAAGAACGCGGACTCCAGGATAAGGAAAACCACTACCACCAGATTATCAAGGAGCAGATGGTGGTCCTGGAAAGGGTGTCGGGACTGAGCACCGAAGACGCCAGACAGGAATTCCTGAGGAGGGTGGAGGAGGAGACACGTTTTGAGGCCTCAAAACTTGCAAAAAGGCTTGAGGATGAAGCAAGGGAGCAGGCAGAAAAGAAAGCAAAGGAGATTGTGAGCCTCACCATCCAACGGTATGCAAGTGATTATGTTGCTGATGGAACCGTAACTGCGGTGAGTCTCCCCAACGACGAGATGAAGGGGAGAATCATCGGAAGAGAGGGGAGAAACATTCGTGCCCTTGAGGCGGCTACCGGTGTTGATCTCATCGTGGATGACACTCCCGAACTTGTGACGCTCTCCGCCTTTGATCCGGTGAGGAGGGAAATTGCGCGTCTTTCTCTGGAAAGGCTGATTGCTGACGGCAGGATACATCCCACGAGGATCGAAGAGATCGTGGAAAAGGTCAAAAAAGAAGTGGATGCCACCATCAAGGAAGAAGGGGACAAAGCGGTCTTTGACCTCGGTCTCTCCGGCATACATCCCGAAATCATCAAGCTTGTCGGAAGGCTGAAATACAGGACCTCATATGGGCAGAACATGCTCCAGCATTCCAGGGAAGTTGCATACCTTGCAGGGACCATGGCTGCGGAACTCAAAGTTGACATCAAGCTGGCGAAGAGGGGGGGCCTTCTCCATGATATAGGGAAGGCGGTGGACCACGAAATGGAGGGCTCCCACCAGGAAATTGGTGCGAACATCGCAAAGAAGTATGGAGAAAACCAGAAGGTAATCAATGCAATTTTCGCACACCATGGCGACGAAGAACCTACCACAGTGGAGTCTGCCCTCGTTGCAGCTGGAGATGCACTTTCTGCAGCAAGGCCGGGGGTGAGAAGGGAAAGCATCGAAAACTATTTAAAGCGTCTTGAAAAGCTGGAACAGATGGCGATGTCCTATAATGGTGTCGAAAAATGCTATGCCATTCAGGCGGGCAGGGAAGTCAGAATAATCGTGAAACCCGAGGATGTGACCGATGAGATGGCTTCCATGCTTTCCAGGGACCTCTCAAAAAAGATCGAGTCAGAGATGACCTATCCCGGCCAGATAAAGGTAACGGTAATAAGAGAGTCACGATACGTGGAATATGCAAAATAAGCCTATGACGCGCCAAGCCCGCTTTGGAGTTTCGTGGAATTTTAATGGTGCATACCTCGTGGGTGGACATTTGTCCGCATGAGGGTTCTCTTCATTGGTGATATCGTAGGCACGGTGGGTAGGATGGTGGTGAAAGCCCTCGTGCCGACCCTCGCTGACCGCTACAAGGTTGATTGTGTCATTGCGAACGGCGAGAATGCCGCAGGAGGGTTTGGTATCACCGAAAAGGTGGCCGAAGAGCTCTTCAGCTGCGGAATCCATGTGATTACAAGCGGGAACCACATTTGGGACAAGAAGGAAACGGTCTCTTATATCGGAAAGGAAAATCGTCTTATCAGACCTCTCAATTATCCTCCGGGCGTTCCCGGCTACGGGAGTATTCTCTATCCCCTTCCGCACGGAACCAAGATCGCGGTACTCAATCTCTCGGGAAGGGTCTTTATGCCCAGCATCGATTGTCCGTTCAGGGTTGGCTTGGACGAGATCAAAAGGATGCAGAACGAGACCAGGTTTATCCTCGTTGATTTCCATGCTGAGGCCACCTCAGAAAAGATAGCCTTCGGCTATTTTGTCGACGGAAAAGTGAGCGCAGTGATAGGCACGCATACCCATGTGCAGACCGCTGATGAAAAGATACTTCCTGGCGGCACCGCCTATATCACAGACGTGGGGATGACGGGGCCTGAAGTCTCGGTGATCGGAATTGAGAAGGAACAGATAATAGAGAGGTTTCTTTATCAGATGCCCAAAAAATTCGAGACAGCTAAGGGCAACGGGATGCTTTCCGCAGTGGTGATAGAGATGGATGATAAGACCGGAAAATCAACCGTCATCCAGCGGTTACAGTTAACTTATCCATAATTCACAGGGAAAGACTCCCCGGTGACCTTTACAGGTTCGGGGGGGTAAATAGCCCGTTTCTGCGCGAGGAGGAATTGAATGGAAGTTAAGGTAAAATATATTGACGGTCTCCAGTTTGTGGGAGAAGCAGAGTCAGGCCATGCCGTCGTAATGGACGGTGAACAGGAGTACGGAGGGAAAAATACTGCTGTCAGACCCACAGAACTCCTCCTCGTCGGACTGGGGGGCTGCTCGGGCATGGATGTAGTCTCGGTACTTAAGAAGAAGAAACAGGACATTCGGGGACTTGAGATTCATATAAAGGGCAAACGCGCAGAAGAACATCCAAAGAAATTCACCGCTATCGATATTGAGTTTGTGGTGACGGGCCACAGCATCTCCGAGGAAGCGGTAAAGAGGGCCGTGAATCTCTCCATGGAGAAGTATTGCTCTGTAAAAGCAACCATCGAGGGCTGCGCCACCATCACATTCAGTTACCGGATTGTTGAGGGATAGGGAGGGAATTCCTCAAGATACAGTTTTCATTCCTTAGTTGTAGTTGCCTGCCACTTAACCCTTCGGACAATGTCAGAACATTTTCCGCCATTTTGTTTTTTACCCATAATATCAATTGATTTTACGCATTTTTTTGTATGATTTTCAATTTGAAAAATCCTAACGGTATGCTATAGTTTAGACAGATTTCGGAAAATGCGACAGTTTGTATAGTAATCGTTGGCACAGACAAAGCGCAATGGTGTCGTTTCGCTCCACCAGAGCGCAGATAATTAATAAAGGCAGATAAAGAGAAACAGCGATCATGCAACAGCTGGAAGATCAATTCCCGCTCTGGACTAACAACAAAAACATTAACAAAGCGAAATCGGACAACAATAAAGACAACGGTGTCTGCGCCGAACGATGCCGACGAGGTGATGGTTTGATAATCATATAGCGGGCACCTCCTGAGCGTATCGTATTGCGGTATGCTCGTAGGTGAGAAGCCAATCTTAACCTTAAGGAGGTGCCCGTATGGGATTGTACACAGGATTTG
>DATKOU010000203.1:0-3777 GCA_035524455.1 Thermodesulfovibrionales bacterium | reverse complement strand
TCACCAGGATGGGCGGCAGGTTCAGCTCCAGGGCCTTCTTGAGGACAAACCGTGTCTGGGGCAACGGGCCTTCTGATGCATCCACGAGAAGGAGCACGCCGTCCACCATCATCAGTGTCCTCTCTACCTCGCCTCCGAAGTCCGCGTGCCCCGGCGTATCCACGATGTTGATCTTTGTTCCCATGAACTCCACCGCCGTATTCTTCGCCATAATGGTGATTCCGCGCTCCCGTTCCAGGTCGATATTGTCCATTACCCTTTCCTGCACCTTTTCATTCCACCTGAAAATACCGGACTGCCTGAGCATTCCGTCCACAAGGGTGGTCTTGCCGTGGTCCACATGGGCGATAATCGCAATGTTCCGTAAATCCTGACGTTTCACCTGCACCTCTCCTGTTTCCTCTTAGATTAAAACTTCCGGCACGCTCTTAGGCAAGAATACCTCATAGGGCAGCGTTCAGGGGTTCTTACTGAGGATGAATGAATTCCTTAATAGTTTAATCGCTGAGGAGAGAAAAAAGCAACATGCGCGCAGCATGAAAAGCTGATAAAATAAAAAAAACATCTTCACCTTGGAGGAAGGCCATGACAAGGAAGATTAGGAAACTATGGAAGAGCAAGCCCACTGTGGAAGGGGCGGGCGTGCATCTCAAGAGGGCGTTCGGCTATTATCAGGTCCCCCAGCTGGATCCCTTCCTTTTGCTTGATGATTTTCATTCCGACAATCCCCGACATTACCTCCCGGGCTTTCCCTGGCATCCCCACCGGGGCATCGAGACCATCACCTATGTGCTCCATGGCAAGGTGGAGCACGGCGACAGCATGGGGAACAGCGGCATCATCTCTCCCGGGGATGTGCAGTGGATGACCGCAGGGAGCGGCATCATTCACCAGGAAATGCCTAAGGAAGAGAAGGGAAAACTTTTATGGGGATTCCAGCTCTGGGCCAATCTTCCCTCAGCGCACAAGATGATGGACCCCCGTTACCGGGATGTGAAGAGCAGCCAGATCCCTGAGGTCACTCTGTCCTCCGGTGTAACAGTCAAGATCATCTGCGGAAGAATCAACGGTAACACCGGACCAGTAAAAGACATCGTCACCGATCCAGAATATATCGACGTGTCCGTTCCTGCAGAGACCACCTTCACCCATCGGGTACCCTCAGGCCATACGGTTTTTGCGTATGTGGTCGAGGGTGAGGGCTATTTTGATAAAGAGCGGAATCCCTTTGCCCATGAAGTGATCGGTGACAACTATTTCGACTTCAAGAGAGACTGCCTCTGCCGGCCGGAAACTCTCGTCCTTTATGAACAGGGGGGTGAAGAGGTCGTCATCACCACAGAACACTCTCAGGTGCGCCTCCTCCTCGTCTCGGGCAGACCCATCGGTGAACCCGTGGCATGGTACGGTCCCATTGTCATGAACACCCAGGAAGAGCTGAAGACAGCCTTTGAGGAGTTCGAAAAAGGCACCTTCATCAAATACAAAACCTAAGCGTTGGGGGAGAAGCAACAAAGGTGGGAACACAGTACCGGCTGATGAAATCAGAGCCCTCAGTCTTCTCCATTAGCGATCTGAAGGCTCGTCCCCGCTCCACCGACCACTGGGACGGGGTGAGGAACTACCAGGCGAGGAACTACATGCGCGGGATGAAAAAAAGTGATTTGGTGCTCTTTTATCATTCCAACTGCGAGATGCCGGGTGTAGTGGGTCTTGCCGAAGTCGTGCGCGAAGCTTACCCTGACCACACGGCCTTTGATCCCTTGTCCCCCTATTATGACGCGAAGTCCCTGCAAGGAAACCCTCGGTGGTTCATGGTAGATGTGCAATGGAAAGAGGACTTTCGGAGGACAGTCCCTCTTGGTGAGATGCGGAATACGCCGGCACTGAAAGGGATGAAAGTCCTGGAAAAGGGTCAGCGCCTCTCGGTTATGCCGGTCACAAGACAGGAGTTCGAAAAGGTTTGTGCCTTGGGCAGGGCGCCCTGAAATTTTCATGGCGACTTTCATGCTTCCAGGATAAAGCTTTTCCATCTCCCTATCTTGTGCGCTATGTGCCTTGGGACCATTCTCCCTCATTCTCATTCACCGTCTTTCCTGGTAGCCTACTTTGCCTCAGGGTTGCTCCATTGTGTCAAGAGGATAGCTTGCAGTAAAATACTACGCATAAGGCAAATACGATAAACATTACGCAGTGACCCATGAGGAGGTTGAAATGAGGGCGAAGACCATACTCGAAACCATTGGCGACACCGACCACGTAAGAATCAACAGGTTATTCAGTGATCATGTGGAGGTCTGGATGAAACTGGAGCGTTCCAATCCCGGCGGGAGCATCAAGGACCGAATCGCACTCTCAATGATCGAAGATGCTGAGAGCAAGGGTATTCTCAACAAAGAGAGTATCATCATTGAACCAACCTCAGGCAATACGGGAATAGGCATTGCCATGGTTGCGGCGGTAAAGGGATACAGGCTCATCCTGGTCATGCCCGAGTCCATGTCCCTGGAGCGGCGCAAACTCATGTCCATCTACGGAGCGGAGTTCGTCCTCACCCCAAAAGAGAAGGGGATGAAGGGGGCGGTGGACCGGGCCACCGAAATGGCAAGGGAAACGCCCAATGCCTGGATGCCGCAGCAATTCGAAAACCAGTCCAACACGGAGGCACACAAAAAATTTACCGCAAAGGAAATCCTCAGGGACTTTCCCGAAGGCATTGATTATATGATCACCGGCGTGGGAACAGGAGGACACATCACAGGATGCGCGCAGATCCTCAAAAAAGAGTTTCCCAAGCTCAAAGTCTATGCAGTGGAACCTGCACTGTCACCTGTGCTCAGCGGCGGAAATCCGGGACCCCACCCAATCCAAGGCATAGGCGCCGGATTCATTCCGCGTATTCTCGAAAGGAAACTTCTGGACGGGGTGATACAGGTGAGCAAAGAAGAGGCATTCGAGTACACACGACGCTGTGCCAGTGAAGAGGGAATCCTGGTGGGCATATCTTCAGGGGCTTCCCTTGCCGCAGTGGCTCACAAAATAAAAGAAGCACATCGAGGAAGCCGTATCCTCACCTTCTGCTACGACACCGGGGAGCGGTATCTTTCAGTAGAGGGTCTCTTCTGAGTCCCTGCACGTTTGCCCTGTGGAACTTGCTTTCTTGCGTGTGTTGAAATCTTATACGTTACGTGCGTTCTATATGCAGGGGCAGATCTTGTCAGCCTCACTTTTTAAAAATGGGGACACATCCCGTTTTCTGATATGTTATGGCTGTTTTTTCCTCGGTCTTCCATGGGCTAGAGCGGCAAGTCTTTTCCCGAGTATGTTCTCCATTTCTGTGACAAATTTCTTGGTTCCTAATGGTCTTCCTGTCCTTGCACTCTGACGGATTTCCTTAATCTGTTCTGCAGGAATCCCTGTTTGCATGAACTCGGTGTAATCGTCCCTTTGAATCTCAGGAAATAGATCTTCTCCCAATACAGGGTCGTAAACAAGGCCCAAATGGGCAGACGCGCTGGAATACCGATAATCCTGAGCATTCTTTACTATGTCTGCGCGAACCGGATTCTGTTCTATATAGCGGATAACCGCCCACAGATACGCTTCCTGATCTACGATGCATGAGTGATATCTGCTTTCCCAGAGCCTCCCTGTGCGACGATATTTCCTGTTTATGTGCTGGGTATAACAGAGGGTTATCCCCTGCATCATTTTCTGAAGAGACCCTTCTGAAAAGGGTCTTGTAAGAAGATGTATATGATTTGGCATAAGGCAGTA
>DATKOU010000202.1:0-2324 GCA_035524455.1 Thermodesulfovibrionales bacterium | reverse complement strand
ATCCGGACATGGAGAGATTCATCTTGGCCTTATACTCATTTCCCTTGAGCTCCGCATCCGCTTTGTAATTCATTGCCGGCATACCCGGCATGGCAGGCATGCCATAATCAACTACAACCTTGGCATCGCTCACGTACTTTCCTGCGGAATCCTTGATCTCTATCTTTACATTATTGTCACCCACCACGGGCGGATTCTTGTCAATGGCCACCTGTACATCAAAATCACCCGCCTTCTTCTTCACCTCGTAATCCTTCGCATACGCAATCCCCGCCACCAGAAGCAGGACCAACACCATAAACCCTAATTTTTTCATTGTCAAACCTCCTTATAGGTTGTATCTAACGTTTATGTTCCCGTTCAACAGTTTTTCATATCCTTATTACCACTCTAGTAAAACCGGAAGGTCCTCAAAGCTCCCCAAGACAAATATGTCATATCACCACATGGTTGTCAACGTAACAGCTGAGGAGACCCTCGCACTGCCTGCTCAAATCTTTTTTATCACCTCCCTCTCATATGATCATTCCAATCCTCAGCTATCACTCTACTATTCAATGATGAAACAAATATGAAGAAAACGTTCGCCACAAAAATATTCCTTATACCCTGTTCCAGAAAATCTGCTAATATCTCCCGTACCGGTCGTCCGGGACCTCAACACCCTTATCCAGTCTTTTCCTTCCAATGTGATTGCGTCTTCGTTCAAGAGGAGTTCTTCGAACTGGAAGCGCCTGACGTGGAAAGGAAGCCGGCAAAGGTGAGCTTTCAGTAAAGAGACCTGATTCAGGGCTCCCGGGGATATTTGCGTTTGCAAAAATAATGGAACAAAGTATAATAGACAACCAAGTTGTTATCCTGAGTACAGGAAACAAAGGAGAGAAGCTCGTATGAGCGTAAGAAGGAGGTGAAAGGAATGAAAAGATTCTCATTATTTCTCGTTGCAGTTATGGTGATGCTCTCGCTAAGCCTGATAGGATTGCCCGTTGTCACTGAAGCAGCCATCAGCGATAAAAAGTGCGTCAAGGGTGGCGGAACGGTTGAAACACAAGACAGTAAATCCATCTGCAAAGGCGGAAAATATGATGGCAAGAAAGTGAAGGTTAAAAAGACCAAGCAAACCGAACAAAAACCGCAGCAATAACAAGGGCAAAAGAGATGGACACCCATAGAACCACACTGGTGTTCTCTCAGGTGCGTAACGTAATGAAGGAATGCCCCGTCTCACGCACGGGGCATTCCTTCATTCGGCACACGAGAACCGATTCAGTGGCGCCTCCCCAGATTCTTTCCACCTGTAACTCACCCCTTGATACATGCAATGTATGACAGCAACTCTCTCATGGTATGATGACTTTCTCTTGACTTGGTTGGAGCGGATTCAGTGGTGGTTCTTCAGGGGGCGGCTTCGGCGGTGGGGGTGGGAGAAGCTGGTAACAAAAGTTATTAGCTCTTGGTTGTTAGTTCCGCCAATGTCTTTTCAAGGCTCTTTATGTCTTCGACATGAAATGTCTTTGCCGTTTCTTCGATCCTCTTGATTAACCCAGAGAGCACTTTCCCCGGCCCGACTTCCACAAAGGTGTCCACCCCGGAATCCGCAATAACCCGTATGGAATCCTCCCACAGCAGGGGACTGCTGAGCTGACGTACAAGGGAACCCTTTATACTCTCTACGTTATTAAGGAACATCGCGTCTGCGTTATTCACAATGGAAATTACGGGATTCCTAAATTCAATTCCCTCCAGTAGTTTCCCCAATCTTTTGGACGCATCTGCCATCAACGTGCAGTGGGAGGGAACACTCACCGCCAGGGGCATTGCCCTTTTTGCCCCTGCCTCTTTTGCCAGTTTTATGGCCTCTTCCACTGCCTCTTTCTCTCCTGCAATCACGATCTGACCAGGACAATTGTAATTAGCGGAAGATGCGTACCCTGACTGGAGCGAAAGGCATATCTCATCCACCTTGCTCCTCTGCAGTCCCAGGATTGCTGCCATCAGCCCCTTACCCTCAGGCACCGCCTCCTGCATGAATTGCCCCCTTTTTTCCGTAAGCTTCACCGCGTCCTGAAAAGGCAAGACACCTGCTGCCACAAGTGCGGAATACTCTCCCAGGCTGTGTCCGGCCACTACAGAGGGTTTGACGCCCTTCGTTATCAGAAGCTTTTGGATCGCAGTGCTCACGGTCAGGATGCAGGGCTGGGTCCTGAAGGTCTTGTTCAACTCCTCCGTAGGCCCGTTGAAGGCCATCTGCGCGACGTCATAGCCCAGGGCACTGGATGCCTCCTCAAATACCTCTTTTGCCTCGGGAAAGTTTTCGGAAATCT
>DATKOU010000201.1:0-7070 GCA_035524455.1 Thermodesulfovibrionales bacterium | reverse complement strand
AGGAGGATGCTATGTATATAAGGACCAAAACAAGTCTGATTCAAACATTGGTAATGGCTGCTCCCCTGTTCATCATTTTGCTGATCATCTACTCTTCCGCCTCTGGATTGGTCTATGAAAAGGGCGATGCCATCTTTAACGAAAAGCTCCATAGGGTGATGTCCGTCATAGAAAGCAAGTATGATTCCCTCGTAAAGGCTGGCACGGAAAATGTTGAGGGATACGTCAAAGAAGCGCAGAAAACCCTCATCGGGGACTTGAGGGCGAACTATTACAAGGACAAGTCCAAAGATGTGAATATGTTCATCATGGATAGCGATGGCGGTATCGTTCTGCACCCAACGCTTCAAGCAGGTGCCCATGATATGGACAGCATCGCCAAGACGATGCTGTCTGGTCAGGCACGGGGGTCCCTTACCTTTCAAATGAACGGCGAACAGAGACGGATGCAATATGAGTACTTTAAGCCATGGAAGTGGTATATAGGGTATGTGGTGGAAGACAGCCCAAAATACGCGGTGATTATGAGCTTCCTGAAGGTCTTAGTTGATGGTGCCTTAGTGGAATGAGGCGGAGGATGCTATGTATATAAGAACAGAGTATCGAGGCAAATGAGGGAGGCGGGTAAAGATATGCAAGCATGTGATTTAAGGAGGTGATGTAATAGCAGAAAATATATGGACGTTATGGGAAGGCAAGGAAGTTTGCCGAGTATGAACCATGAATGAGGAAAAGGAGACAACAAGATGAAACTCAAGAAAACAGTGGTGTGTATTATGGTAACTATGTTTTTGGCAAGTCTTGCATTTGCAGCGGAAAAAGGTCCTGAAAAGAGGGGAACGAAGGCTGAAGCAGAGGCGATGGTGAAGAAAGCCATCGAATACATAAAGGCGAATGGGAGAGATAAGGCCTTTGCGGAATTCAGCAATCCGAGTGGGAAGTTTGTGGACAAGGACCTCTATGTGTTTGTGTATGACCTGAACGGAAAATGTCTGGCCCACGGTGCGAATGCGAAGATGGTGGGGAAAGACCTCATCAACATGAAGGACCCGGAGGGCAAAGAGTATGTGAAGGAGAGGATTAGCATTGCCAAGAACCAGGGAAAGGGATGGCAGGATTACAAATTTCCCAATCCTGTAACGAAGCAGATAGAGCACAAGACCGCGTATATCGAGAAGTTCGAGGATATCATTGTGGGCTGCGGCGTATACAAGTCGTAACAGATTCATGGCCGGGGCGATCACCCCGGCCATGAAATTCATCAGAGGAGGTGTTATGAAACACTATTTTATGAATATGAGCATTGCAAAAAAATTTCTTGTGGCCCCCATAGTCATTATGGTATTTATGATCCTGCTCGGAGGTATTACATACCGTGTGTTCTACACCCAACAGGGGGCACTGAAGGATATCTATAAGAACCGGTTCGGTACCTATCAGGTTGCCGCGCAGATCTCAAAGGACCTTGCCAATGTCCACGCAAACATCTATAAAGTGATCGGGTGGATGGATGCCCGGTATGCAACCGAGAAAGTGGAGGCCCTTGCCAAGGAACAGGTTGCGGCAATGAACCAGACAACCAAAACTATCCAGGAAAAAATAGCCTCTCCTTCGACGCTCCCGGAAGAGAAAAAGATCTTTCAAGGCCTCCTCGCTTCTCTGGGGGACTACAAAGAATCAGCACAGGCGACCATTGACCTTGGCAGTTCGGTGACAGAGTTTGCAACGATGTACATGAACGTCGCAGACGAGAAGTTCATTGCACTCAATAAGGAGCTTGACGCACTCGTGGCATTTGAGAAAAAACTGAGTGAAGAGAGCTACCAGCGTTCATCGAACAATTTTACCACGGCAATGGTGGCGTTTCTGGCAGGATTCATTCTGGCAATACTTTTCTCGGCAGGGATGATGTTATTCATGAAAGGCCTTGTTGTATCTCCCATCAGCAAGCTCACAGAGAAGCTTAAGGAGATTGCCGCAGGAGAGGGTGATCTCACAAAGAGAGTGGATATCTCTTCTGATGACGAAATCGGAGAAATGGGAAAGAGCCTGAATCTCTTCCTCGATCATATTCATGGACTTGTCTCAACTATCCGGGGGACAACGTTGAAGACCGCCTCAGTGACGAACCAGATCGCAGTAAGCTCCAATCAGGTAATGGAAGGGGCGTCCACCACAGCAAGGTCAGCGGAGCAAACCCTCACAAGCATGGAGCAGATGGCGGCATCCATAGCGCAGGTGGCGAAGAACACCGAGTTCCTGGCAACGAATGTGGATGAGACCTCAGCCACCATCGGCGAGATGGCGGCATCCATCGAGCAAGTGGGGAGGAACGCGGACGTGATGGCAGCCTCGGTTGGGGAGACCTCAGCCACCATCGAGCAAATGACAATGTCTATGGAGCAGTCATCGAAGAGCACCTCATCCATGACCGAGTCAGTGAGTGACACCTCGATGACCGTGGAGAACCTCCTGTCGTCGGTGGAACAGGTATCCAAGGGCACAGAGTCACTGAAGCACATGGTGACAGAGAGCTCGGGGACCATCGAGGAGATGATGCGGACCGTGCAGGAGGTGGCCACCAAGATAGGGGACGCGAACAAGTTGAGCCAGAACGCATACAAAGACGCGGAGCAGGGGGGCAAGGGGATCTACCAGAGCATCGAGAGTTTACAGAACATAGGGAAGACCACAGAGAAGACCATGGGGATCATAGAGAATTTAGGGAAGAGGTCCGAGGAGATCGGGAGCATTGTTGAGGTAATCAATGAAATCGCAGACCAGACGAACCTGCTGGCGCTGAACGCTGCCATAGAGGCGGCAAGGGCAGGGGATGCGGGAAGAGGGTTTGCGGTGGTGGCGGATGAGATTCGGAAGCTGGCGGAGCGGTCCATGGAGGCTACAAAGGAGATTGGTTCGGTGATCAAACAGGTACAGGGAGAGACAGCGATGGCGGTGAAGGCCACAGAGGAGACGTACCGAGAGGGTAAGGGGGGCATGGCACTTGCCTCCAGCAGCCGTGATGCCTTCAACAATATTATCGAGGCGGTGAAGGATACTTCCCAGATCATGGAGGGGATAGCGAGATCAGCAGGAGAACTGAGCAAGGCAACAGGGCAGGTTATGAACTATATAGTGGAGATGAACAGTGCCTCGGGTGAAGTGGCCAATGCGGTAAAGGCACAGGCAGATGGCACCGGCTCAATAAGGAACATCATTCAGAAGATGAACGGGCAGGTACAGGAGGTGAACATCGCCACCAAGGAGCAGGCAATAGGGGGCAAGCAGATACGTGAGGCCCTTGAGCGGATGAAGACTGTGGTGCATGAGGTGAACATAGCGGTGAAGGAGCAGGTGAAGGGAGCGCGTCAGATCGTAGAGTCCATCGAGATGATGAGGAGCATGACCCAGGACGTGGCCAATGCAGCGGCTGAACAGAAGACGGGAGGAGACACTGTGGTGAAGGCCATGGAGGGCATGAGCCACATCGCCTCGGAGAACCTGAAACTCTCCGCGGACATGAAGGGTGCCTCAGAGGATACACTCTCACAGGTGGAGAGCCTCCAGCAATCGGTGAGCAGGTTCAAGATAGAGACCAACGGAAATAACCCTTCAAGAGATCAGGTGTTGGCAAATGTGTGAACGCAGGAAGATATTCCCAAGGATGCCCTCGCTACCCGTTTCAAGGGCTGGCCTTGTAATCTGAATATGGAAAAGATCCAGACATTACTTAAGGAACTTAACAGCGCTGACTGGTGGGCAAGAAATGCGGCAATAAAGGGCCTGTTCCTCCACAACGAGAAGAGCTATCTCCCGGCTCTCGAGAAGGCACTAAAGGACCACGAGAACGCACTCTTGAGAAATGCTTCTATGGAGCTCTACGTTGCCCTGGGTGCGCGTGCATTACCATCCCTTGTGGCCCTTTTGAAGGGCGATGATCCTGAGGTGAGAATCTTTGCCGCTAACCTTCTGGGGGACATTAAGGACAGGAGAGCTGTTCAAGACTTAATGAGGGCAATGAAGGACACCGACAGTAATGTCAGAGTGGCCAGCACTGAGGCCCTTGGAAAGCTCGGAGCACCTGAAGCCGTGGCTGCTTTGAGCGAGGCCCTGAACGATGAACCCTGGGTGGTCATGTCAGCCATCAAGTCCCTTGGTGACATAGGAGGAGAGGAGGCTCTCCAAGTGCTCTACGGATGTCTTGAAAGGGATGAATACAGGGGCATAACCTTTGATGCAATAGAGATGGCAGGTGATGAAGAGGCAATAGAGAATATTACCCCATTTGTGGAACGGGACGATACAAGAGAGTGGGCGCTGAAGGCTGTGGTAAACATTGCCGTAAGAGCAGGGATAAGGATAGTACCTGAATACTTTGTCAATCTGGTGCCCCACCTGCTTGCTCTCCAGCATTCGCCCCATCCGGAAATAAGAAAGGCAGCATTTATCGCGTTGGCCTGGTCCGAGGATTTGAGGGGAATTCCCTCCTTCATCAACTCACTGAATGATGATGAGCTTCAGGAGTATGCCATCAGCGCCATCCTGGCTATTAGGGAAGGGGCGGTACCGGAGATTATTGATGCACTGAGAGATCCCGAGCGACCACAGAGATGCATGCTTGCTGATCTGCTCTCGATGATGGGTGAGCATAGGGCGCTGATGCAGTTTTCCGAAGACCATGATCCCGAGGTCAGGGTCGCGGTGGCCCTTGCCGCCGGTACGATACACTCCTCAAGAACCGATGAGATACTCACGAAAATGCTCGATGATCCAGAGGACGAGGTACGGCTGGCTGCCCAAAAGGCGAGCCGCGACCTCAAAAGGGTGCGATAGCGTGACCAGTCTGAGCACACATGAACAAAAAACCGTGGGTATGACAGAAGATGAGTATGCCCTCTTTAGGGACCTCATAGAAAAGGAATTCGGTATTGTCATGAAAGGCGACAAAAGGCTTACCCTTCACACGAAGCTTTCGCACCGGCTCTCCATACTGGATATACGGTCTTATAAGGACTATTATGATTTCATTATCTCAGAGCCATCGAAGGAGGAGTTCTACAGCTTCATGGCCCACATCACGAACAACGAGACGTACTTTCAGAGGGAGCTGGGGAGGATCACTCTGGTTGCAGGGCTCCTGGATGATATTAAGCGACAACGGCAGAAGAAAGACCAAAAGAGGATCACGTTCCTGTCTGCAGGCTGCTCAACCGGTGAAGAGGCATATACCCTGAAGATTATGCTCATGGAGACCGGTCTTTTTGCGTGGGGGTGGGAGGTGAAGGTGATAGGGATTGACGTGAGCAGGAGCGCAGTCAAAAAGGCAAGAAATGCGGTATATACAAAAAACTCTTTCAGGAGACTGGACGGCACCGATGAGTTTTCCCAAAAGTATTTTGACCGGAGAGGGGACCTATACACCCTTAAATCCGCTTACCGGTCCCAGGTGGAGTTCAGGCATGGGAACATTCTGGACCCCGCATCATGGGGGGGGATACAGGATATTGACGTGATCTTTTGCCGGAATGTCCTCATCTATATGAGTGATAACGCCATAGGACGAATTACGGAGAATTTCTACCGCCACCTTGCTGATGAAGGGTACCTCTTTATTGGTTCATCAGAAAGCCTGCTGAATAAAACGGACCTCCTTGTCCCGGAATGCAGGGAGAGCCTTATTATCTACAGAAAAAACCTGAAATGTTCTCCCAAGAGGTAGCCCATGTCCCGTGACCGAGAGATAAAAGTCCTGATCGTGGATGACTCACCATTTGTCCGGAAAGCGCTTTTGAGGATCTTTGATTCAGAACCCACCATTTCGGTAGTAGGGGTCGCACGGAATGGCAGGGAGGCTATTGAAAAGACCCTCAGCCTGAAGCCTGATGTCCTTACCCTCGACATCATGATGCCGGTGGTCGACGGGATCGAGACATTGAAGATCATTATGGAACAAAGTCCGCTCCCTGTGCTTGTGCTTTCCCAATTCACCCATGAAGGCGCTGCTCTCACCCTCAAGGCACTGGAACTGGGTGCCATGGATTTTGTGGACAAATCGTCCAAGGGGCTCATGGACTTCCTTGCACTGGCTGCGGAGATCGTCTCGAAGGTAAAGGCCATAGCCCACAATGAACCGAAGAAACTTGTCTACGAGCCCCGTGTCCTTTCCGGCTATCGTTCGCAAGGCATTGTGGATGTGGTGGCCATTGGTGCGTCAACAGGGGGTCCTCCCGCGCTGGAGATGATCCTTCAGAAATTTCCCGGGGACATAAGCTTCGGGGTACTCATTGTCCAGCATATGCCCAAAGGGTTTACCGCAACCCTTGCGGAGAGGCTCAACAGCATATGTGCCATTCGGGTGAAAGAGGCTGAAGACAGGGACAAAATTGAGCCCGGAAGTGCACTCATTGCGCCCTCGGGCCTTCATATGAAGGCATGGAAAGGGGGTTGCGTCATAAGACTGGAGGGAGAACCCCTGAATCTCATCCACAGGCCCTCGGTGGATGTCCTTTTTCAATCCGTGGGTGAGGTGTACAGGGAGCGTTCCATGGGGGTCATTCTCACCGGCATGGGATCTGACGGTGCCAGGGGAATGGGAATTATCAAGGACAAGGGAGGGGCCACCCTTGCGCAGGATGAAGAGACATCGGTGATATTCGGAATGCCGAAGGTTGCCATAAAAAGCGGGGTGGTGGATAAAGTGGTGTCTCTCACCGAGATGGCCGAAGAGATAATGAAAAATGCGTAACTCCTGATTACTCGCCCCTGAAAGTAAGGAAAAAGGTTGTGCCAGCGCCCGCGGTGCTCAGAACCTCCATGGTCCCCCCATGGTCTTCCATAATTTTCCTGCATATGGGAAGCCCGAGACCTGTCCCTTCCTTTTTTGTGGTGAAGAACGGCTCAAATATCCTCTCCAGAGCGTCCGGCTTAATGCCTGTTCCGTCATCCTTTACGGCTATCCCTAACCCATTGTCCTTTTTCTCTGAGGTGATCTCTATACGTTTACTGCCTGCTCCCACTGCGTTTTCCAGGAGATTCACAAACACCTGCATCAGTTTATCCTTATCGGCCTT
>DATKOU010000200.1:0-26723 GCA_035524455.1 Thermodesulfovibrionales bacterium | reverse complement strand
GCCCGTATCTATCTGCCTGCCTACAATGCCGAGTTTGCCACTGCCCTCAGGAGCCCGCCAGTATGTTCGTCCCTTGGGCAGGAGCTCCCTTGAAGGATATCCTCTGCGAACAGTATGAGCGTGTCGTGGGCAATGATAACTGTGTCCGGTTCAATGGCCTCATCCTGCAGATCCCTCAGGACCGCTACCGCTGCCATTACGTTAAGGTCAGGGTCAGAGTGCATCGATATCCCGATGGCTCCCTTGCTCTCTTTCATGGACCCAGAAAACTCGCCTCATATGATAGGCGAGGAAAGGAACTCCCAGAGCATGTGCACAAGGCGGCATGAGCGCGGTGAAATCGCTTTCAGGAGGGCTACCGTGATCCACGTGTGCCCTCCTCTACAGAAACCGGACAATCTATTTGCTCTAAAACCGGACAATTCTACTTGTTGACAACAGAGTGCGGTGTGAGGAGATTTAATGGTATGTCTTAGGAGTGTTCACTGGTGGGGAGAATTCAAGGATTTAGCTTTCTCAAACAATCTTTGCCTATGTGTGTGCGCTCAGGATATTGGCGAAAATAGTTGTAAGTGCTTGAGTTTTCAACTGATTCAACTCTCGAATCCTTAAGAATCAGTTACTCTCTTCCAAAATCCTGTCCCTGCATTCTTCGCAAATACTCAAGATGTTGCCTGCATGGTCCATTACCACATATTTGAGGACTTTAATGGCATAGCAGGTGTCGCATTGGTAATGCACTTCATTCTGCAACTTTCCTACAAATGGCTTTTCCATGGTGAAATTATCCTGATCATGTCCTCGGATTCTATCCTAATGAAGTAAGTATTTCAAAATCAGAAAGGAATTTCTATACATTTTTTGCTTTTTTTTATGCAATTTTTGCAGGCAAAAAAATAGGTTGCGGGATAGATAATGAAAAATAAGAAAATAGTTTTTTTAATCAACAGCATGGGAATTATATTCCGACCCCTTAGATAATCTTTGTAGGAGAACGACAAAGAAAGTTTTGCACAAAAAATGAAGCAAAATTGATAAAATAGGCTTCCACTAGAAGGGAGTGAGATGGCAAACCCGAAGATTAAAGACTGGCCAGAAAATGAGAGGCCGAGGGAAAGACTCATTAAGTATGGCACAGAAAGCCTTTCAGATGCCCAACTCCTTGCGATAATCATCAGGACAGGTGGAGAGGGGAAAAGCGTTCTTGCCCTTGCAATGGAACTGCTTGATAAATTTGGGGGATTGAAAAATATTGACAGTGCCTCTATCGTTGATCTCTCCTTAACGAAGGGTCTGGGAAAGGCAAAAATTGCTCAGTTGAAGGCAGCGTTTGAGCTGGGGAAGCGTCTGATGAGCGAGCCCATAGGGAATACCCCTGTATTTTCCTCAAGTAATCTCGTCTATTCCTATTTTGCGTCCCGGTTCAAAAATGCAAAAAAGGAGACCTTTCTCTGCGCACTCCTTGATACAAAGAACAGATTGGTGCGGGAGGTGAAGATTTCGGAGGGAACACTCACCAATTCCCTTATCCACCCCCGTGAGGCCTTTAAGGAGGCTATCAGGGAGTCAGCGGCTTCAGTTATCTTTGTCCATAACCATCCCAGCGGAGACCCAGGGCCGAGCAGGGATGACATCGCGGTTACCGAAAGACTGAAGGCAACAGGGGATATTGTGGGCATCACGGTTCTTGATCATGTGATTATCGGCGATGGGACATACGTGAGCCTTAAAGAAAAAGGGATAATGTGATATAATCGTTTGCGGAATCATTCAAGTCTGTATCATCGTGTAATTATAAAACCTGAGGGGAGGAACATATGATCAAAAGAGCACTTATGAGCGTCTCAAACAAAAAAGGTATCGTTGATTTTGCGAAGGAGCTTTCGGGCATGGGAGTGGAGATCCTCTCCACGGGTGGGACGGCAAAATCCCTCCGGGAGGCAGGTGTCTCAGTGGTGGAGGTGTCTGAGTATACAGGGTTCCCGGAGATGCTGGATGGCAGATTGAAAACACTTCACCCAAAAATACACGGAGGGCTCCTTTCCAGAAGAAGCAATCCTAAAGACATGAAGGATATTGAAGAGCATGATATCAAACCAATAGATATGGTTGTGGTAAATCTCTATCCCTTTGAGGAGACCATCTCGAAGCCCGGTGTGAGCTTTGAAGAGGCCATTGAAAATATCGACATCGGCGGTCCCACCATGCTCAGGGCTGCGTCGAAGAATTTTCAGGACGTCACCGTAGTAGTGGATCCCGATGACTATGAAGCCATACTTCGTGAAATAAAATCATCCAAAGGGGCTTTGAGCAAAGAGACAAAACTCAATCTTGCGAAAAAAGTTTTTGCCCATACTGCACGCTATGACACACTTATTGCGGATTATCTCACCGGCATCACCGAAAAGGAACCCTCTTTCCCTGAATTTTTCACCACCACTCTTAGAAGGGTCGCTACCTTGAGATATGGAGAGAACCCTGCCCAGAAGGCTGCCATCTACAGAGAGAGGACTAAGGGTCTTTCCCTTCCGGATGCAAAAGTCCTCCAGGGCAAGGAGATGTCTTTTAATAACTATTTGGATACTCACTCTGCGCTGCTCCTTGCGCTGGAATTTAATCAGAAGGCTTGCGCAATAATAAAACATAACAACCCCTGCGGGGTTGCTGTGGGTGCAACTGCTGCTGAAGCATATACAAAGGCGGCAAAAACCGACCCTGTTTCGGCCTTTGGCGGGGTTGTGGCATTCAATACCGAAGTGGATGAAGCGGCCGCAAAAGAGATGGCGGACCTCTTTCTTGAGGTGGTCATCGCCCCTTCTTTTACCAAAGGTGCCCTTGAGGTCTTCTCCCACAAACCGAACGTGAGACTCCTTGCTTTGCCCGATATGCTCCAGCCTGATAAAAGACGGCCCGGCTCATGGGACATAAAGAGAATTGCCGGCGGCTTACTGCTCCAGGGATGGGACTATTCCACAGAGGACATCATGGCGCTTAAGGCAATCACTAAACGTCAGCCCACAAAGGATGAGCGTGAGGCACTGTCCTTTGCGTGGAAGGTCTGTAAACATGTGAAATCCAATGCCATTGTGTATGCATTCAAAGACAGGACTGCAGGAATCGGCATCGGTCAGACAAAAAGGGTTTTTTCTGCACAGACCGGCCTCTTGAACGCAGGAGAGCCTGTTAAAGGTTCTGTGGCAGCTTCTGACGGCTTCTTCCCCTTTAGGGACGGAATCGATGTGCTTTATGAAGCCGGGGTGACTGCGGTGGTGCAGCCCGGTGGATCGGTAAAGGATGAAGAGGTGATAAAGGCGGCGGACGAGTATTCCATGGCTATGATAATTACCGGGGTAAGACATTTCAGACACTGATGGGATTCTCGACAGAAAGCAAAAGGTATCATAATTTCTGGGGACGAAGCCGGAAAGAGTCCGGAACCGGAATGGCGAGAAGACCGGGGAACAGATACAGGGGAATCCGAAATAGTATAATTACTGCACATCATATTCTCAAGACATCTGGTAATGAGGGGAGCACATCTCCGGAGCACTCATACGGCAGGTAATACGGTGTGTCGGCTGGTGAGCAATGCGAGAGAAAGGAACGGGTAATATGAAAGTTCTCGTGATCGGTGGCGGGGGAAGGGAACATGCGATTGTATGGAAGTTGGCTCAGTCAAGGCATGTGGACAAAATCTACTGCTCACCTGGGAATGCCGGAATCGCAGATCTGGCCGAATGCATAGACATAGGAACAAACAATTTCGACGCCCTGGTGGATTTTGTAAAGTATGAGTGGATAGATCTCACCATCGTAGGGCCTGAAGGGCCCCTCTCCCGGGGCATTGTGGATGCCTTTGAAAAACAGGGGATGAGGATACTGGGACCGAGTGAAAAAGCAGCACAGCTTGAATCAAGCAAGGTCTTTGCCAAGGATTTCATGAAACGGTACGGTATCCCAACAGGAGAGTACAGCGTGTTTTCGTCGTATGTCCATGCAGAAAATCATGTGAAAATGAAGGGGACCCCCATCGTGATTAAGGCTGAGGGTCTTGCGGCAGGGAAGGGCGTCTTTATTGCCACGGACATGGATGAAGCGATCAATGCCCTCAAGCTGATAATGCGGGACCGGATATTTGAAGATGCGGGAGACAGGGTGGTGGTGGAGGAATGTCTCGAGGGAGAGGAGGCATCCTTTATGGCATTCTGCGACGGAAAGACGATTAAACCCATGGCGAGTTCCCAGGATCATAAACGGGTGTTCGATGGCGACAAAGGCCTGAACACAGGAGGGATGGGTGCATATAGTCCTGCCCCTGTTATTACGAGGGAGTTGGAAGGGGAGATCATGGAGAAGGTCATGTGGCCCACGTTAAGAGGGCTGAAGGCCGAGGGAATAAAATATAAGGGAATACTCTATGCAGGCCTTATGATAAAAGATAACGCCCCTTATGTCCTTGAGTTTAATTGCCGGTTGGGCGATCCCGAAACCCAGCCGGTTCTTTCGAGAATGGATACAGACCTTGTGGATGTTGCCTTTGCCATTACTGATGAGAAGCTCTCGGAGGTGGATATTCAATGGAAACCTGATTCCTCTGTCTGTGTGGTGATTGCATCAGGAGGATATCCGGGGAAGTATGAGAAAGGGAAGATTATTAAGGGACTAGAGAGCATAAAAGATGAAAAGGATGTATATGTATTTCACGCAGGGACCTCCTTTGAAAATGACCACGTGGTCACCTCGGGGGGAAGGGTTCTGGGGGTGACCGGTCTGGGAACTGATGTAGGTGCGGCTAGGGATAAGGTATATGGGGCGATTGAGAAGATTCGCTTTGAGGGAATGCATTACCGGAAGGACATTGCGGAAAGGGCACTGAAAAGGAAGTAAGGGGGAGGAGTATGAAATCGAGAGTCTTGGTAATGATGGGAAGTGATTCTGATCTGTCTGTAGTAGAAGAAACGGGAAAGATACTGAAAGAGCTGGGGATCTCCTATGAGATGACCATCGCCTCTGCCCACCGGACACCTGAGCTGGTCCAAAAACTCGCGAGTGAGGCTGAAGGGAAGGGCATAGAGGTAATCATCGCGGCTGCCGGTGCGGCAGCGCATCTTGCGGGGGTTGTCGCCTCACATACTATCCTTCCTGTGATTGGGGTCCCCCTCAATTCATCTCCCCTCCAGGGGCTTGATTCCCTTCTCAGTACGGTCCAGATGCCGCCTGGTATTCCTGTGGCGACCATGGCAGTAGGGAAGGCCGGAGCAAAGAACGCTGCCATATTCGCGGCGCAGGTTATAGGCAGGAAAGACAAGGGCATCGTGAAAAAACTAGTGGCGTACAGGAAGCGGACAGCCCTCGAAATCAAGAAAAAGGCCGATTCCATAAAGAGTTTGTGAGAGTCCATCTTGACTGTTTCCCTTGTTTCCTGAGACAATCGATCATCGCCCTGCGTCTTGGAACGAAGGACACGGTGCTTCAGGAGAAGATACTGAAGGCCGTCCTCCACGAGGTCGAACAAAGTGATACATCTAGGCCTCCTGCCTATACCACCACATTTATCCACAGGAAAATAAGGCAACTGCTCCGAGGGGACCCCTTCCAGCAGATAAAGTCAGAATATAACCAAATCGCCCTTGCCCTCTATCCGTTCTTAAAGAAAATGGTTCAGGAATGCAGTGATCCACTTTGGACCTCCTCAAGGCTTGCCGTAGCAGGAAATGTGATCGATTTCGGAATATTCACCTCTGTTGATATTGAGGGCACGGTGAAAAGGGCTCTCCACAGTCCCTTTGCAGTGGATGAGTACCACGCGTTTAAGGATGCACTCTCGGATTCAGAAGAGGTGCTCTATCTCCTGGATAATGCCGGAGAGATTGTATTTGACAGGATTCTCATAGAGACCATGGTCTCTCATGGCAAGAAGGTACTTGCAGTGGTAAAGGGTTCTCCTGTGCTGAACGACTGCACAAAGGCTGATGCCATTGAGGCAGGATTAGCGGATGTCTGTGAGATAATCGACAATGGTTCCGATGCAGTGGGCACAATTATCGAATGGACTTCCCGAGATTTTCAGAGGAAGTATGCGCAGATGCGGTTCATTCTCAGCAAGGGGCAGGGAAATTTTGAGACAGTGTCAGCAGATCCTAAAAAGACAATAGTGTACCTCTTTCAGTCCAAATGCGAAGTGGTTTCAAGAGAACTGGGCCTGTCCCTGGGCTCTATGATTCTGAAGAGATCCTGACCTATGTCGTGAGATCTTGGAACCTAAACTATCTTCTTCCCCCCGGTCTTCTGCTTCCAAAACCTCCGCGATCTCTTGTGCCCCTCTCTCTTCGTTCCTGTGGTTTCGCTTCACTGACGATAATGTTCCTATCCATGAAACTCGTACCGTTCAGCGTGGAGATCGCCTTTTGGGCCTCTGCATCAGAACTCATCTCAATGAATCCGAACCCCCGTGCCCTTCCCGTGGCAGCATCAGTGATAAGCTTCGCCGAGAGAACCTCTCCTGCCTTTGAGAAGAGATCCTTCAGGTCCTCCTCAGATGCCTGGAATGAAATGTTGCCTACATAAAGTTTGTTTCCCATCCTTCCTCCTAAAAATAAAATCCCAAGACCTTTGGTCCTGGGTAAAGGCACCTCAAGAATCAATGATTTTTGGGGGACCCGGTGATGCAGCGATGCTCACATCATGATACGTAACTATGCCAGTTCACAATGATTTTGTCAAGTAAATAATTTCGGGAAAAAATTCTCTGAGCGCTCCCTCCCTATTGTTGAGTTCGGCCCGTGTCCTGCGAGCACCACCGTTTCAGGGGGAAGAGACATCAGCCTTTGGAAGGACTGCTTCAGCTTCCGGGTATCTCCTCCATGGAAGTCTGTCCTTCCCACAGAGCCGGCAAAGAGCGTATCCCCTGTGATCACTATCCCCTCGCCGAAAAGACAGATACCGCCAGGACTATGACCGGGGGTATGGAGCACCGTAAAGGTGAGACTTCCCATTGTTATTTCATGGCCATCTTCTGCAAGGAGGTCAGGTTCTGGAAGCGGGTCAAGAGTATATCCCCAGAATGCTGCCATGTCCCTTGCACCATGGTAAATCTCCTGTTCGTCCTTATGAATCACGATGGTTGCACCCGTCTGTTCCTTAATTTCGGGAACTGCACCCACATGATCAAAATGCGCATGGGTGCATATGATGTACTCAAGGGAAAGGTTCTCCGTCTTCAGAACGTCCATGATTGTGTCAGGCTCGTCCCCAGGGTCGATGACCATTGCTTTTCTTGAATGCTCGTCAGCTACTATGAAGCAGTTTGCTTCCAGCGGCCCCAGGGGAATTGACCTGACAATCATGCGGCACTCCTCCTCAGCCGGTCTTTAATGCGGTCATACAGGTAATTCAATTCATCGCCTTTGAGCAAGAAATTGATGGTCAGGTAGATACCTACGCATACCACAATGGTGCCGGAAAGATAGAGGGCCTTTTCCACCACTCTCCCGGACGCCATCCACATCTCACCGTGAAGGACACGCCATCCCAGCACGCCCATGATAATCGACGCAACGCAAATCTTTGTGAAGGATCTCAGAATCCTTTTCGCATCGATACGGCCGAGGCGGCGCCGCAAAAAATAAAAGAGGAGGATAAAGTTGACACTCGACGCAATGGCATTGGCGAATGCGAGACCGGAATGCTTGAGGGGATTCATGAGGAGCAGGCTCATGATGATGTTAATCACCACTGCGGCAGCAGCGACTTTTACGGGTGTCCGGGTATCGTTCAAGGAATAGAAGGTGGCGGTAACAATTCTCACTCCCACAATGGCCCATATCCCTGTGGCATAAAAGAGAAGCGCATCCGCGGTTCCCACCGTGGCCCCGTAATCGAACATGCCACGCTGGAAGAGGATGTTTACCACCGGCACTCTCAATGCAATCAGTCCTACCATGGCAGGAACGGTGATGAAAAAGAGGAGCCGCAGCGCGAAGGAGAAGTCTTCCCTGAGCTTGTCCATCTCCCCTCTCACTGCATGCTCGGATAAGGTGGGAAGTACCGCCATGCCCATCGCCACACCAAAAATGCCTATGGGAAACTGAATCAGCCTCATGGAATAATAGAGATAGGTGATACTGCCCTGGGAAAGATAGGAGGCAAGGATGGTACTGACGAAGATGTTCACCTGGGCAACCGCCATTCCCATGGTAGCGGGCATCATGAGGATGGACATCTTTTTCAGCCCAGGGTGTCTGAACCGATAATCGGTGCGGAGGTCGTATCCCCTTTGAAAGAACACGGGAAGTTGAAACCCGCACTGGACGAGACCGCCCAGTGTGACCCCCACCGCCACCGCAAGGATGGGTTGCTGCAGAAGGGGAACCAGGGTCAATACCACAAGAATAATGGTCACATTGAGCATGGCAGGTGCCAGGGCAGGCACAAAAAACACTCTTCGTGTGTTAAGTGCGCCCATGACAAGTGCGGCAAGGCTGATAAAAAGAAGAAAGGGAAACATTATCCTGGTGAGAAGTACGGTCTGGGAAAATTTTCCGGGATTGTTTAAGAACCCAGGAGCAATGAGGGCAACGAGTTGCGGTGCAAAAATGACGCCTGCCACACAAAATAATCCCGCACATATCAGCATGAAGGTGAAGGTGATCCTCACAAGCCGTTTCGCCTCCCCAGCACCCTGATTCGTCTGGTATTCTGTGAGAACCGGTATGAATGCAGATGACATTGATCCTTCGGCAAAGAGTTCCCTCAGGAGATTGGGTATTCTGAAAGCGACAAAGAAGGTATCAGAGATGCCCGTTGCGCCAAAGTAGCGGGCGAGGATCATGTCCTTTACATAGCCGAGGACCCTGCTGATGAAGGTAGCTAAGGATATGATTCCTGCTGATCTTGCGATCGTCCCCTTTGTGTCCATCAAGGGCAATTATATCATAAAAGATACCACTACCCCCGGGGATTGCCGGCAGATAGTATCACCAAGGACCGATAATTAGTGTTGTAAAAATCTCCGTATTTACCTTAAAATCCATAGGTGTCCATTCTCAATAGGATAACCGAGAAAAAGAGAGAAAGGCTGATTCACGCAAAAGGCGCGGCTCCCCTGCGCGATCTGAAAGCACGGATTCCTGACACCGAGAGGCCCCGTGATTTCCGCACGGCCATCAGAAGGGATGAGGGACATATCCGGTTTATCGCAGAGATAAAGAAGGCTTCGCCCTCAGGAGGCATCATAAGAGAAGATTTCAACCTCGCAGGCATCGCCCATATCTATGAGGAAAAGGCGGTGGACGCAATCTCTGTCCTGACTGAAGAGGACTTTTTCCTGGGTAATATCAGGAATGTGCCTGTGGTAAAACGGGCGGTCACAAGACCTATACTGAGAAAAGATTTCATAATTGATGAGTACCAGATCTACGAATCGAGGGTATACGGGGCGGATGCGCTTCTGCTCATCGCGTCTTTGCTCGGGATGTCCCAGGCTGAAGAATATTTCCATCTCTGTGCAGAACTTGGACTTTTCGTTCTTTTTGAGGTCCACAGCCTTGATGAGCTGGAGAAGGCGATGCGTCTGGATGCGGACATCATAGGCATAAACAATAGGGACCTTAACACCCTCTCCGTGGACCTACATACCACGTCTTCCCTTAAAAAGGAGATCCCGTCCGGCAGGATTGTGGTGAGCGAGAGCGGAATAAAGACGAGGAATGATATGCTAAGCTTGGATACAAGCGGTGTTGATGCGGTGCTCATCGGTACATCTCTTATGACATCCCGGGACATCGGAAAAAAACTCGACGAACTGAGGGGCTTAACGGAACAATGAGAATGGCCCGCTTTGCGCGGGCATAAGAATTACATTCATGGTAAGGAGGATGAGATGAAGGAAACGAAGATTGTGCTCCCTGACAGAGAGATCCCGAAGCAGTGGTATAACATCATGGCGGACATGCCGAATCTCCCTAAGCCGCCCCTTCACCCCGGCACTCTTAAGCCGGTGGGGCCTGACGACCTTTCCGCCATATTCCCCATGGCACTCATTGAGCAGGAGGTCTCCACCCAGCGGTGGATCGACATTCCTGAAGAGGTACTTGACATCTACTCCCTCTGGAGGCCATCGCCTCTCTACAGGGCGCACAGGCTGGAGAAGGCACTTGGCACCCCTGCAAAGATTTATTATAAGTACGAGGGGGTCAGTCCTGCGGGCAGTCACAAGCCGAATACTTCAATCCCCCAGGCATATTATAATAAGAAAGCCGGGATCAAGAGGATTGCCACCGAGACAGGAGCAGGACAGTGGGGTTCTTCCATGGCCCTCGCGGGGAGTTTCTTTGGCCTTGAGGTGACGGTATACATGGTGAAAGTGAGCTACGACCAGAAACCCTACAGGAGAATTGCGATGGAGACCTGGGGGGCGACCGTGCACCCCAGCCCTTCCACGGTGACCAACTCGGGAAGAAAAATCCTTGAGTTGGACCCTGAGAGTCAGGGAAGCCTCGGTATCGCCATATCAGAAGCGGTAGAGGATGCGGCAACCCATTCCGACACCAACTATTCCCTTGGTTCGGTGTTAAACCATGTGCTTCTCCACCAGACGGTGGTCGGCCTGGAAACAAAAAAGCAGTTTGCACTTGTGGGGGACTATCCTGATGTGATCATCGGCTGCTGTGGCGGGGGAAGCAATCTTGGAGGGGCGAGTTTCCCCTTCCTCCTTGACAAGATTCACGGGAAGGACCTGAGGGTCATTGCCGTGGAACCCATCTCGTGTCCAACGCTTACGAAGGGTGAATTCAGGTATGATTTCGGCGATACGGCAGGTCTCACTCCCCTGCTGATGATGTACACCTTGGGGCACGATTTTATGCCGCCGGGAATCCATGCCGGGGGGTTGCGCTATCACGCGGATGCGCCTCTTTTGTGCCAGCTCTACCATGACCGGTTGATCGATGCGGTTGCCTACGGGCAGACCGCGGTATTTGAGGCGGCAGTCACCTTTGCAAAGGCGGAGGGGATAATTCCTGCCCCTGAGACCGCCCATGCGATAAGGGCGACCATTGACGAGGCCATGCGATGCAAGGAAGAGGGCAAACAGAGGACCATATTTTTCAACCTCAGCGGTCATGGCTACCTCGATCTCACTGCGTACGCAGATTATCTTTCGGGAAAACTGGAGGATTACGCATATCCGGATGACAAGATAAAGGAGTCACTGGCAAAGTTGCCTGTTATCGGGTAACGGAGAAAAGACCTCGGTTATCCCTCTGTACAGGGGTGAAGGGTGACAGTCAAGGTAAAGATATGCGGCATCACCAATGTGGACGACGCCCTCGCTGCATCAGATGTGGGGGTTGACGCGCTTGGGTTTGTCTTTCACAAGGAAAGCCCGCGCCATGTTTCCCCTGACCAGGCGAGGGAGATCGTACGCAGACTTCCCGCTTTCATCACTACGGTGGGAGTGTTTGTTGACATGCCACTCGGGGAGGTGGAGGCCATTATGCACCATGCGTCTCTTGACGTCATACAACTGCATGGTCACGAATTACCCGAGGCATGTGTGCTCGGCAGAAGAGTCATAAAGGCGATACGGGTAAAGGAACTGAGTGACCTTGAGCCGTTAAAGAACTACCGTGTCTCGGCATTTCTCCTGGACACCTATACGCAGGAGTCTTTCGGGGGTACGGGGCAAATATTCAACTGGGATATCGCGTTGGATGCAAAGCAATTTGGGAAGATAATTCTTGCAGGCGGGCTTAATCCGGACAATGTCGACAAGGCGGTGCGATGGGTGAAGCCGTATGGTGTGGATGTAAGCAGCGGGGTTGAGGAAAGAAAAGGGAAGAAAGACCAAGGAAAGATGCGGCTCTTTATCGAGAGGGCAAAGGGTGCTTCGTAACGTGTGTCATCCTTCATTTCTTTGAGGGGTTATACTAAAATAGAAGTATTCCGGGAGAATCGCCGCACGCAGCGGGGAGATCGGTCAGGACAGAGGATGAACTATACCGAGGCAATAAAAAGCGGATTCAGGATAGTCAATAAAAACTGGCAGCTCGTGCTCATTCAGGTATGTGCGATGGGTGCGAGTTTCATGAGTTTTTTTGTCGTTGTGGGTGTGCCTCTTGCCATAGCCTTTATCATATTCGGACTGGACCTCACTGAACTCTCTCGTATTCAAGATGCGCTGAGAACCTTCAAGGAACCGGCCGAGATACTTACAAAGTACTTTGCCTTAGTGGTTCTTGTGTTGGCAAGTCTCCTCCTCTATGTCCTTGTTGTGCTGGTGATAGGGATCTTCCTGTTGGGCGGATCCATGGGGGTCATCGGCCGATGGCTCAAGGGTGAGCAGGAGAAGTTCCGCATGAAGGTTTTCATAGCCGAGGGAAGGCAGAGGTTTTTTCCTCTCACGGGATTTACCACAATGGTGGGTTTGCTATTTGTGGCGGTCGCCTTTATTTTGGGCCTCTTCGGAGGTGCCATTGCGGCCATTGTGTCGGTCGCCAGAGAACAAGAGGCAACATTGGCACTTTTCCTGGGTATATTCTTTTCCCTCATCCTCTTTGTGGTGGGGATGGTTCTTATCTTTCTCACGCTCTCAATTACCATTTATGGCGCCGCCATCATTACCTTAAGGGGGATGGGCCCTTTTCAATCCCTTAAAGAGTCGATACGTTATCTCTACAGAAGTCCCGAAGGGCTATATCTCTATTGCGTGATTTTCTGCGGATACATCGCCATCAGCTTTCTCATTATATTTCTGAGTTACCCCATAGGCTCTGTACCATTCATCGGACCTCTTATAGCTCTTGTGTACCACTTTTGTCTCTATATTATGCAGAGCTATCTGGGGCTTGTGATGATTGCGGCTGTCTTCTGGTACTACCAGCGCGCAACAGGAGTCTTGAAGGAACCCCCCGGGCCCTCTCTTCCTTTGACTACCGCTGAAGAGTGTACTCCGGAGATACATACTTCTGAACCTGAAGCTCCCGGGCAAGGTGAAATTCCTCAGGAGAAAGACCAGAATAAAGAAGGCTGATTCGGAAGCTTCTCTCAAAGGAGGCCCGAATGGCCTCCTTAATCTGTCTAGGCTCGATGCCTGGAACCGCCTCCCTCAATCCGATCATTCCTTTTTTTATGTCCGAAGAGGAAGGAATGCTGAAGACCTTTCTTGTATTTTCTTCATCTATGAGATAGGGAAGAGAACCCTGCTGCAGAAAACCGTCCTTCCAGCGTTTCTGGGCTGAACCGACTAGTTTTTTCCCCTCCCAGCTGAGTTCGCCGTATGATACGGACCTGAAGCAAAGTGGGCTCCTTGTAAGAGTCCTTCCCTCTGCCCGCTCCCTCTTTATGGTGATATCCAGTCCGAGCATGTCAAGTGCAGATTTTAGTGCACTGCCGAGCTGTCGGTAGGTATCCAGAAGCCCCCCTGAAAAAAATCCTTCGTTTCCAGAGGAAAAACTGTAGGTGAGCTCGTCTCCATGTAGGATGGCCCTTCCTCCCGTGGGTCTTCTCACCACGGGCAGGTTATTCTTGATACAGTATTGAAGGTCAATGTCACTTATTCTTTGAAACAAGCCGATGCTCACGGATGGCCTCTCCCACCCGTATAGTCTCAGCGTTGGAGGGGATGACCCTTTTCTGACACTAAGCGAGATAGCCTCGTCCAGAGCCATGTTATAAGAGGCGGAACAAGGTCCGGAATCAATACATCTCCATTCCGTCATATACGCTTGAAGTATAGGGGCAGGTGAAAGGGAGTGTCAATAGGGTATGTGAAGAATGGTTTACCTTCACACGTACGCTGATCTGTCCAATGCAGTTGGTCTGTCTTTACATTTCATGCCTGTTTGCGGTATCTTTTTATGATGATCGATCTGCATTGTCATACTCTATTCAGCGATGGCGAGCTTTTGCCGTATGAACTTGTAAGAAGGGCTGAGGCAATGGGCTATAATGCAATGGCGCTCACGGATCATGTGGATCCTTCCACCATTGATTTTGTGGTTCCGAGAATTGTCAAGGCACTCAAGAAGTTGAGGGAGGTCGTCTCCATTGAGGTGCTCCCTGGTGCTGAGATAACCCACGCGCCGCCGCGACTCATCCATGAGCTTGTGAAAGAGGCCCGGTCCCTTGGTGCGAGGGTTGTCCTTGTTCATGGTGAGACCATTACAGAGCCTGTTGCGGAGGGCACGAACAAAGCCGCCATCGAAGCCGGAGCCGATATCCTCTCCCATCCCGGGCTTATCACCACTGAGGATGTCCTTTATGCAAAGGATAAAGGGGTAATCCTCGAGATTACTGCACGGAAAGGGCACTCTCTTGCCAACGGTTACGTTGCAAAAGAGGCTATTAAGTTCGGTGTTCCCCTTTGCCTCAATACCGATACTCATGGACCGGGTGACCTTATCACCGAGGAGACCGCCCGGAGGATACTCCTCGGTGCAGGAGTGGAAGAAAGCCGCATCGAATCGGTCTTCGAGAATTCAAGACTGCTTGTGGAAAAAGCGCTCAGGAGGGATTAATGCCAAAGGCTATTAAAAAGAAAGTCACAAAGCCGGTCAAAACAGAGGAAGGGATGATGAGTATCATCTTCCGTGTAAGAGAGATGATTGCAGAGAGACAGAAGCTCTTTTTTTTAGTCGTCGTTTCCTGTGTTATACTCTGTCTGGCGCTCGCAGGGTTCTTCATGTACCGTTCCAACGCAAGGGAGAGGGCAGGGGCCCTGGAATATGAGGGGTATAAGCTGTACTATGGCATGTTCCAGAAACAACCCCTTCAGAAGGAGGGGCGTTATCAGGCTGCACTGGAGAAATTCAGAAAGGCATACGAACTCAGGAAGGGTCCCTATTCACTCTTTTATGTTGCCAATTGCTACTATGAAATGGGCAAAGATGATGAGGCACTGAAGGCCCTCAAGGAACTTAATGAGCGGTTCCCTGATGACGAGCGGTTCGTTCCTCTTACCTATTATAAAATGGCGGTGATTAATCTCAGGAAAGGTGACCGGGAGGCTGCCCTTAAGCTTTTAAATACCCTGTCCAATTATAAGACCGCGTCATTCAAAGACCTTGCTCTTATAGAATCCGGGCGGATTCTTGAATCAATGGGGCAGACCGCTGAGGCGGCACAAAAGTATGAGGAGATTACGAAGAACTTTCCTGCGTCACCATTTGCGGAAGAGGCACGGATAAAACTTTCTGGAAAGAAAACGCCGGAAAAGTCGTAGAATTCTTACGGGCTCACTATCCTAGTCATCTATATATGCCTGCTTTTTGCTTAGCGAGGTGACAACAATCTTCTTGTTCGCCTGCTTCCTGCCTTTAGATCTTCTGTTCTTTGCCGATCTTTTCCCCTCTCTGTCGTCACGGTCAAAGCAAAGTTTTTCTTTTGGAGGCAGGGAGATCGTTTTTCCGGCCTTAAGGGTTTTCAGGCCATTGCCGTTGTCATTGAGTTCCTGAATCACATTGATAGGTATTCCTGTCTTGGTCGAAATCGTCTTGATTGTATCACCCTTTTTCACGGTATAGGTCGAAATGGAGAACCGCTCTTCTTCGGGAATCTCTGAAAGGTTTTCGGTAAAGATTTCCGTTTTACCAAACGGTATCCTCAGCGCATAAGAAGACACATTAGCGGGCGTGCTCCATCTCCTGATTTCGGGATTAAGCTCCCTGATCATGTCAAGGGAAGTTTCGGCACACCGCGCAGCAATATCCAGGTCAACGGGTCTATCCAGAACCACTTCGTCGTACCGGAGGGGGGGGAGATAGTCCAGGTCAGCAAAACCGTAATCATGGGGGTTGGTCGCGATGAGGGTTGCTGCAATGAAGCGCGGCACATATTCCTTTGTTTCTTTCTTGATATGCCGGGTATTGAGCAATGCCCAGTAATTATCGCTCTTTGTTCGGTTTATTGCCCTGAGAATTTTGCCTTCGCCCGCATTATATGCGGCCATGGCAAGATTCCAAGAACCGAACATCTCGTAAAGATCCTTAAGATAATTCGCGGCCGCCTCAGTTGACTTTACCGGATCTTTCCTCTCATCCCTCCACCAATCGATGGTAAGTCCGTAGTTCCTCGCAGTGGATGCAATGAACTGCCACGGACCTACCGCCCTGGCTACAGAATACGCGTTGGGATTAAAGCCGCTCTCTATGAGGGGAAGAAAGGCGATATCCTCCGGCATATTCTTCGCCTTCAATATCTCTTTCATCAACGCGAGGTATTTCCCGGATCTCTCTAAATAAAGAGAGAATCTCTCCTTTATCCTCTCGGTGAAGAGGGATATATTTCTATCGATTGCCTTTGTCGCTACCGGACTCGGAACATATTGTGCGCTTGTGGCACTTTCTTTTTCCACATACATCGGGGGCAGTTCCTTCTCTTGAGAGGGATTGCTTTGCGTCTCTCCGACTGAGGCTGGTTGGATTCCACTGTCAGAAACGCTTTCAGAAGCAGAAAGATTGAGGGGAGAAAGCAGAAACAGGCATACCACGACAAAAGACCACAAAATAACCATATGGTATATTAATAGCCGAAAAATGCTCTCTTGTCAAGGGGAATGCATTTCTTTACAAAATTTCCCATAAAATGTTAGATTTTTTCATGCTTCGGTACGGTGAAAAAGCCATAAGAAAGGCGAAATTGCAGACATGGGATAACCCCTCTGCGCAGAGGGATTATGAGATCACCATCAGTTTTCCGGAATTTACCTGCCTCTGTCCCCGTTCAGGGTATCCTGATTTCGCCTCCATCACCATAACCTATGTGCCTGACAAGAAAATTGTGGAACTCAAAGCGCTGAAACTCTATTTGAATTCCTTTCGGGATGTCCATACATCCCATGAGGAGGTTACCAACAGGATCTACTCGGAATTGGAGAAAGTAGTAAGACCACGGTTTCTTGAGGTCACGGGGGACTTTAATCCGAGGGGTAATGTAAAGACATTGGTGAGGGTTTGCTCTGAAGACCGTACCAGACCCTGAGCAGCGTTTTTTTTAAGCAGAGTTCATCAAAAAGAACGGCTCTTTGAGTGACCTCCTAATCGTTCACCCGATTTTGCCCCTTGCCGTCTGATATTTCCTCTTTCGCATGTCGGGGAATTTCTTGCGTAGGACATGTGTTCCTGATTCCTTCTGGCCCATGAGAACAGTTCCGAATTTCGTTCTGTATGTGGTAATATTCTTATATGGTCAAGGATTTCATGCTCCACGGCAGTATCGGTCCAGTGGATTTTTTTGTTTTTATGGGAGGAGCGAACGCGGGAAACACCTATTTTTATGAGGAAGATGGTCCGCGCATAAGGTTTTTTTCCCGGGGCAATGAGCTCACGTTGGCCCCTGAAGGTGTTCATTACAAAGGTACGGGTGGAAGTTTTTGCGAATACATGTTCGGCGTCGAAAAACCATTCAAGGACCTCGTTAAGAATGAAGTGCTGAATCGCCTCGTTATGTTTGGGGCCTTCCTTGACAAGGATGAGAGGCTTATATTTACCAATGATACCACCGGCTCAGAGTCTTTTCAAAGACTTTTTCTCCTCGGTCATGCGGTAAAAAACTACTATTTCTTCATCTCCTCTGACGACAGGAATGAACCCAGGAAGAGACAGCGGCACATTGTGAGATCTTTGGGAAAGTTCCTGAAAAGAACGGATCTTGTTGCTGAGGACAACGACGGCGAGCTGTTAAGTGGATTTGTAAAAGAGCTCAGCGAGCCCCGTTCGACGGTGTTCATATTCAAACTTGTCCAGTCTGAAAATCTGGAATTCTATAAGGCCTTCCATGCAGCCTATTCCCTTAAAAGGGCGCTTACGCCCGAAGAAGAGGCGCGTCTCAACGGAATCGCCGCAAACTATCAGATAGATGACTACCAGCAGGAGAGAATGAAGATCGACAGTATGTACCGCCATCACGAAAACAGGAACATCGTGGATGAATACAGAGATATCCTCCTCGATATTGCGTATAAGGAGACGATCCAGAATTCGGAGATTGCAAAACTCCACCGGTTGCGCACATTAAGCATACGGAATAATATCCCCGGCATTCTTTTTGACACCCTCGATGAGTTTCTCCTCAAGGACAAGGATGTGCAGGCCATTGAGGAACCTGAGTATCTCAAGGAGTCCAGGGCCATTCTTGAGAATCTTTTTTTCAAAAGCCCTTCACTCAAGAGGCACATTATCAAAGAAGATATCGCGCGGTTGATCTGGGCTAAACATAGCTCCCATTCCCAGAGCGATATGGGGTTTGAGCGGGTTCTCCTGGATATTGGAAAGTCATGCGATGAATTTGCCCGCGAAAAGAATGATTTCAGCATCTTTGAGGAACTCAGCGCCATCATCACCTACTTTGACCGGTACGACAATGTGCATTCGTCTCTCAGCAGGATCGCGTTTATGGAACACCCGGAGCTCTCGGAAGATTCCCTGAGAAGCCTCGTGGGCAACAAGAAAGAGTTTGATGCTCTGGACAAGAATCTCTTTAAGGAGATTTTCATTAGTGACCTCCTCTCAAACAGATACATCACAAGCTTTGGCAAGAAGAAGATCAAAGTATTGCATGAGCACATCGAGAAAGTTCTCAGAGGAGACGCCTCGTTAAGGGATCTGATAGTGGCGCTGGAGGGTATTGCGGAAGAGGAGAAGATCTATAAGTATGTGCGTAGTGCCCTGAAGGAGAGGATGCATGAGTTGTATACCTCGCTGAACATGAAGAAGGAGATGATGAGGATACGCGGTGAAATCGAAGCCGAACTTGTCGGGAAGGGGACGAACCTGAAGCTGTACGAACAGTTGTTCAACAGGGTGCTCCTGGATCTCAAGAAAGAGTCATACTACCTGAATCACCTCCTGCCCGCGATTACAAAAAACAGAGATATGGCACTCAGGGAAGACTTTCTCAACAACAGCGGGCTTGACCGGTTCTATATCGAGGGCCTTGAAAAGGAGTATCTTAAGGACGACGAGATGGGTCCCCTTATTCTCGAATGGGAGAGGGAGGATAAGGAATTTTCGGGAACTGGAGGCGGCGAGCGGATTTGAACCGCTGCATAAAGGTTTTGCAGACCTCTCCCTTAGCCACTTGGGTACGCCGCCATCAACTACCGTGATCAGTAAATAGTGAACAGTAACTTGCTAAAATCCTTTTAATAACAACTCTCCACAAAAGCATCAGTGGACAATGACTTGGTCTTTGATGCTGACAGCCATTCACTCACCACAATTCACCGTTCTTTATGGAGCGGGCGACGGGATTCGAACCCGCGACCCCAACCTTGGCAAGGTTGTGCTCTACCAGCTGAGCTACACCCGCAGTGTTTTTTTACTCTTCTCGCTTACTGTGATATAATGAGCGGATATAGAATACTAATGAAAAATTGCGGGTTTTGTCAATATGCTTTATCCTGCCCTTAACGAATTCAAGGCCCTCTGTGCAAAGGGGAACCTTATTCCCGTTTACAGGGAAATCCTCGCTGATATGGATACTCCTGTCACTGCCTTTCTCAAACTGGGGGGTACACCTTCCTTTCTCCTGGAGAGCGTTGTGGGCGGGGAGAAATGGGCAAGGTACTCCTTCATCGGTTCAAGACCGTCTAAGGTGATTATGGCGTGGGGGAGAAGGGTCGAGATACGGGAAGAGGGCAAGCCCCCTATGGTGTTCGATTCAGATGATCCCCTGGAGGTCTTAAAGAAGGAGGTCTCACGGTACGTCCCTGTAGAAGTCAGGGGAATCCCGAGGTTCTTCGGGGGGCTGGTCGGATATATGGGCTACGATATGGTGAGATTTTTTGAAAAGATACCGGACAGGTCCAGAGAAGGCCTTGGACTTCCCGACATGTTTTTTATGCTCACTGACACCATGCTCATTTTCGACAGTCTCCAACAGAAAATAAAGGTTGTCTCGAATGCACATATTGAGGGGAAAAAACCGGATGAGGCCTACCACGAGGCTGAGGACAAGATTAGAGAGATCATCGAAAGGCTTAACCAGACATCAGTCACCGTTCCCCCACCCGCAGTGGCAGGCAGGGCTCAGGGAGTCAGGGAGGGGAAAAAGAGGATGAACGGTTCTTTCACCTCTTCCTTTGGTACCAGGGAGGCGTTCAAGGAGGCAGTTTCGAAGGCAAAGGAATTTGTGATGGCGGGTGATGTGGTGCAGGTAGTGCTTTCCCAGAGATTTGAGAGGGAATTGTCGGTGGACCCGTTTAACGTATACAGGGCTCTCCGGGTGATAAATCCGTCACCCTATATGTATTACCTCGACACGGGAGAGGCAAGGATCGTTGGTTCATCCCCTGAGATCCTGGCGAGGCTGGAGGGGAAGACGGTTGTCCTGAGACCCATTGCAGGCACGAGGAGGCGCGGAGAGACGGAGTCAGAGGATAAGGAGTTGGAGGAGGAACTGAAAAAAGACCCCAAAGAGATTGCTGAGCATATCATGCTTGTTGACCTCGGCAGGAACGACGTGGGAAGAGTCGCCAGGACAGGCTCAGTAAAGGTGACCGAGTTGATGTCAGTGGAGAGATATAGCCACGTAATGCATCTCGTCTCTCATGTAGAGGGGGAATTAAGGGAGGGGCTTGATGCCTTTGATGTGCTCAGGGCGACTTTTCCTGCCGGTACAGTGAGCGGCGCTCCGAAGGTGATGTCAATGGAGATCATAGAGGAGCTTGAACCTACCAGGAGGGGGCCTTATGCAGGTGCGGTGGGCTATTTCAGCTATTCCGGAAACATGGATACCTGCATTACCATACGAACGCTCATTATCAAGGATCAGAAGGTCTATGTTCAGTCAGGAGCAGGGATTGTTGCGGATTCGGACCCAGAGGGGGAATATGGGGAAACCGTGAATAAAGCCATAGCGATGATGAAGGCAGTAGACATGGCAGAAAAGGACTTTGAATAAATGCTTTTGATGATCGATAATTATGACTCTTTCACGTACAACCTTGTCCAGTATCTCGGAGAGCTTGGAGAGGAGATCAGAGTATTCAGAAATGATGCGATCACCATACAGGAGATTCGGGAACTGGGCCCTGAGAGAATCGTAATATCTCCGGGCCCCTGTACCCCTAATGAGGCCGGAATTTCTGTTGAAGTCATATGCAAGTTTGCAGGGAAGATTCCCCTCCTTGGAGTATGTCTCGGTCATCAATCCATCGGAGCGGCCTTTGGCGGAGAGATCATACGTGCACCCAGGCTTATGCACGGGAAGACCTCCACGATCCATCACGACGGCAGAACAATTTTTAAGGGACTTTCCAATCCCTTCGAGGCGACGAGATATCACTCTCTTCTCATCCGGAGAGAGACCCTTCCCCAATGCCTCGAGATCACCGCATGGACAGACAGGGATGAGATCATGGGAGTACGCCACAGGGAGTTCATCGTGGAGGGTGTCCAGTTTCATCCGGAATCCATTCTCACCACCGAAGGGAAAGCCCTGCTGAAAAATTTCCTGAAGCTGGGGAAAAGAAGGTGATCAAAGAGGCCATTCACCTCCTTGTCCAGTCCATCCATCTCTCTGAGGCAGAGATGGCCGAGTGCATGAAGGAGATAATGGAGGGGAGGGCCACTGAGGCGCAGGTGGCCGCATTTCTGACTGCCCTCCGCATTAAAGGCGAGACAGTGGAAGAAATTACAGGGGCTGCGAGGGTCATGAGGGAGAAGGCGGCAACTATAAAGGCTCCGGAGGGAGTCCTCGATACCTGCGGAACGGGCGGCGACATGGCCCATACATTCAACATCTCCACTGCAGCCGCTTTGGTAACTGCTGCTGCCGGCGTCCCTGTGGCAAAACACGGAAACCGCTCTGTATCGAGCCAGTCCGGAAGTGCGGATGTGCTGGAGGCCCTCGGCGTGAGAATCGATCTTCCTCCTGACAAGGTTGAGCGGTCCCTCTACGAAACTGGGTTTGGTTTTCTCTTTGCCCCTCTTTTTCATCCTGCTATGAAATATGCCGTGGGACCAAGGAAGGACATAGGGATCAGGACTATATTCAACATTCTCGGCCCCCTCACAAACCCTGCAGGGGCAAAGAGGCAGATTCTGGGTGTGTTTGCCGACAGGCTTACCGATACCCTCGCAGCGGTTCTCGGCAACCTTGGGGCAGAGGATATCATGGTGGTTCACGGGGAAGACGGTCTGGATGAGATCACTATTTCGGATGGCACAAAGGTGTCGAGATGGAAAGCGGGGAGGGTTGAGACCTTTTATATCACCCCCGAAGATTTCGGTTTCCGTAAGGCAGATGTGCAAAGCCTTTCAGGGGGCGACAAACATGAGAATGCGAGGATACTCCACTCCCTTTTCAATGGCGAGAAGGGACCGAAAAGGGATGTGGTGCTCATGAACACCGCGGCAGCCCTTGTGGTTGCAGACAAGGCAAGGAGTTTTGAGGAAGCGCTCCCCATGGCATCCGAGGTAATTGATTCGGGCAAGGCCACCCAAAAACTCCAGGAGATTATAAAGATCACTAATGCGCTCTAGCTGCAAAGGCCTATGGCCAAATTCTTGAATGAGAGGTTTGTCTTGAGGCAGCAATGATCAAGTCCCACAGCAGGCAACCCCACAAAGACCGCGGGCCATTCAAGGTTCACGCACAGGGACCTACCTTCGGAGACATGGAAAGGGCGTCAAGACTGAGGGAGGTCCTGGAGGCACTCTACGAGGTGAACAAGAAATTCCCTGTGATCGTTGAGGGCAAGAGGGATGCCATGGCCCTGAGAAGGCTCGGCCTTGCGGGTGAGGTCATTGTCCTCCACAGCGGGAACAATCTTTACGAATTCTCCGAGGATATTTCTGAGAGGTTTGAAAGGGTGGTCATCCTCCTGGATTGGGACGAAAAAGGCGAACACTTGAGCAAGACGATCCAGAAGCACCTGAGAGGACAGTGGGAGGAATTTTCAGCGTTCAGGGAGATTCTCAAGATACTCTGCCAGAAGGACATTAAGGACATCGAGGGCATACCAAAACTCCTGGGAAAGCTTGAAGGCGATGAGGCAGCTGGGCATTGAGGGCGAGGAACTCGCGGTGAGATTCCTGAAAAAGAAGGGATACAAAATTGTTTCGAGAAACTTCAAGTCGCCTGTGGGAGAGATGGATATCATCGCAGAGGACGGAGAGACCCTTGTGTTTGTAGAAGTGAAGACAAGGACAGATGATTCATTCGGCCATCCCTTTGAGGCCGTAACCCATAGAAAACGAGAAAAGCTCAGGAAGGTGGCCCTCAGTTATCTCAAACACTCCCGGCGTGAAGTAGCCTCAAGGTTTGATGTTCTGAGCATAGAGACTGACGGAGACATCCACAAAATCGAACACATCAAAGATGCCTTTGAGTGAAATCGCCCCTTAACCGCAGCGCTTCTATCTCCACGAACAATTCTGCTTGTGCTGGCAGGAACAGCCCTGAGAAGGGTTTATTGCCAGGCCGTCAGGGATAAAATCACCACACTGGCAGTTCCACCCATCCTCAGTGCGCACCTCCAAGGTAAGCACTGCCCCGCATGCGGGACAGAGAAGCTCAACGGTGTCTTTAAGTTCAGAGTCGTCCATTTTGTTTATTATACAACAGACGCGTTGCTCTTGGCACCAAAGTTCTGAGCTTCGGCATATCACAGGAACTCAACCATCGCTATGCCTATGTTATCAACAAAGGATGTTTATAAGCGGTTTGTTATTGAGGTTTTTATCTCCTGACCCTCACTCAAAATGTATTGAAATTATTGAGAAATACTGATACAAGTATATATAATTATTCAATTAGGGAGAAGCAGAATAGGATCGCAGGGAAGACTTTGGGGAAAGGAAATTGGGATATGTTCATGCTGATTAATCCATGATTAATCTTAATACGTAATGAGGTGAAGGTGCCGATTCTCTTGTCCGTCCCCGCTATCGCCCTTATTGTTCTTGTTCTCTGGGAAGCCTTCGAGGTGATATTGCTGCCCCGTCGTGTGACCCGCAGATACCGTTTCACCCGTTTCTTCTACAGAAACGCCTGGCGAATTTGGTCGGCAGTTTTCCGTTCGATATCCAAGGGCGGGCGTCAGGAAACCTTTCTCAGTTATTTCGGACCGCTTTCTCTGCTACTCCTGCTCAGTATCTGGGCCTATGGATTGATTGTCGGTTTTGCGCTCCTGCACTGGTCACTCGGCTCTCCGATCAGAACACCTGAAGGGACCGCCGGTTTCAGTACAGACCTGTATCTGAGCGCTACCACTTTTTTCACCCTCGGGCTTGGAGACGTTACCCCCGTCGTTCCGCTTGCACGAGTGTTTACCGCGGTTGAAGCAGGACTTGGATTTGGTTTTCTCGCGCTTCTTTTCGCGTATCTTCCTGCCCTCAATCAATCTATCTCCAGGCGTGAGGTAAACATCTCACTTCTCGATGCACGTGCCGGATCGCCGCCTACCGCTGCAGAGATGTTACGGAGACGCTGCCATGATTCAGACAATATGGAGACGCTCCTCCAGCATCTCAGCGAGTGGGAGCGCTGGGCTGCAGAGCTGCTCGAAAGCCATCTCTCGTATCCGGTGCTCGCGTATTTCCGCTCTCACCATGATAACCAGTCGTGGCTTGCCGCCATCACAGCCATCCTCGATACAAGTGCCTTCGTCGTCTCGTATATGGAGGGTTCATGTGCACGCCAGGCGATGCTCACCTTCGCGATGGCACGACACGCAGTTGTTGACATCTCTCTCATTTTTGGACGCGCTCCTTTCAACCCGAAGCGAGATCGCCTGACTCCTGAAGAACTGACTGAATTACGCACAGCCCTGGCCTCTGCCGGCCTGCCGCTGCGTGAAGGGGACGAGGCGGAGAAAGAACTGACCGAACTTCGCCAAATGTATGAACCTTATGTAAATGCCCTTTCTCAGCATTTCCAACTGCCTGTTCCTCCATGGATTCCGGAATCACACAGGAGAGACAACTGGGAGATGAGTGCCTGGGAACGCAGGAAAAGGCTTCAGAAAACGGAAAGGGCGGGTAAAGAAGAGGATGAACATTTTTAAATGAAAATAGAGTTTCATATCTGACTACGTTATGTTCTTTTCCGACTACATCATTTAATGCCTCTCTTTTCGTTGCACCTGCGAGTCCGCACCACACACGATACGCCATTCAATTGATTATTGGTACTCAAAGCCACCACAGGCGATTTCCTGGTACAATGCATAAGGAATGGCAAAGGATCTCAAGGCATCTTGTCCTTGCATGAGCGGCAGCAATCTGTAATGAGGAGAATTCTCCATATGGATATGGATGCTTTTTTTGCTGCGGTAGAAGAGAAGCGTCACCCCGAACTTCGTGGCAAACCTGTGGTCATAGGGGGATCAGGAGATCCCACAAAAAGAGGGGTCGTATCAACGGCATCATATGAGGCCCGAAAGTATGGCATTCATTCTGCCATGCCTTTGCAAACGGCATATAAGCTTTGCCCACATGCCATCTTTCTCCCTGTCGATTACGAAGAATACGCAAGGGTCTCATCAATTCTTAAGGAACTGCTCAAGGGAGTCAGCCCGGTAATGGAAGATGTAGGTATTGATGAGGCCTTTCTTGATATATCAGAGATTCAAAAGACATCTGAACTGGTTGCAATGGAAATCAAGGAAAAGATAACAGCTCACACTGGTCTCACGTGCTCGATAGGCATTGCCTCAAACAAGCTTCTTGCAAAGATAGCATCGGACCTGCAAAAACCTGATGGGCTTACGATACTGACTGCTGATGATGTAGAAAGCCGTATTTGGCCTCTCCCGGTCAGGAAGCTTTGGGGTGTGGGTCCCAAGACAGAGGGCTATCTCAAAGAAATGTCGATCCACACCGTAGGGGACCTCGCGAAAATCCCTCTGGACACGCTTATCGAACATTTTGGGCCGTCATACGGGAACTATCTCCACGACTCATCTCTTGGAATTGACCGCACTCCACTGATAACCGATTGGGAGCCAAAATCTGCGAGCAGGGAGACTACATTTCAAGCAGATACAAACAGCTGGCAGACCATAGCCAGGAGTCTGGCCGAATTAGTAAAAGACGTCGTTGATGACATCAAGGGAAGGGAATACAAGGGGAAGCATGTTACCGTAAAGATACGATTCAGCGATTTTCAGACACAGACAAGGGCTTGCACACTCAAAGAACCCACAGACAATGTAGAGCTCATCAGGAAAACAGCGTTCTTGTGCCTGGGTAAGTTTGAGTTAAAGAAGAAAGTGCGTCTGGTGGGTATCAGGGTAGGATTGTCAAAGTGAATGTAATCGGAGCGGCTAACACCCGCTAATCCACACTTCTGCTTGTTCGCCAAGGATATCGTTTTCCTATTGGAGCTAATGCTTCGCTCCTTCCGTAGCGTTCTTTTTGCGGGTTATAATAGAAAAGTGGATAGACCATACAAGGCAGTTTCAGGCAAGACTTACTCTCTATTCGGTGTCGATGTATCAACTGATCAATACTTCAGCACCATCCACGCCATTGCGGAAAGCCTTTTAGTCCTTTGTCCTGATCAACAGGTCCTTCTTTCTCACGTCCAGAAAGCAGGCGGCATGAGGTTCAGAAAGAGCTTTGCCTATGCATATGATGATGCCCTCATTGCCCACATACGAAAGAACCTCTATGAAGCGCTTCACACCTATACGCGGGGGGTTCAAGAACATTTGAAGAGCATCCCAATCTCTCAGAGGTTCGACAAGACCATCCGAACACGAGAGGAAGGGTATCATGTTT
>DATKOU010000199.1:0-2586 GCA_035524455.1 Thermodesulfovibrionales bacterium | reverse complement strand
CCCAGATGGCGGATTTTCTCTCAGGTCAGCCTTTGGAGTTCTGGCAGGGATGCAAAGAGATTCTTCTCAATAAAAAACCTGTGAGACGTGACCTTCTGGAAAAAGAAAACTGGTTGTCCAGACATGATCTGGTATACCTTTCAGTTATAACTACTGATTGATCCACTCCATAAAAGATGAGTGGAAAGGAGGAGAGCATGGGGGGAGAAACAACACCTAAAGAACAGCGAATAAACAGCCAGGAATGCCATCTAGAGATCTCTTTGCGTGCGGTCCCTTCAAGAATTGGGACTAGCGGGGGTAAGGAGGTCCCTTTCAAGAGAGGGGTTCTTTCGTTAAGGAATACCGGTCAGACAGTGGTGTCTGGGCTTGTGCCTTACGCCACCCTGGGCCAGGAAGGCGGATCGATTCAGGATGTGAACGAGGCATTCTCCCGCTCCAAGACCGTGGAGTCAATCAAGCCTGGAGAGGCAATCGAATGGGACGTGTACGACCAGTTGCTTACCGCACATGCGGGTGCTGCCAGCAAGGTTCATATGTTCGGATACAGGGCTGTCTTGAACTGGTGGTTCGAATTAGTCGCTTGGGCTGAGTACCGGTGCCCAGATGTTGCTACCTCTCTACAGACGCCGATCACCCGGTGGAAGCTGCGCTGGAGCCTTGCCAAGCCTCCGATGGATGAGGTTGATCTGTATATCGAAGTTATAAAAGAGTGAAGCACGCGCATACGTAAATTGTTTCGTCTCGTCGGCCTTCTCACGCGATATGTGTACCTTCAAGAACCTCCGGCAATAGGAGGAAAGAGTGCGATCTCGTCTCCTTCCCGCAGGGAATAGTGCATGCTTCTGTGTTCACCATTCACAATCTTCAGCAACGGAATCTTCTCGGGGAGTTTCAGCATCTTGATCAGGTCTTCAAGGGTTGAGTTTTCGGCCAACTCCATCTCCTGTTCCACAGGACCAAAGTTCCTCAGGGTGGCAAAAAGTTTAACAGTGACCTTCATAGCGCAGATAAATTATACCGGAGAGCCCGTTACATCGTTGTATCTTTCAGCGCATGCGGGCATTCGCAACCCCTCTTCTCCGGGATGTGTTTAAAGGTTTCCATAATGAGCTTCTTTATTCGCTCCAGAGAGCCCTTCATTGTCTCCACAACCTCTTTCGTTGTAAGCTTCCTGTCCGATATCCCGGCCGCATAGTTGGTTACCACCGCGATGCACGCAAAGCAGAGTTGAAGCTCACGGGCAAGACAGGCCTCGGGCATAACAGTCATCCCGACGATATCCGCTCCAATTTTTAAAAAATGCTGGACTTCCGCTTTACTCTCAAGCCTCGGCCCATTCACACATACGTACGTGCCGGAATCACGCAGGCTCACACGGGATTCAATGCCAGATGCCTTAATCGCTCCCCTCACCTCTGCGCAGTAAGGAGTCGTGAAATCTATATGGACAACTTCATCTCCCTCGTAAAATGTGGCGGCTCTTCCATGGGTCATATCAATGACCTGATCAGGTATCACGACATCCCCTGGTGCCAGGCCTCCCTCTATACCCCCCACTGCATTGATTGAGATAATCCTTTCCACCCCCATTTCCCTCATACCCCAGATGTTGGCCCGGTAATTGATCATATGGGGAGGGATATGGTGGGGCGTCCCATGCCTGGAAAGAAGAACAAATTCACCCTCTGGAAACTCACCTACACGGTACACATCGGACGGTTCTCCGTATGGGGTCGTTATTTTCCTGAGCTCTCTTATTCCCATCCCCTCTTCATAAAAGCCACTGCCCGTAATAAGCCCAATCTTTGGCATAGACTCGCTCTTCTCCTTCCGCAAGGCTGCTGACGTAGCTATACAGCCGTATTCCCTATCTTTCTAAATGCTATAATATACGGGCTGCGAAGTCCAGTACCACAACAAAAAAGAGGTCCATTGCGTTGAATATCGACCTAATGTCAGAAGTGTTAAAGAGGGTATTGTCCCGCGGAGGAGACTATGCCGATATTTTCGTGGAGCAGAGAAGGTCAAGCTCCATTCGCCTTGAAGACGGAAAGGTAGAGAAGGTGGTGACCGGCATTGACAGTGGTGTGGGCATCAGACTCATATCTCGCGGGAAGACCTCCTATGCCTTCACTAATGACAGTTCACCTGACTCCCTCACCTCACTGGCAGACGTTCTGAGCAGGTCCCTCCGGGGGGTCGCTTCCTCTTCTATCCCGGATCTTAAGAGGGTAAGTCCAGAGTCTGATTTTCCTATTAGGCTGCTCCCTGATGAAGTACCGATGGAGAGGAAGGTTGCCCTTGTGCAGAAGGCGGATCATATAGCCCGGTCATTCGACAAACGTATACGGCAGGTGTCTGCAAGTTACTGTGATGCTACCCAAAATGTCCTGATAGCCACCTCTGAGGGCCTCTTCGCGGAAGATGAGCGCACCCATACCCTCTGGGTAATCCACGTAATTGCCTCAGACGATGGGATAATACAAACGGGGTATGAGACAGCGGGCGGCAATGTCGGTTTCGAGCTTTTTAGGGGATCCATCATCGACGAGCTTTCCCTCAAGGCTTCCCAGAGGGCAGTTA
>DATKOU010000198.1:0-8312 GCA_035524455.1 Thermodesulfovibrionales bacterium | reverse complement strand
ACGTATTCTTTTCATCTAAGGCCTCCTTCTGGATCTCCCCATCAGTGTGATGCGGAGAAAAGGGATATGCTCGGTTAATCCTCCCCGTACCAATACCCTCATCATCCCAGCGGGGTTATGGGATCCAATGGTTAATTTAATGTATAACTTTTGGCAGAATCTGTCAATTATTATTTAAAGATGCCGCGACCTGGTATACAATAGTGATCACAAATGAGGAGATACATGAATCTTAAGGACAGAGTGGGCAGTGTTTTCTTGATCATCCTCTTTACCGTACCCATGATTTCGTGCAACGGAAGATTCCTGTCTTCACCACAATCCATCACGTTCATAGGGTCCCCGTGGTATTGCAACCTGCTGCACATGCCTTTAGCGCCTTATCCTGCACTGCTTCCGAAACCCTATCTCGGAATTTACCTTTCTTCCAGAAATGTGGAGCAATCAGGTTTTTCCTGTAAAGAAAATACGTTTGTGCAGGTCGCAGGGGTTATAGACGGAATGCCCGCAGAAGAGGCAGGGCTCAAAGAGGGTGACGTGATTCTTTCTCTTAATGGTGAACCCACATGCGCCACAGGAGAAAATGTCATAGCATCATTCAGGGCTATAGTCGAAAAACAACCAATTGACTCGATCGTGGCCATGGATGTTCTGCGTAATGACCAGAGACTGACTATGACCGCCAGGCTTTCGGCAATGCCGGTCCATGAACAAAGCGAAGCTGTACACCCGGAAATCGGCCAATGTCCGGATTGGCGCTCCATGCTCGACAACGCGCTGCATGCGCAGGATTCGTATACAAGATATACCACAACCATGGAGGGGCTCTATGAGAAATCCAACGCTGTGCATAACCCGGGATCGGTGGACGAAAAAGAGAACCACCCACTCCAGTTGAGCGAGGTAACCTATATGATGCGTCATCCCCTGTCAGCAGGGGAGGTGGCAAGGGAACTTACGGAGAAGCTTGTTATACCTCTTCATGAGAAGGATCGGAACATAGGCACCGTGGTACACGAGACCGCCCGACTCATTGATTTAGAGATGCATCAGACTGAAAGACCTGCTGAAATCAGCTTTCCCGCGTTGCTCCGAATCATGGAAGAAACAAAGAACAATGTGGAAAGGGCGTTAAACAACCTGACCCCGGAAGAGAGGACAGTACTGCAGAAGAAGGCATTAAATCCATGGGATGACAATGCGTGGAATGATGTCTTAAGAATTTCGATGAAGGTGAATCGCGCACAACTTTTTGAGGCATTTTCTCCCTTGCTCACTTTTTTAACCCGGGATAATCTGTCGCTCCTCAAAGAAGACCTTATTCACAGATTTGGGAAAAACAGCGGGCCGATTTTGTATGAGGCCATGACCCCTGTGGGAAAGGTAATTGTGGGCGGTCCGGGGCCGAATGTATACAGGGAAGATGCTGCCCTGATCCTGGACCTCGGCGGTGATGACCTTTACCTTAATAACGCAGGAGGTACGAGGCCAGGGATGCCGGTGGCGCTTGTAATTGACTGGGAAGGGAATGATCGTTACCTCAGCAGGGAAAACTTTTCCCAGGGTGCGGGACTCCTGGGAGGCAGCTTCCTTATAGACATGGGCGGTGACGATACATTCGTTTCATTGGATGGAAGTCAGGGAGGAGGTTTTTGGGGGATCGGTCTTCTTTATCATGGAGAGGGAAGCAGCACATATACCGGAAGGACTTATTGTCAGGGTGTAGGTCAGATGGGCATTGGGCTGCTGATTGATCAAAAGGGAGATGATCGGTACCAGTGCTCCTTTAGCGGACAAGGCTTGGGTCTTTTCGGAGGCGTGGGCATTCTCATAGATCAAGGAGGTAATGATTTCTATCAATTGGGAGGCTTAAATCCGGATTTCCGCGACCCCTCAAAGGCTACGGTGAGCATGGGGCAAGGCTTTGGCCATGGTATCAGGGCGGACAGGGGGATACAGGGAGTTCCCGGAGGGATAGGGGTTCTCATTGATGAGGGGGGAAACGATACCTATATTGCCGATTATTTTGCTCAGGGTGCGTCCTACTACTATGGGCTTGGGATCCTGGATGACAGGGATGGCGATGACCAGTACATCTCAGGGCGCTATGCGCAGGGTGCAGGGATTCATTCGTCGGTAGGTGTCCTCATCGACAGAAAAGGGAATGACTTTTACTATGCCTCCGTCGGCGTAGCCCAAGGCATGGGACACGATTTTGGCGTGGGATATTTTGAGGACGATGAGGGGAATGATCAGTATTGGGGCGGAATGCTGGTCCAGGGAGCAGCCACCAATGGAAGTATAGGTATTTTTATTGATCTGGAGGGAAATGATCAGCGTGCATTCCTCTCCAATGGACAGGGATACTCTGAGGGGAGAGGCGGCCTGGGGATTATGATGACTAAAGGGGGTGATTCTCTGGGGGGAGCCAAAGAGGTAACTATCAAGTTCGAAGTGAAGAAGGAATAAAAGGCCTATCAAGATCTGTATAGTTTTTGGAATTTCAAAATCTCCTCCGGGTCCTGCACCTTTTGGGATTCCCCAAAAGCTCTACTACAATGAGATACTAATTCACAATGCCTATGTCTTTATGAGTTCACCGAGGGTGTTATGCTCACAAACAGTTACTTTAATTCCCAAAGAGATCCCCGTCATTATGGCAAGAATGTTGGTGTGAGTCAGCATGCTCAATATCCTCTTTGGGTTCTCTTTCTTAACGACGCGAATGAACTTTACGCACTGCTTGATCTTTTCAATACAGGTATCTGAATTTCTCTTTACAATAATAACCCTTAAATGCTCGGGCAATAATTCCCGGTAAGGGGATTGTTCGATTGGAGAGAGCAACATAAGGACTGATTCTATCTTGCTTTTATCGGCTCGTCTGAGAATATTAACCATCACCTTCTCTGCGCCGCCACCTTCAAGCGAGGGAATAAAAAACAGGACCTTCTTTTTCATTCTTCTATGAGGTTCAGAGTGACTTCACATTGCTTCATTGACGCATCAAAACCAAAGCCCCTGCGGGCTCTTGCCCTGTCGATTTCTTCAAGATTAATGGGTTTCAGAAATAGCATAGAACTCCGCATGTCTGATCATTTTTAGGTCAACAAATGATTACACGAAGTTCCCCCCTTAATACCCCCTATTCCATAAATATAGCACAAACATAAGACACGGGAATGAAAAAATGTGTCAAATTAAAAAGCCACTTTTCGGGACATTCGTATTATGTGGCAATAAGAACCAAAGGCAACGTTTTCTGGATGAAGTCTTGTTAAGCGCAATTTTCTTAAAAGTGTCGGATCCCGCATTAACCGCCAGCACGGAGACAGTGCAGGTTCTCAGGTGGAACGCACAAAAAGCCTATGCGCAGTTCGGCGTGAAGGTTACGAATTAAGACTTAAGGCCTAGACCGAGTCGCTGGGATGACCAGAACAAGCAACCGTCCCCTTAGTCTCCCTCGAACTCTGTCTGGCAATACACCTTATATCCCTTTTGGATGAGCTTTTTGTAGCCGCCGACGTCGGGAAGGTTCACCACAAAGGCCATCTCTGAGACGATGCCCCCCAGCTTTTCCACAAGCGCAGCTGCCGCAAGGGCTGTCCCGCCTGTGGCGAGGAGGTCATCAACTAAAATCACCCTTGTCCCCTTCTCGAAGGCATCCTTGTGCATTTCGATTTTGTCAGTCCCGTATTCAAGTTCGTATTCATGGCTTATCTTTTCCGCGGGGAGCTTTCCCGCTTTTCTCACAGGGATAAACCCCTTGCCCAGGGTGTAGGAAAGGGCCCCTCCGATGATGAAGCCTCTTGACTCTATTCCCACGATTGCATCAAATTTGATATCCCCCTGGATATACCGCTGCGTGAAATTGTCGATGACCAGTCTGAACCCCACAGGGTCCTTGATGAGCGTGGTGATGTCCCTGAACATAATGCCCTTCTTGGGGTAGTCAGGGATGGTCCTTATCTTTGACTTTATAGACATTGTTTCCCCCTCTATATCTTACATCCGCATTCGGTATTCTTGATTTTTCCTATTGTGTTCAAAATCAGTCTTCTCACGTTGTCTGTGTTTTTCTTCATTATGGAGACTATCATGTCCCACGTGACCGGTTCTTCTCCCTCTTTCCAGCAGTCATAATCGGTTGACATGGCTATTGTCTGGTAGCAGATACCCAACTCCCTTGCCAGTATCACCTCAGGAACGGTCGACATATTTATGACATCCGCGCCCCATGCCCTGAACATGTGGGACTCTGCCTTGGTCGAGAACCTCGGGCCCTCGATGGTGATTATTGTTCCCTCCTTATGATGTCTCAGCCTAAGTTCTTTTGCAGAAGCGATCAAAAGGGAGCGCAGCTCCTTACAGAACGGCTGACTCATGGGCGTGTGTATCACCTTTTCGTCATGGAATGTGAGAGGGCGGTGCTTTGTGAAGTCGATAAACTGGTCCACGAACACAAGGTCTCCGGGCTTTATCTTCTCCCTGAGCGAACCGACCGCGGTGGTGGCAAGAATATGGGTGCAGCCTTCTTTCTTGAGGGCGTAAATGTTCGCTCTGAAGTTCACGCCTGTGGGATAGATGGAATGTCTTTTGCCATGGCGGGCGAGCACAACGCTATCCACTCCGTTTATTTTGCCGATGGTGAGGGGAGAGGAAGGATTTCCATAAGGGGTCTTCGCTCTCTTTTCTTTTATATCCTTCATAAGGCGCGGGTCATCCATCCCTGATCCGCCTATAATACCCACCTTTATGCCGCGCATAAAATCTCCTTTCGTGCCTTCGTGAAAGAAGGTTGAGTTACAAAATATATAATACCCCCAACCAAAGTCAAGCTTCACAGATTCGTCATCCACATATCAAATCTTTTTCTTCTCCCATTTCAATGCCCTTTCATAATCCCTGAATTGCTTCTCCCGGCCCCTGAATTCTCTTGAATGCACGATGTTCCTTCCGTTTTTCACAGTAGGGTCCATATCAGCGTGGAGCATTTCATGGTATATGACGAACTCAATGAAATAGCGTGGCACGTGCTTTCTGTCGAGGGTTGTATTTATCCTTATGATGTTGGCATGCCTGCTGTAACTTCCCAGCGTCCTCTTCCTTACCGCGTATCTTGCCCTGCCAGTACCCCAGGTGATGGGACATGAGAGCTTTTCCTGAAAGTAGTCCCTGTTCAACGAGTCGTATATCTCACCAAGATTGTGGTAGTTCCCCTGTGTGTTGATCTTTACTCTTTTGGGCGGTGCGTTTCTTACTCGAATGAGGTTTTCTTTCACGAATCTCCTGAGGAGAGGGGTGCTCCCTTTCCTTCTCTTGATGAATACTGCAATCTCATCAATGACATCGTGCCGGGCATCCAGGAAGATACGATGGAGCCTGACAGAAATGGCATCCCCCTTTTTCCTCACCGAAAGCATGCTCGTGGAGTTGTCGGTGATAGCCAGGGAGACAATACTGGATGTGACCCTCTCAAAATAGTTCTTGAGGGAAATCGGAGTATTCGAGAGGGGCAAAGGCAGTTGTTCAGGGCCCTGTCTGGTCAGGTTCTAAAACCCCTTCATGATCTTGTATATCCCGGAAAAATCCAGGCTGTCCATGCCTTTGGAGAATGTCATCCCGAAGAGCTCTTTTGCAGTGCTTCCGGTAAAAAGCGGCCTCTTCAATGCCCTTGCCAAATCCTGGAGGTAGTGGAGGTCTTTGTATATCAATGCAGATGAGAAATGGGTTGAAAAGTCCTCTTGAAGGAGCTTTTCCCTCTTCGCGTTGAGCACCATGGAGTTGCCTGCCCCTGTGCCAAGGATGTCCAGCACCTTTGATTTATTAATGCCCGCGGATTCACCGAATGCAAGGGCCTCTGCAATGGTTGCCATGAATGAGCCGAGTGCAAGGTTATTGATGAGTTTCATCTTGGTTGCCAGAGCAGGCTTTTCCAGGAAGAAAATGTTCTTCCCGATCTTTTCGATGTAGGGAAGGGCTTTGTCAAAAGCATTCTTCTCACCGCTCACCAGGACGGTGAGGGCTCCCTGGGACGCGGGAACCACGCTGCCGAGCACGGGGGATTCAAGGTAGAATCCCCCGTGTTTCCTGAGCAGCTCATGGAAATACGCGACCAGCTCAAAATGGTTGGTTGTAGTATCTATGATAATTTTCCCTGTACAGTCGACCTTGAGGATCCCGTCTTTTCCAGCAAGGACCGCTTCTACCGCAGCACTGTCAAAGAGGTTCATAAACAGAATCTCGACTTGGGATACGAGGGCAGCAGGGCTATCTGCTATCAGTGCCCCGAGGTCTGATGCCTTTTCCCTGGTCCTGTTCCAGACCATCAATTCTATTCCTTCAGAGATAAGCCTTTTCGCCACGGATTTTCCGAGATGGCCGAGGCCGATGAACCCTGCTTTCATACGAACACCTCCTTTAGGTGGGATTAAGTCGAATGATTAATACTATCACATTTCTGTGATACTCATTTATAAAATAACCGGACAAGAAATAAGAAGGATGTGATCTGAGCAGAAGGGCAGCCACCAGCAGGATTCTTTACATGGGAAGGCCCAAGGCGTATAATATTCATTTCTGCAATACTGCAGTGGGTACACGTATGCATTCATACACGCGGGAGGATGGAAGAGCATGAATATAGTCGTCTGCATCAAGCAGGTCCCGGACACTGCTGAAGTGAGGATCAATCCGGAGACGAATACCCTCGTCAGGGAAGGGGTACCCAGTATCATCAACCCATACGACATGCATGCCATCGAGGCAGGACTTCAGATAAGGGAAAAGGCGGGGGGGAAGGTGACGGTAATCAGCATGGGGCCGCCCCAGGCAGAGTCAGCACTGAGGGACGCCATATCCATGGGAGCAGATGAGGCGGTCCTTCTCACTGACAGGGCATTTGCAGGCTCCGATACATGGGCCACATCCTACACCCTCGCGAAGGCCGTGGAAAAGCTCGGTGCGGATATAGTTATATGCGGCAAACAGGCCATTGACGGAGATACTGCCCAGGTCGGTCCTGAAATGGCTGAATTTATGAACATTCCCCATATTTCCTATGTGAAAAAAACAGAGGTGATAGAGGCTGAGTCAATAAGGGTCCAGAGACTTATGGATGAGGGGTATGACGTTGTGGAATCATCCCTCCCTGTTCTCCTCACCGTGGTCAAGGAGCTCAATGAACCGAGACTGCCGTCCCTGAAAGGAAAAATGGCTGCCAGGAGGGCAGAGATACGGAAGTGGTCATCCTCTGACTTGGGGGCGGATGCTGACAAGATCGGGTTAAAGGGCTCTCCTACACAGGTGAAGAATATTTTTGCCCCTGAAGCGAAAAAAGACAGGAAGATGCTGGAGGGAACCCTTGAAGAACAGGTGGGGGCGCTGGTCAGGGAGCTGGGGAGTCTGAAATGCGTATAGTGGTAACGAGCGATAAATGTTCCGGCTGCGAGTCGTGTGTCGATTCCTGCCCTTATACCGCCATTGTTATGCAAGAGGGCAAGGCTTTTATCAACGAATACTGCCAGCTCTGCAGGGCATGTCTTGGTGTATGCCCTGAGGGAGCCATCAAGGAGGTTCTGGAGGAGGGCGAATCTCCGGCTCCCCGTGAATCACGCGTTGAAGACTATTCCGGGGTATGGATATTTGCGGAACAGAGAGGAGGGAAGGTAGCGTCTGTTGCGTACGAGCTTTTGGGCGCAGGCAGGCGTCTCGCGGATGAGCGGCGTTCAGAGCTCTCCGCGGTTCTCCTGGGTGGATCTGAAGTAGAGGCCGGGGAGCTTGTCAGGTGGGGTGCGGACAGGGTCTATCTCTCCCATGATCCCATCTATGAACATTTCAATGATGAGCCTTATGCCGAAATGCTCTCACTCCTCATCGAGGAGCACCGTCCGGAGATTGTCCTTGCAGGCGCCACTCCCATAGGTCGTTCATTCTTCCCAAGGGTTGCCGCAAAGCTCTGGACAGGGCTTACCGCGGACTGCACCTCCCTGGAAATAGACAAGGAAACAGGGAACCTTCTCCAGGTACGGCCTGCGTTCGGCGGCAATATCATGGCCACTATCCTCTGTCCGAACAACAGGCCCCAGATGGCAACAGTAAGACCGAGGGTCATGAAACGGGGCAGATATGATGAGGGGAAAAAGGGGGACATTATTCACGTTGATGCCCAAGGATTGTCTTCACGCACAAGGGTCATTCAGACCGTCAAGGAAGTATCGGAAATCGCGGTGAACCTCCAGGAGGTGGATATTATCGTATCAGGGGGGAGAGGACTTGGTGACGCGAAGGGATTCAAGCTCCTTGAAGAATTG
>DATKOU010000197.1:0-6708 GCA_035524455.1 Thermodesulfovibrionales bacterium | reverse complement strand
ATCGTCTGTATCGGAAGTCACGACAATACTCTGGATATCCTTTCAAATATCCTCAAGAAGAGGCACCCTCAGTTTTCCTTTTCTTCTGCCCATGTGGGTTCCATGGGTGGTTTGATAGCACTTAAGAAAGGGGAAGCGCATATTGCAGGGACTCACCTTCTTGATGAGGAAACGGGGCTGTACAATGTACCGTTCATACGCAGGCTTCTCCCCGAGAGAAAGATTGTTCTCATCAATCTCACTTATAGAGAACAGGGATTTTTGGTGAAAAAGGGAAACCCGAAGGGTATCAGGGGATTTGAGGATCTTACGAGGGACGGGGTGGTATTTATCAACAGACAATCTGGTGCCGGTACAAGGCTTCTCACTGATAAACACCTCAGGGAGTCAGGCATCGAGCCCTCACGAATCGTGGGATACGAAAGAGAGGAGTATACCCATATGGGTGTTGCCTCGGCCGTACTGAGCGGCATTGCTGATACAGGGCTCGCCATTCTGGCCGCAGCAAATGCGCTGGACCTGGATTTTGTGCCTGTGGCAAAGGAGCGCTATGATCTTGCCATACCCACGGATTTTATGGAATTGGAGATGATGAGGACACTTTTGGATATCATCAGGAATGATGAAGAATTTAGAAAGACAGTCATAGCTATGGGAGGATACGATCTCTCTGATATGGGAAAAGTGATGTACGGAGGATGAAGCTGAAGGCTTCATTTTAGGTTTCTTTTTTTAGTACGATGAGAGAGGGAAAGGACACTTCATACCATTTGAAAAAAGACTTGATTCTTGATATGAGAAAGTCAGATACCACTAGTGATCCTATGGGTTGAAAGAGGAGATATGATACGCAAATCCATCCTTCTGGTGGAAGACGAAGCAGTGGTAAGGGAGATGATACGGGGTGCGCTTGAGCGGGAGTATAATGTGCTGGAGGCATCAAAGTACTCCGAGGCCATTGACCATCTCAAAGACAGGATCGATCTTGCCCTTATTGACTATGCCCTTCCTGACCGCGACGGGTTCGAAGTATTAAGGGCGATACGCGAGGTTAAACCGGCGCTCCCCGCGATTATGATGACTGCATACAGCAGCGAAAATATCGCGATCAAGGCGCTGAGGGTTGGCGCAACGGACTACATCAAGAAGCCTTTGAGCTTTGCATATCTTATGAAACGCGTATCGCAGATCCTTGGCGGGGATCTGCAGGCAAAAATGAACGGCGATGCACAAACTCGAGAAGAATTTATTATGGAAGGCATCGCCGCCTATATTGAAGACAAATACAGGGAGGAACTGAGCCTTGATCAGCTCGCAGCCATGGTATGTATGAACAGGTTTAAGTTCTGCAGGGCATTTAAGAAGAAGTTCGGGCAAAGCTTTGTTTCATATCTCAGTGGTACAAGGGTTAAGAAGGCGGCCAAACTCCTTAGAGAGCATCCAGACCTTAACATCACCGAGATTGCCCTTGCAGTGGGGTATGGGAATGTGGGACATTTCGGCAGGGTATTCAGAACAGTTCACGGCGTATCACCCACTGAATATCGCCGGTGCCACGGGGGCGGAGGAGACCGAAAATAACCCTGGAGCTAAGGGCAGAACGAAGAAACCGCCTTGCAAAGTGCGAGAAGGATACTCATGATATACGCTTTGGGGAACGGGAGAGATACTTTGCGTGGTTTTGATCACGCCCAGAATCTTCCGGCAATAATGAATCAGCCTTTTTCAAGCGGGGCAGTCGTTTCGCTCACCTCATCCTTGAAGACCCTCTTTGCGCCGATGAAGCGCTTGAAATAATACGGGGCATCGAGACTGTCGATGGAGACCTTTCTGTTTTTTGAAGAGGCGTGTATGAAAAGGTTGTTTCCAAGATAGATCCCCACGTGGGAAGGGAATGAGGCATAGGTCCTGAAGAACACAAGATCACCCATGGAAAGTTCCTCCTTGCTTACTGACTCACCCATATGGAATTGTTCGCGTGCGGTCCTTGGAAGTGATACGTCTAAAAGGCCGAACACTTTCTGGACATATCCGGAACAGTCGATTCCCATAAAGGTACTTCCTCCAAAACGGTAGGGTATATTCAGCATCTTTTTGGCAAAGAGTATCAAGCGGTCTCTTACGCTCAAGGAATTGAGATCTGTGGATTCGGTCATAGCATGAAGGTCATCGGAAATGATCGCGTCGGCTATTACCGGGGAGGGTTTTGTCTCTTCCGGGTCAAGCCAAACCTCCAGGAGGAGCTTTTGTCCGGGTCTTAACTCACCTGAATCCAGTTCATTAATCTCCATCAGTTCCTCTGGGGACGTATGAAATCTTTTTGAGATCTTCACCAGGGTGTCGCCTTTTCTTACTGAGTAGGTCTTCGGGCCTGTCTGTTTAACGATGAGTTTCTGGCCGGGTTTCAGTCTGATGGATTTTTCAATGTTGTTTAATCCCTTCAGTTCATTTAATGTGAGCGAATACTTCCTGGAGACAGAGGCGAGGGTCTCTCCCTTCTTGACCTTATGGTACTGGGTTTCATATGGCGAGGGGGGTGTGTCCGCAGTCGCCAGGATTGTGGTATTCGCCACGAATTTTTCACGTGGTTTAATGGTTTCCTGCACAGAGGGCCTTCCCCTGTGGCTTTTTTCGTTCCCTCTCTTGGAGGGTATTGCTAAGGTTGAACCAGGCCTGAGTTTGGCAGAATCGAGGCCATTGGTTTCCTGAATCTCCTGCAGGTCGACCTTGAATTTTTTCGAGATTTTGTAAAGAGTGTCGCCCTTTTTGACAGTATAGGTCTGCTCCGCACCTGCACTCATTGCATGGAGTAGCAAAAAACATGTACAGGCAATCCAAAAAGGAGTTACCCTCACGCTGCCCCTCCTCTCTGTGTGTCGCGGTCTATAGTGCCTCCTCCCTTGCAAGGTCCTTTAGGGTTGGCAACTCTGCAAGGTCTTTTAATCCGAAGTACTGCAAAAAATCCTTTGTGGTTCCGTACAGAAGCGGTTTGCCGGGCGCCTCCTTCTTGCCCATTATTTTTATTAATCTCCTCTCGAGGAGGGTCTTTATTACGCCGTCAGAATTTACGCCTCTGACCTGTTCCACCTCTGCCTTGATTATGGGCTGCTTATAGGCGATAATCGCGAGCGTCTCAAGCGCCGCAAGGGACAATCTCGTAGACTCCGAGCCCACGAGCTTTTTCACCCATGAAGCATAACGAGAGTTGGTGACCATCTGATAGCCGTTGGCTATCTCCGCAATTTGGACGCCTCCGTCCCTCGTGCGGTACTCAGCAACAAGCTCATTCATGAGCCGTTGAATCCCGGGCTCGTCCAGGTCGGTAATGGTCTTTAGGCCTGACGTAGTCAAAGGCTCGCCGGAAAGAAACAATAGTGCCTCCAACAGCGATTTATTTTCCCTATCTTCCATACAAAACTTGTATCAATATAGCAGAAATGTTAAGAGATTTCAATTATTATTTAATCTATTACTTGAAGCTGTGTTCGTCCAGAGGGAAAAGCCCTTTTTCCACCTCGTCCCTATAAGCAGTCATGGCCTCCAACGCGATTTTTCTGAGGTCTGCATAGCGCTTGACAAACTTTGGTACGAATCTTTCAAACAATCCCAGTACGTCATGGAGAACCAGAACCTGTCCGTCACAATAAGGGCCTGCACCAATTCCTATTGTAGGGATTGAAAGTTCTTCAGTAACCTTCTTTGCAAGATCCATGGGAATTGCCTCAAGCAAAAGGGCATATGCACCTGCATCCTCAACCAGGTGCGATTCCTCAAGCAATCTTCTCGCCGCCTCTTCTGACCGTCCCTGGACCTTAAACCCGCCCATTCGGTGGATCGCCTGGGGAGTGAGTCCGATATGTGCCATGACAGGGATATCCGCCCTTGTCATGGCCCTGATAAGTCCCTCAACCTCAGATCCTCCCTCAAGCTTTATGGCAGACGCACCCGCCTCTTTAAGAAATCTCCCCGCGTTTTTCACCGCTTCTTCCCTGCTTCCGTGATAGGACATGAAGGGCATGTCCCCTATTACCATTGCATTCTTTACGGCCCTTGATACCATCTTTACATGATAAATCATCTCGTCCATGGTAACAGGGAGGGTATTTTCAAGACCCTGAACAACCATGCCCACAGAATCCCCCACGAGAATTGCGTCCATCCCTGCCTCATCGGCAATTAGGGCAAAGGGGTAGTCGTAGGCAGTAATCATACTGATTTTTTTCCTCTCAGCTTTTTTCCTGAGAAAATCATTTACCGTGATGTTGGCCATGGCGAAGCTATTGTATCAATGTTCTTGACAAACCGTCAATGCCATGATATTCTTACTTTATGAGGATGACAAAAGTCTTAATTACAGTGTGTATAGTGGCAATTCTTATTAGCCTTATTCCTTCTCCTGCGATCTCGCAGGTCAAAGACATTCCCCCTCCCGATACCTCCATCAGATACACTCTCGCAAAGGAACTCTCCACAGGAAAAGGTGTATGCGCGGTGGTAGTTGATCTGATAAAAGCAGGAATGAGTTCCGCCCAGGTAGTCGAAAATGCTATACTGCTGGGCCACTCCCCGTGCGTGGTAGTAAGGTGCGCCATAGACGCAGGGGGAGAACTGGAGGATGTGATAACCGCGGCATTCAGGGCAGACGCGAACTCCGAGGTGATTCTCACCTGCTGTATTCTGGCCGGAATACCGATTGATGCCCTGGCGAGGATACTGGAATGCCGGGGTTACCCTTGCCTCTGGGACAATGTAATAACAGCTCGTGCTGCTACTGTAGGCGGTGGTGGCGGGGGCATTCCGGTAAGCCCCTTCAGGCCGTAAATAAGCCACACCCGTCCTTTTGCCCTATGTATGAAAATAAGACAGTTGATCGAAGATTTACTGTGAAATAACAGCCCTGCCTCCCTTTCTCTTCATTTTGTTGTTGCAAAAGTTTTCTAATTCATTGTAAACTATGACAATTTTGTGTTTTGTAAACAAGTTTCTGTAAAAAATGCATCTGGCATTTTACTTGCTTACAGGTTATTGGAATGAAAAAATATATATTTGGAACTGCATTTTTCTTGCTTGGTCTCCTTATAGCCAGCGATTCTTATGCATACAGAATCGGTTTCTTCGAGTTTCGTCCCTCTCTGGCAGTGACAGAAGTGTACAGCGATAATATTTTTTGTACCAATACCGATACGGTCAGTGGTTTCAGGACCATCTTCAGCCCTGGGTTCAACATAGAGCTGCCTATGGTTGCGGTGACAAGGGACAGGAGCAGATACCACTTTGATATGCAATTCAGGCTGGATGCTGAGGAACTCAATAAAAACACGTTCAGCAATGGGGTAGGTTACATCACAATGGCAAAGTTCGGATACAAAATGCCTTCTACTGGTATTACACTGGATCTGTATGAACTTTTCCATAGAGCCCATGACCCGTATAGCGTAAATGTTACTCCTCAGCTTGATTGGTACCATGAAAATGCTGTAACGGCAAGCCTGGGATACGAGTTCGCCAGTCGCTATAAGATAAGATTCGACTTTACCAATCATATCCTCAATTATGATGCCGACAGAGTCAGCTACAGGAACGACACGGACAATACCATTGCCGGGTATTTTTATTACGCTTTTACTCCTAAGCTCTCTGCATTTGTGGAGTACCAAGGTGTGAAATTCGATTACAACGACCACATTTTGAACAACACGGAAAATTATCTTTACGGAGGCATTGAATGGGATGTGACCGCAAAGACCAAGGGGACGATCAAGGCAGGATATGAGTCAAAAAAATTTGACGACCCGTCCCTTGGCAAATACAACAACTTTGCATTTAGCGCCGACATAAACCACAATTTTGATCCCAAGAATTCTGTTATGCTCACTGCGTACAGGAGACCAAATTCTACGAACTTGGTTGGTACCAATTTTTATTTGACTACAGGTTTCCTGCTCCAGTACTATTACAGGATAACCGGGAAGATCACTGCACGGGGAGATTTAAGTTACGGAAATGATAAATATTATGGTCTCCTTGGTGGAAATCCGAGGACGGATAACACGTGGAGTGGAGCCATCTGGCTCTTCTACCAGATCAAACGCTGGCTGAGAGTTGAGCTCGGATATATGTATACTAATAGAAATTCGAATGTCGATGTATACACTTACAAGAGTAATCAGATATGGCTCACACTCAAGGCAACACCGTAGCGAGGGCGTGACTTTGAGGAATGCGCGGTTCAAATGTCTTTTTTTTACAGAGATTTTCCTCCTTGCTCTGCTTTTTGCATCTCCGCTGTATTCCCAGGATTATATCGTCGGCGAAAGGGATGTGTTGAAGATCACGGTGTACGATAACCCCGACCTGACCACTGTGGCAAGGGTGAGCGAAGAGGGCAGCATTTTTTTCCCTTTCCTGGGTGAGGTGAAGGTGAAGGGCCTGACCACACCCCAGATTGCAGCGAAGATAAGTTCGATGCTCGCCGAAGGGTATATCGTGGATCCTCAAGTGAATGTCTATATAGAGCAATTCAGAAGCTTGAAGGTGATGCTGATCGGTGAGATTGCAAGGCCAGGACTTTATGAGCTGCCGGTAGCCACAAAGCTACTTGAACTGCTCTTGAGGGCAGGACCGGTCACCCCGAATGCGGGAGACGAGGCCATCATAAAGAGAAAGTCTCCGCAGGGTGAGCAGAGCATCACCGTCGACCTCGGTAAA
>DATKOU010000196.1:0-13450 GCA_035524455.1 Thermodesulfovibrionales bacterium | reverse complement strand
AGACCTGACCACATGCATCCCCGCTTCCCCGAAACTCCTGAACGCAGCGTCAGCCTGCTCGGTGTAATCCATTATCCCCGGTACCACCACGGGTGAAGTGCAGTCCTCAAGGAGGTATACCTTCTCGACCAATCGTCTGTCCTTGGCGATGATGTCCTGAAGAAGGTCGTCTATCGTCCATGCCACGCAGTGGCTTTTGGCCTGTCCCGCGATGACCACCGCATCAAAATCCAGGAGTTTCCTGAAGAACTTGTCGCTCTTCTGGCCGATAGTCTCTCCATCCGGACCTTTCATCACCTCGGGACCCAAAACAGAGTAGTGTTCGGTAAAAGGCCTGTCTCCCTTCACGTGGAAATCCGGCTGACTGTAACGGGCCACGGAATGAAAAAAAATGGCTTCCTCCACAGAGGCAACAAGGGCATGCCCGATTCCCCCCAACATGCCGTGATAAGGCCATATGGTGAGATCATACTTCCCTCCCTCCTTCAGTCGCTTCGCATAGTGAAGAAGATGGCGCTGTCCGTACTCTTCGCCGATCTGAAAACTGTGACAAAGTGCAGGATTGAACTTCCACACGCCTTTCTCCACATCTTCCTTCGAAATCAGCGTGAACGGTTGAGGATGTTCCCCTCTCTCGTTGACAAGGTAGATCGGATGGAAAATCTGCATTACCTGGTGCGTATCCATGGTAGGGCAGATCTGGGTAATCGCATTGAGGTTACGGTAAATGAATTCCGAAAGCCTCCGGTTGTCGTCAACAGCGCCGCTGCCTGAACGGCCGGCCACATATAATTCAAATCCGGGGATGCAGAAGGTATTCTGTACATCCACCGCCACTACACAGACCTTAAATCGATCAGCAGCAGAGGGGGATATTCCGTATTTCTTTGCCCAACTCCTTGCCTCTTCAGCCCGCTGCTGATAGGGGACTTTCCAGACCCTGTCAACCTCTTCCGGATTGAAATAAGGGGGAATGGGAAGCGCGGTGCGCGGCATACGATATCCTCCCTACTCCACAAAATTCTCTATGACCCTGAATTTTTCCCTTAGGGCGATTCCCACCGCATCCGGGACAAGACCCGTGACCGATCCCCCAAACGAGGCTGCCTCCTTGACAATAGTAGAAGTAAGGAACGAGTACTCCTCTGACGGCATAAGGAAAACCGTCTCTACACTCATATCGAGTCTCCGGTTCATAAGGGCCATCTGGAGCTCATACTCAAAATCGGATACTGCCCTTAATCCCCTGATGATGGCAATACCCTCCTTTGCCTTCGCATAACCCACAAGCAATCCATTAAACGCCTCTACCCTCACATTCCGATAATGCTTCACGGCCTCCCTTATTAATTTCAGCCTCTCCTCAATTGTAAAGAGCGGCTGTTTTTTCGGGCTGGGAGCCACTGCAACAATAATCTCCTCGAATATCCTCAATGCCCTCCGCACAAGATCGAGGTGTCCGTTGGTTATGGGATCAAATGTCCCGGGATAGATGCCTCTCTTCATGCCTTGTTTCCCAGATAGTCTGTGCTTTGTTCTGGGCCCCCTTTCTTCAGTGTGTATGCCGTGAGGCTTGTATCACCATATTTGTAGCGTTTCCTCAGAGTAAGCCATTTGATGCCTTCAGGCATATCCGTTTTAGAAAAATGCTCGACAACAACCACACCGCCTTCCTTGAGAATCCTCCCCTCTCCCAGGAGAGGAAGCATCTCAGTGAGTTCCTCTGAATGATAGGGGGGATCGAGATACACAATGTCGTATCGGTGTTCCCTCATCCCTTCTCTCCGCACAAACTCAAGGGCGTTTCCCTCTATCACCTTCGAATGCTCCATAAAATGAAGCCGGCCGAGAATCTGGCGTATCATACCAGCACGGATCGTGTTTGACTCAACAAAGACCACTTCTACGGCTCCCCTGCTCATCGCCTCAATTCCCACACCCCCCGTCCCTGCATAAAGGTCCAGGAATGAGGATCCGGGCAATTCATTCCTCAGAATGTCAAAAAGGGCTTCCCTCACCTTTGAGGATGTGGGTCTCAGTTCATCATGCCCGGTCTTTTTCGCGAAGGCCTTCTTAACCCCTATTCTTCTTCCTTTCGCAATGCCACCGGATATCTTTATCATAAGCAGCCCTTCAGATCCTCAGATGACCATTATGGTTATCTCAATGTGTGCGAGGGACTCAAGGTCCCTGTTTTTTGGAAACAAAAGGAGTTCAGGGTCAGACATTGCCTCACTAACCCCTTAATGGGGGGTTCACGATAAGTCCCTCATCCAATCCGTAGCCTGATATCCTTACTACGCTCCCCTCAATCCTGAGTCGCCCCTCCGCATAGAGCCTTATGGCCTCAGGAAATATCCTGTGTTCCAGCTTCAGGATCCTCGCGGAGAGGGACTCCTCTGTGTCGTCCGGTGACACTGGCACCGCTGCCTGGATGATCACCGGTCCGGTATCCATACCCTCATCCACAAAATGCACGGTACACCCGCTGATCTTCACTCCATAATCAACCGCCTGCTTTTGGCCGTGAAGCCCGGGGAAAGAGGGGAGAAGGGCTGGGTGGATATTCATTACCTGGTGGGGAAAGGCATCGAGAAGGGGCCTTCTCACGATACGCATGAATCCCGCGAGGATCACCAATTTTACGCCCCTCATCTTAAGCTCATCTACGATCTTTAAGAAAAATGCGTCTTTTGAGGAAAACTCCCTGGGCTGAAGGCAGAGGTATTCAATTGAGTGCTTCTTCGCCCTTTCAACGGCAAAGGCCTTGGGGTCATCAACAATGAGGAGCTTTACTGAGGCATTAAGCCTTCCGGCCTCAATCTCATCAACAATCGCCTGAAAATTTGAGCCCCTGCCCGATGCAAGCACCCCGAGCGCCAATTTCTCCGGCATTAGAGTCTCACCTCCACAAATGCCCTTTCCCTCAGGCCCCTGATCCAGATTCTATACTCTTCATTGAAATGCTTTTCCAAAAGCTTCCTCATGGCAAGTTCCTTGAACTCAGCGGCGTTCTGCGCATCAACCTTCTCTTCAAGATAGATGATATGAAGGCCCTTCTCTGTCCAGAACGGGCTACTCGTACTGCCGACTGCCATGGAGGAGAGCACGTTGAGGAACTCCTTACTGAGAAGCTCTTTCCTGATAAAACCCAGGTCCCCTCCTGTTTTCGCCGTCGGGTCATCAGAGTACTTCTGGGCAAGTGAAGCAAAAGACTCCCCGCTCTTCAGTTTCTGTAACACTTCTTCTGCCTTTGCCTCCATTGCCCCTTTATCAAAATCCTTGTCCGGCTTCTTGAAGAAGATCTGCCGCACCCTGTACTCCGTACCCTGGTTCTTTGCCATGTAGTCCTTTATCTCTTCTTCAGATATCACAATCTTGTTCTTCACCTGCTGGTTAACCACCTTACTGAGGATAATCTGCTCCCCCAGACGCTTCTTGTAATCCTCCAGGGTAAACCCTTCCTTCTTCAGGGATTCCTGGAACTCCTTATCGTCCATTGCGTACTTTTTTCTTATTCCCTCAATCGCTTCCGCAATCTCATCCTTGCTCGCATCAATGTCCAGCTTCTTTGCGAGCTGTAACTGGAGTTTCATGTCTATCATTTTTTCGAGAAAAGCCACCTCATTTTCCTTAAATATCTTATGCTTTTCTGCATCACTCAAAGCCTTCATTTCATTGCTCGTCTCAAACTCCATGGTCCTGTATAGTTCACCCCAGGTGATCACCTCTTTGTTCACCACCGCCACAACCTTGTCCAGAAGGGCTGCAGGATAAGAGAGAGCAGGGAACAAGCATAAGACCACCAGGCTCAAAAACATCTTCACTACACCCGTTTGGAATTTCCCAGAAATCTTTGTCGATATCATTCCGTTCCCCTATCCTTTTGCTCTGTGCTGTTCATTTACGCTTTAAACCTATATTAAGTGACTACAAAATTTCAACCAATAATTATATTCCCCATGGCTCACTGCGGGCTTGTCATTTTTCGACACACCTTTTAGACTAGGGAATGAAGTTGTTGCCAGGGATAATCGCCATCATAATTCTCTTCACCGTAGGATTACTCTTTCTCCAGGGAAGAAAATCTTTGCACAAAGCCTCTTTCGTACCAATGGCGGGGTTGCTCGCATTGTCAGGAATTCTTTTTGTGCTTATGGGCAAAATTGCCCTTCTCATCGCAGTCATCAGCCTTGCCCTCTTTTTTTTCATCTCAAAAAGAGCCTGACCCTTGCGTATGGCTCAACATATCCGCGGCAACTGCTCGCCCTGAAGCATCTCTATGATCCGGGTACCCCCCGCGAGGGTCTCAAAAAGAACCATACCCCTCGGTGATTCATCAACAGTCCCGATAATATGGGCATTGACTCCATACACATGCTGCCTCATCACCGCAAGCACCGCCTTCGCCATTGAAGGCTCCACCACAGCCATCACTATCCCCTCATTGGCAACATAGAGGGGATCAAGACCCAGAAGGTCACAGGCGCCCTTAACCTGGGGAGCAACGGGAATAGCCTTTTCCTTGATCCTTAAGCATTTCCCCGATTCCATGGCAACCTCCTTCAGGGTTGTTGCAAGCCCTCCCCTCGTGGGATCCCTCATAAAGCGCACCTCTCTGGTCACTTCACACATGGATTCTATCAGTGAGTTGAGCGGCGCGGTATCGCTCTTCACGGGAGGATCAAAGGTGATTCCGTTTCTCTCTGACATCACCGCAACCCCATGGTTGCCGATCTGACCACTCACCAGAATTGTGTCGCCCGCTCTGATCCTGGAGGCAGAGGATTCTATGCCTCCAATGAAGATTCCGATGCCGGAAGTGTTTATGAACATCCCGTCGCCCTTCCCTTTGTTCACCACCTTTGTATCCCCTGCAACAATCTTTACGTTCGCCTTCCCCGCTGCCTCGGCCATTGAAGCGACGATAACCCTCAGATGCTCCATCGGAAATCCTTCTTCTATGATAAACCCTGCGGTGAGAAAGAGGGGTGTGGCGCCAGAGACCGCAAGGTCATTCACCGTCCCATAAACCGCAAGCTCACCGATATTGCCACCAGGGAAGAAGAGCGGGGAAACAACATATGAATCGGTGGTGAAGGCAAGTTTCTGCGGGTTCATGTCAAGGATCGCCGAATCACCAAGCCCGGCAATGCCGAACACAGGAGAAAAATGATCCCTGATCAGTTCGTGCATCAGTTTTCCTCCGCTTCCATGACCCAGGACTATCCTATCCACGGTATGCTCCATATTTATAGTACGCAGCGCAACTCCCCTCGGTGCTCACCATGCATGCCCCCACAGGGCTTTCAGGACTGCATGCGGTGCCGAACAGAGGACATTCCAGGGGTATCTTTACACCCCTGAGCACATCACCGCACGAACATGCCTCGGGCTCGGGATGATAGGGCACTTCGGGACTGAACCTTCCGATGGCGTCAAATCTTTTGAATTCCTCCCTCAATGTGAGCCCGCTTTGCGGTATTGTTCCTATTCCCCTCCAGTAAGCGTCCGCTGGTGTAAACACCTCCTCTATTAATGAAACTGCCCTTGGATTGCCCTCTTCTCTTACTACATCCTTATATTGTATCTCCACTTCAGCATCACCGTGGAGCATTTGGCTGACAAGCATATGTATGCCTTCAATGATATCATCTGCGTCGAAGCCTGTGATGACCCCAGGCTTCTTATATTCGGACGCCAGGAACTCGTAAGGTTTTTTGCCGATTATGGTGCTCACATGTCCCGGGAGGATAAATCCATCCACCATCACATCAGGAGAACCGAGCAAGGCCCTCAGGGCAGGGGGGACAAGCTTATGGGTGGAATAAATGAAAAAATTTGTGACGCCCCGTTTCGCAGCATCAAAAAGCGTAGCAGCGATGAGAGGTGACGTCGTCTCAAACCCTGTGGCAAAGAACACCACCTGTCTGTCCTTTTCATCCATCGCAAGTTTTAACGCATCCATAGGCGAATAGAAAACCCTCACGTCCGCACCTTCGGCCCTCGCATCGGCAAGGCATTCCACTCCCCCGGGAACACGCATCATGTCTCCGAATGTTCCGAGAATAACACCCGGAAGTTTCGCAACGGCGATGGCAGAATCCACATCCTTAATGGAAGTCACGCATACCGGGCAGCCGGGTCCGCTCAACAGACTGATTTCTCTGGGGATGATATCCCTGATACCGTGCCTGAAGATGGCAACCGTGTGGGTGCCGCACACTTCCATGAGCTTGAGCGGCCTTCCCATTAGGTCCATCATTCTTTTTATGTCATTGAGCATTCCCTTCATTCCCAGCCCCCGGTTCTGATTTCTTAACAGAGATACAGAATCTTGTGGACGCTTTTGCTTTTAGGTTTCTTCAAAGCTCCCTAACCCTTATTCTTTATTCTTTCCCTGACGAGATAGGCTTGTCCTAAGGATATACACGCGTCATTGCAGGGAACCATTTCATTAATAAATACCTTCATTCCCGTTGCTGCCAGCATCCTCGTTGTTCTCTCCAGGAGGTAGAGATTCTGGAACGTGCCTCCGGTTAAAACCACCTCTTCGAGCATGAAGGTCTCCCAAAGTCTGCCCACTGTTTTTAGTATAACATTAGAGACCGTGTTATGAAATTTTGTCGAGATGAGGTGCTTCTCCGTACCATTCACTATATCATTGACGATACCGATAATGGTGTGTGAAAAGTCTATGGTCATAGACTTCTCCAAAATTATATTCACCGGATAGTCCTCCTCAGTACCTCCTGAGACAAGGGATTCCAATGCCATTGCCGCCTCCCCTTCGAAGGTATTTATATCGCACACCCCTGTAAGCGCCGCAACCGCATCAAAGAGCCTTCCGGCACCGGATGACTGAGGGGAAAGTTCCCTCGCACCCGCGATCTTGATGATCTTTTCTGTTCGCTCCTTCCCGAATTTCTCTAAGAAACCTATTTTCTCCAGATACTCCATCGCCTCATCTCCGGCAGCATCAAGGATATAGCTTATGGCTGTTCTCCACGGCTCCTTCACTGCCCTCTCACCTCCCGGGAGGGAAATATATTTGAAATGGGCCACCCTCTCAAATCCATCGACATCTGCAAGAAGAACCTCCCCTCCCCAGAGATTTCCGTCTGTACCATATCCTGTACCATCAAAGGCTACACCAAGAACTTTGCCAAGCAGACCCTTCTCTGCCATAACAGAACCGATGTGTGCATAGTGATGCTGTATTCCATAAGTCTGAACTCCCTGCCTTAAGGCCCATTGTGTGGAGAGGTATCCAGGATGAAGGTCATGCGCCATGGCAACTGGCTTTACCCTGCAGACACGCTTTAAGTTTTCGAGGCATTCCTCATAAAATTGCACAGTTTCATAATTCTCCATGTCCCCAATGTGCTGGCTTGGAATGGCATACCCCCCTTTGGTGACGGTGAACGTATTCTTCATGTCAGCGCCGCACCCCATGACCTCAGGGCCATTACTCTGGAGTGCCAATGGTTCAGGCGCATAACCCCTTGAGCGGCGCAGGAAAAGGGTGGACTCCCGGCGCTTATCTGACAGGATACTGCCTTCCTGACAAGGTACTGTAGGCCCCTCATATCTCACCCGTATCACCGAATCATCCACCCTCATGAAAATGTCCCTGTTGTGGAGAAGAAATGCGTCAACGATACCTTGAAGCTTCTCAAGCGCTTCCTCATTATCCCTCACAATCGGCTCCTCAGACAGATTGCCGCTGGTCATCACAAGGGCGGAAAAATTGGCTTCCCTCCCGCTGAGCATCCCACCTTCTCTGGCAGGAAATGGCTGGTGAAACAACAGATAATGGAGGGGTGTGTAAGGCAGCATGAACCCCAAATATTGGTTATGGGGAGAGACAGCCTCGGGCAGCAGGGATACGGCCTCCTTTTTCCTGAGGAGTACAATGGGGCGCCGCCGGGATGACAGGAGTTTTGCCTCTTCTTCTGAAACTGTGCAGAAACGCTCCACTGCTAATAAGTCAGGGGCCATTAATGCGAACGGCTTATTACTCCTTCTTTTTCGTTCCCTCAACTCCTCCACTGCAGTTTTGTTCGTCGCATCGCATGCAAGGTGAAACCCACCAAGCCCTTTAATGGCAATAATCCTCCCTGCTTTCAGCAATTCTATTGTCTTTTCCATGGCCACTTGGCCATCCAGTTCAGGTTGCCGGCTGTTCACGAGTGTCACATTGGGGCCGCATTGTGGACACGCATTGGGCTGTGCATGGAATCGCCTGTCATGGGGGTCGTGATACTCAGCATTGCACTGGGCACACATGGAAAAATTCGCCATAGTGGTATGGGGTCTGTCATAGGGAATGGACCTTATGATCGTATATCGCGGGCCGCAGTTGGTACAGTTGATAAAGGGATAGAGATATCGCCTGTCATGGGGATCCATCAATTCCTCCAGGCAGTCATCACAGATGGACACGTCTGGTGAGATTAGGGTGAAGGGGACCCGGCTGCTCTCCTCCCTGCTTTCGATTATCCTGAAGTCGCCATATCCATATTCAGGGAGAGGGGTTATGGAGATAGCGGCTATCTGAGAAAGGGGCGGGGGATCCTTCGGAAGTCTCTCTATGAATTCAGAGACGTGCTCCCCCTCTATATCTATGGTCACGCCATCGGGGGTGTTGGTCACATACCCCCTGAGCTGAAGGGATTCAGCGAGGATATACACGTACGGTCTGAACCCCACACCCTGAACAACGCCCTTTAGGGTTATTTTAGCCCGTTCAACCATTCAGTCCATCTATGAAGCCCCTCACCAGTCTTGCACGAAACTTCAAAAATCTTCAGTTTGGGGTTAAGGGAGATGGCGTCGTTTTTCAGTTTTTGCATGTCCACATTTACATAAGGGAGAAGGTCCACTTTATTGAGCACAAGGGCTGCTGACTCCTGAAACATCAGGGGGTATTTCAAAGGCTTGTCGTGTCCCTCAGTGATACTCAAGACCATTGCCTTAATATCCTCACCAACCTTGAATTCCGCAGGGCAGACAAGATTTCCCACATTCTCTACTATTACCATATCCAGTTCCCCCAACGGCATCTCAGGCAGGACCTCGCTTATCATGTTCGCGTCCAGATGGCATGCACCACCGGTATTGATCTGGACCACCGGGACCCCTGTATTATGAATCCGTTCCGCATCATCGGTTCCCGCAATATCTCCTTCGATCACCCCGATGCGAACCCTGGTCTTCAGTTCCAGAATGGTCTTTTCGAGGAGAGACGTCTTGCCTGCACCCGGCGCACCCATAAGGTTCATAACAAACACGCCCGCTTCCTTAAACCGTTTTCTGTTCTCCTCTGCCAGCCTCTCATTGGCCTCAAGAATCCGTGTTACTACTTTCACCTTCATCAATTACCTCCATCAATCATGGCGATATATTGTGTTTCTCTTCCTTCACGTCCATCTCGACGATTTCCATTTCATAGCCTCTCTGTATCTTGAAGGCCGCGGAACCGCATTCAGGGCAACTGAGCACATACGCCTCTTCAACCTCAAACTCGGCATTGCATTCACTGCATACTCCCCCAAGCGAGACACTCTCGATGATGAGCTTCGCGCTTTCCGCAAGGGTACCCTCTTTTGCAACGTCGAAGCTAAAAAGAAGGGCCTCAGGCATGATGCCTGCGGCCCTTCCGATCCTGAGCCTCACAGACTCGATAGAATGATACCCTTCAGCAATGCACCGATCGCTTATAATGTCCAGGATGCCGAGCGCAATGGAAGTCTCATGCATTAACTCTCTTTTGCCAGCCTTTCCTTCTCCTTTTCGTACGCTTCCTTCCCAGCCTCAACCGCAGTGGTTACAATGGACTTTTTTTCCTGAATATAGCCTTTCCCCTTTTCGACGGTTGAACTGACCCTTCCCTTCGCCTGCTCAACATAGTCTTCTGTCTTCTCCTTCACTTCTTCCGCCAGCTCCCTAATCCGTTGCCTCGTCTCATTCCCTGATTTGGGCGCCAGAAGCAGGGCAGCGCCCGCTCCTGCCAGACCACCAAGAAGGAATGCAAGAAATAGGGAACCCGTACTATGGCCGCATTCTTCGTCATGCCTCATATTCTCTTCTCCTTTCCTGTTGCCTCAAGGCAAATTTAATCGTCCGTAATCACGGCAAAAAACCAATTAATCGGGAACTTCTCACACTCTACTTACTTTCTCCCACTGAAGATATTCTTCAAAAGAACCTCCATGGCTGCAGTAACCCCTGCCCTCAGGCCCGAGACCCTGACCACCGCAGAGGAGGTGACCTCATCAACAAGCTCGCTCACATGCTTCACATTCTCGCCCACGTCCCTGACAGAACTCGAAAGTACTCTCACATCTTCAGTGACCCCAGTTACGTTGTCCGTCACATTTCTCAGGCTCTTGAGGGTCTGCTGTAATTCTTCAAGGGTCGGTTTCAGGGAATTCTCTGTGGTCTTTATGAATTCTTTTAATGCCCTGATTGCCCCCCTCAGCTCAATCATAACAAAAATAACCACAACAACAGCCACAATAAATGAAAGGGTGATAAGACCCAAAAGTATATTGCTCATCTTCCCTCCTTGTCTCAGTAAATTATATCATACCACTGAACAGATGGGATGTTCACCTTTTTTTCATAGGTATTGTATTAGGATTCTTTTGGTATGTAAAGGATTTTTATGTTATTTTAGACTATGCGTGACGCTTTTTTTATGAATAGGGCAATTATGCTCTCCACCAGGGCCAGAGGAATGACGAGTCCGAATCCCATGGTGGGTGCAGTTATCGTAAAGAACGGGAAAATTATTGCAGAAGGATATCACAGGAAACCAGGAACCCCTCATGCGGAGGCCCTGGCAATCACCGCAGCAGGTGAAAAAACAAGAGCATCAACCCTCTACGTAAGTCTTGAGCCATGCTGTCATACTGATAAAAGGACCCCTCCCTGTACAAGAACGATCATTGATTCGGGGATTAAGAGGGTTGTCATGGCGATGAGAGACCCGAATCCAAAGGTTTCGGGAAAGGGAATGAAAAAGTTGAAGCGGGCCGGGATAGAGGTGGTAACGGGGGTACTGGAGGAAAAGGCAAAACAAGTGAACGAATACTACATAAAATATATCACCACAAGGAGACCCTTCGTGATACTCAAAGTCGCCATGACCCTTGACGGCAAGATTGCCACAGGGGCAGGACAATCAAAATGGATAACCGGGGAAAAGTCACGAATGATGGTTCATCGCTTGAGAAGCAGCGTTGATGCGGTAATGACAGCAATAGGTACGGTAAAAGCGGATGACCCCCAGTTCACTGCAAGGATCAGAAATGGCAGGAATCCCGTGAGAATCCTAATAGACCCATCCTTGGAGGTTTCTCCTGATGCAAAGATACTCAGGGTGCCTCCAGAGACCGTTATTGTTACAAAAAATACAAGGAATCCGGCACTCCTAAAAAAAGCTAATAAGTTATTTAGCATGGGGAGTTATATAATATTATATAAACATACACTTGAACTTAATTGGCTTATGAAAAAGCTTGGAGAAAAGGGAATTACTTCTATTGTGATAGAAGGTGGGTCCTCCCTCAATGCCCATGCCCTTGAAGATGGCATTGTTGATAAAGTCATGCTCTTTATCGCACCAAAAATTATGGGCGGGACTGCTTCTTATCCGGCAGTCGGAGGCAAGACATTGAGAGACTTGGATGAAGCTTACAGATTAAAGAATACTACCGTGAAAAGACTGGGAGAAGATTTACTTGTGGAAGGATACCTTACCTCCTCACCAGCTTGATTCACACCATAAGAAAGCCCGCCCAAAAGGGCGGGCTTTCTCCAAAACACTTAACCTTGTCTATGTTTACTTGTCAAGACTTACCCTCTTCGTTATCGAGTGAATGGGGTATTTGTTATCCGGGTTGACATCCTCATACACAAGATCTACGGTCACGTCAGCGGCCCTGACCCCTGCCGGAAGTTCAAACTCAATCGTCTCGGCCTTGGTCTTATTAGGCTGCAGGCTTGTATCACGGAGATTCGCGACCTTCCATTGTGCTCCGTATCTCTCCTTGGTGTCGCGGCAGTTTGTGGCCTGAGGGTGATAGTGCTTTTCCACTTTCCCTATCTCCTTACCATCCATTGACTTTGCGGTCACTACCATGACCACTCTGTTATGGGAGGGTCAGCCATCAGGTATTCTGTGGCCTGCAGTGGTAGTGATCTTCGTCTCAACCACAATTTTTGGGACGTATGTTGCCGCTTTTCTTAGCCATTCATAGCCGATAGTCTGCACATCAAGATTAATTGCCTTTGCAAGCAGTTCGGAAGTCCCCTTATCGTCGTTAAAATTCGGGGCAATAAGGTGATCGGCCTTGCCATCCACCTTCGGCATGTGGCACTCCTGGCAGGTATGCGTCCCTCCCGAAGACACATAGTTGTGCAAATAACTTCCGTAGAGGTTAGCGCACTGGAACGCCTGGTCGAACTCGAGATTCGGACCGAGGCCGTGGCACTGACCACAGAAGACCGAATCCTTCATAATCGCGCTCTTCTTTACCTTTGTATAGGTCTTGTCCCCGTGAGAAGCCACGTCTTTCAAGCCGTACAGGACTCCCTTTTCCGGCTCACCCAATTCCCTCTTGTGGATAATCGCCTTGGTATTATGGCAAACAATACAGGTGATCTGCAGTTTGGCGACCTTGGCCGAATCCTTTGCGATAAGCGCTTCAGCTAACTCAACTGCGACTGAATCCTCTGCAGAGATAACGGCCTGCGGGAGATGGCATTTAAAACAAGGGAAGTTCTTGACAGTCATTTTCTTCGGGCTGTCTTCTGAAAATGCAGTGCTGCCTGGTTCTCCCTTCTTCAGTGCAAGGGGCGTCAACATCAGCCCGCCCTTTACCCCCATCAACGGCCTCGCATGGTGGGATTTCTCCCACGCAGCATAAATTTCTGCATGGCAAGACTTACAGCTTGACGCGTCATACATCGTTGCCAGTTCATCAATGGTCTTTGCCTTTTGTGCTGCAGCTGCCACCGGCAATGCAATAATCATCAACAAAACCAGCATAATTCTAAAACCCTTCATAAACCCTCCTTTCCCATACATATGACATAAGCCTTCCTTTTCTCCCTAGACAATAGCCTGCACATCACCTCCATTCCATTCCCATAAGGGAACACGATTTATTTGAACCTGCTGCCACTGAGTAGTAAGTCCACACGTTTTTCAGGTATAGACGAAAACCTCTCTCCCTGATGCATCTATAGATAATCTTGTCAAATTCTACTTTCGATTTTAGTCGTTGTCAACACATATGCGGCTTGCCATCCCCCAGTTTTTTGAAGGAGGGCCGGCTGTGGGGTAGATGGAGAGCAAGAGGAGCGGGATTATGATAACGAGGAAGAAGAGGATGACACGTGGCGAGGCCAATTTTATCAGGGAGGATGCTTATGGTTTGGT
>DATKOU010000195.1:0-5043 GCA_035524455.1 Thermodesulfovibrionales bacterium | reverse complement strand
CATGGAAAAGTCCTTTATGCCCTTTTCCCCAAACACGATGAGTTTTGAGTCTTCACCACCCAGTTCTATAATTGTCTTTGTACTTGGCGAGAGCTTTCTCGTGGCATAAGTCTGTGCAATCACCTCGTTAGTAAATCCAATGCCAAGTGCATTGGCAATCCATCTTCCTGAGGAACCGGTAACGGAAAGGGAAAATTGGTCAGAGCCGGGAGTTTCGCTGCCACGTTGTTGAACGTTGCCGGAGACTACGGTCTCAAGAAGTTCTAGAGAGACCTTCAGGGGGTGGCCTTTATGGCGTGCGTAAAATCCCTGTGTCTTGCTACCTTTTTCATCAAGCACCACAAGTTTGACACTTACAGAGCCCGCGTCAAGACCGATGAATTTCATAAATTCTCCATGGTGGTAAGATTCGGATTGCCAGACACTACGTTATAATTTTATCATATCACGGGAAAACAGTGAACCAGTTTTCTTTTGTGGTGCGGCTGAGGTAAACTTTTGGCATACAGCGAAAAAGGGGAGACCTGATGGAACTGACAAAGGAAATGAACACATGAATCCATTGGAAATCTACAAACTATTGCCAAAACTGAATTGCGGAGAATGCACTCCCAAAACGTGCATGTCCTTTGCCGTCTCGCTTGGGGGTAATCCCGGTTCCCTTGCACAGTGCAGACATATTAAACAGGAGAATCTTGATGCGATAAAGTCCCTGCTCGCACAGGGTGAATGGAAAGATAAACTCATTAAATCCCTCATGGATGAGGTTTCAAAACTCGGGCTTGAAGAAATCGCCCCTGATCTCGGATGTTGCATGAGGAACGATACACTTGTGGTTCGCTGTATCGGCCAGGAGTATTCCATGGGCGGGGACGGAACCATCAGCCCGGATACTAAGAATAAGTGGATTAACATACTGCTCCTCCATTATGTTAGAAACAGGGGGAAGGGCGAGTTTACCGGGAAATGGGTCTCTTTTTCTGAACTGAAAGGGGGCTTTATCAAATCATCCTCATTTCTGAGAGAGTGTGAGGAGCCTCTTCGGGAACTCATGGACCAGGATCCCAAAGGCATTTCCTCTATGGTGGCCCGATTGGGCGCTGCTCCCGCTCAAGGGTTTCCTGCGGATCATGCCTGGACCATGGACCTCCTCCCAAAGGTGAGGGCCTTGTTCCTTTATCGTGCGGGTGATGAGGAATTTCCCTCTTCTATGAAGATACTCTTCGACAGCATTACAGGACAGTTCCTGGATGTGGAATCCCTTATGTTTGTGTGTGAGGGGCTCATCCACACATTGAGGATGATGAGGCGGGGATGACAGAAAGGAACCATCCGGAACAGGGGAACATGCAAGTGGTGGAACGAAAGAATCTTTTTGAAAAGGCGGTTCTTTACCTCAAAATGATCAAGTTCCCCCATTCTGTATTTGCATTGCCCTTTGCCCTCACCTCAGCCTTTATCGCAGCCAGAGGCATCCCCCACGGGAGAACCCTGTTTTGGATTGTGGTGGCGATGGTCTCTGCGAGGACAACTGCAATGGGGCTGAACAGGATCATTGACAGGAGAATAGACGAGGAGAATCCGAGGACCGCACTCCGTGAATTACCGGCAGGGCAGCTCACGGTCCTGGAGACATCTGTATTCGTGGCAATCGCAATGGTGACCTTCGAGCTTTCAGCGTATATGCTGAACCCGCTCTGTTTTAGGTTGTCGTTTATTGCATTGTTCTTCATTGCCCTCTATTCATTTACAAAGAGATTTACATGGGCATCCCACTTTGTCCTCGGCATCACCATCTCCGCGGCGCCGGTGGGAGCCTGGATTGCGGTTACAGGCGGTTTCGAGACAGGGATTCTTCTTCTGGGTTTTTCTGTAGTGTTCTGGCTTGCGGGTTTTGATATCCTTTACGCATTTCAGGATGTGGAATTTGACAGAAGATATGGCCTTTATTCCCTGCCTCTCAGGTTCGGCATTACGAAGTCGCTCTGGATTTCACGAGTGTGCCACACATGCACATGGGTGCTCCTCGTGTGCACCGGAATCTTTTTTGGCATGACATTCCCTTATTATATCGGGATTCTCATTACGGCGCTCCTGCTCATCTATGAACATTCGATGGTAAAGCCTGATGACCTGAGCAAGCTCAACAGGGCATTCTTTGATATGAACGGGTATATCAGCATCACTGTATTCCTCTTCACTGTTTTATCTTACGCCGTCCCGCGTTGATTGGGTGGCACTCATCCATAAGTTGTCATGTCAGACTGGTGAAATCACGGAGCGGTATCGAAGGACGTAAAGAAACACCAGAAGTCCGGGAACTACAGTTCGAATGATTCTCCTTTTAAGGGAACGTAGGTCGTAAACCCATACTGTTTCTTAACGGCTTCAGAAAATTCCAGGGATGTCTCTTCTTCTCCATGGACCACAAAGACCACAGGACGGTTCCTGAAAGCAGAGAGCCATTCCAGGAGTTCTTTCCGGTCAGCGTGGGCCGAAAATCCCCCCAAGGTATAAATCCTTGCCTTTACTGCAACCTCCTCTCCGAAGAGACGCACCACCTTTGCACCGTCAACGATCCTCCTTCCGAGGGTTCCCTCAGCCTGAAAGCCCGCAAATATGACGCTGCATTCAGGCCTCCAGAGATTGTGTTTCAGATGGTGTTTTATCCTGCCCCCTTCACACATGCCGCTCCCGGCAATGATGACCGCATTGGACTTGATCCTGTTCAGTGTCATGGACTCTTCCACTGTGTGGGTAAAGCGAAGCCTGAGAGTATCTTCCTTATCCCAATTCTCCAGGAGCCGTTTTGCCTCTTCGTCATAGCATTCGGGGTGGGCAAGGTAAGTTTTCGTGGCCTCTTGGGCAAGGGGGCTGTCGATGTAAACATTGACAGGAGACAGCCTTCTTTCCCTCACGAGCCTGTTAAGGACATACAGGATATCCTGTGTCCTCCCTATGGCAAATGCCGGGATAATGACATTGCCGCCTTTCCTGAAGGTGAGAGTTATGGCCTCCCGCAGTTCATTGATGGTCTCTTCCATCCCCTTGTGGAGTCTGTTCCCGTAGGTTGACTCCATCACCACATAGTCAGCCTCTGTTTCCCTTGTGGGGTCATTAATGATAGGGTTCCCCTTCTTTCCGATATCACCTGAAAAGAGAAGCTTCTTTTCCTGCGGGCCGTCCTGAAACCACAGCTCAAGGCTTCCGGAGCCCAGGATATGTCCGGCATCCAGAAACCTGTATTTTATTCCCTTCCCTGTGTATCCTATTTTTCCATAGGGAACTCGGTTGAAAAGGGGCAGTACCTTTTTAACGTCTTCCACAGTGTACAAAGGAGAAACGGGTCGTCTCCCTGCGCGGAGCGCCTTCCTTGTCATCAATTCCGCATCCGACTCCTGGATATGTGCTGAATCATAGAGCATCAGCTCCACAAGGTCTGCGGTTGCAGATGAGGAGAAGATTGTCCCGCTAAATCCATCCTTCACAAGCATCGGCACTAGCCCGGTGTGGTCAATGTGTGCGTGGGTGAGAAAAAGGTATTCAATCTGAGAGGGATGGAACGCAAAGGACTCTCTGTTCATGTCTCCGTTGTCCGCCCCCTGAATCATGCCGCAATCTATGAGGACCTGGAGCTGGGACGTCTGGAGAAGGAAACATGTTCCGGTGACCGTCCTTACCCCGCCAAGGAAGCGTATCTTCACGAGCTCATCCTGATATGATGAAAGGGTTTGTTCATTAACGGGCAGTTCTGTGATAGTTTCCTGGATGCTCTGCAAATCATACCAGATTTTTTGTCCCTTGTAAAAACGCCTGACGGGGAAATCCTTGCAATATGTGCAGACGGGATATATAATGCCCATAGGAACAGGGGTATGGCAGACACCAAGTACTGTCTTTGCTGCGGAGTGGATGTTCCCTTCAATTATGTGGAGAGGGAAGATCGGAGGGAGATTACGTGTGCCTACTGCGGTTTTACGCTGGATGTGGAAAAATCAGAAAAATCCTCCGATGTGAGGGAAGGGTATGTCCTCATCACGGATGATTCAAAAAATGTCCGGGATATTATTGTTGACGCCCTTAAGGAAACCAAGATCTATAAGAATATAATGACCTTTGAGAATGGTCTTGAACTTACCACCTCTTTTTCGTACCTTGTCTCCAGGAAGTCACCCATTGATGTGGCCATTATAGACCTCGTTATGCCAATCATGGATGGCTTTACTGCTGCAAATACTTTGAGGGCAATAGAATTTCAGTACAAAATTTCTGCTACCCCAATCATCTTTTTTTCTGCAGTGCAGGCAGACGACTCCTTCAGGGAGAAGATGGAACTCCTCAGCCCCGCAATATATTTAAACAAAGGTGCTGACCCCGAACCTGGCAGCCTCGCGAGGAGGGTTAAGCAGCTTGTGGAGATACTCACAACAAAGAACAGGGAAACCCCGCATTAAGAGTACACGCTGATTTGTTAAGTAATCCCATGCGTCCTGTGGTTTCAGCAAGGGACGCTCGCACGTATAAAGACTGATTTGCCTATCATCGATCTGTTGAAGTGACAACCGCATTCTGTTATTATGATGAATTGCTGCCAGGTCTTAATTTGGGGTTATCACACATTTTGAAAATCACAATTTGGGGTTTTCCCTGGAGGCTTGCAAGCTATCCTGAATAATCGATGCATTTACAAGGGATTTGATAGGCATAAAACCTGCTTAAGCATCTGTAGATATTCCTATAAATTAAGGAGGAACAGATGGAAAAGTGCGCGGACTGTATTTTCTTTCTTCCTCATAAAAGGGATGGGTTCAATTGTGGTTTTCTTATTAAGAAAGTGGACAAAAACAATGGGCCCTGCGGGCATTTTCAATCTCGTGATAAGGATTAAGTTCTAGTAGCTGTTAGAACCTATCTCAAAATCGATTTAGGAGTATTTTGATGGAAGCGAGTCTCACAAATCCGAGGAAGTTCTCTGCATGATATTCCCACCGAGTCAGGAGTCTGCGCTGCCACCCGAGCCAGGCAAAGAACCTCTCAACGAGC
>DATKOU010000194.1:0-6810 GCA_035524455.1 Thermodesulfovibrionales bacterium | reverse complement strand
TAATGGACCAAAAACTGGCCATCGGCATCGATCAGGTAAACCGGCTCCTCGAATCCATGGTAAAGACCCAAACTGCCGTTGAGCAACAGACAAGCCAGACGGATGACCTCCTGCGTGAGGCGATAAACAAAAGGTTCGACGCACTGTCCGAGGAGATACTCGCAAGCGATCAGTTCAGGGAAGAGCTCTTAAGGCTGAAGGAGGATATTCTTAAGGAAGTTGAAAAGCACTATCAGGCCCGACCAGCGCCTTCAAAAAAATGAGCTCCTTATTTTAGCTTTCCTAATTTTCTGGCTAATAAGGTGGTCTCGTGCAAAAGGTTCTCGATCTCGTTCAGCCCTTTTTCCCAGAACCCTTTGTCTGCGATATCGATCCCAAGGTTTCTGAAGATGGTCCTGGGAGAATCGGACAAGCCTGCTGAAAGAAAATCTTTGACCCTCGCGATGAACAGGGGATTCTCTTTTACGGAGTTCTGAAGTGATCTTGAGATGAGGAGGCCGCTCGCATACGAATATACATAAAAGAAACTCCGGATATGTCCCCAGTACACCCACCAGTTTTCTGATCCAGGAGATTGTTCAATGAATTCACCCATATATGCTGACATATTGTCGCAGAAGAGCTTCCCGATCTCTTCCTTGGACAAGTAGCCCTTTTGTCTGAATTCCCCATGGAGACTTTGTTCAAATCTATAGCACGCCACCTGCCTGAATATGGTGGATACATCATCATTCAACTTGTTCATCATCAGGGCTAGGCGTAATTCATCATCAGCCTCTTTGAGGAGTTCCTGGAGGACAAAATCTTCCAGGAAGGTGCTTGCCACTTCGGCTGTGGAAAGCGGGGCGCCAAAATTAAGGGCATTCTGTCTTTTCCTCATTAATTCATTGTTTATTCCATGACCTAGTTCATGGGCGAGTGTGAGCACATCATACAGTTTTCCGGTGTGATTGATAAGGATGAAGGTCGGCTGTGAAATGAGGTGATGGGCACAGAAAGCGCCGCTCGCCTTTCCCTTGCGGGGGTAGATATCAATTTGATCACGCTGGAGAAACTCGCGAAGGATCTCCAGAAACTCGCTGTCGAGATTTCCAAGGACCTTCTCGATGAGCCTTACACTTTTCTTAAAAGGATAGCGCTTAACCACATCGCCATATTCCACGTTTCTCTCGTGGTATTTCAGCTTCTTTACTCCCATCAGCTTTGCCTTCAGTTCGTAATACCGTGATGAAATGGAAAAACGCATTGAGACCGCATCAAGGAGGGAATCAACAATGTCACTTTCGATATCATCGCTCACATGTCTGGCCAGGTCAGGCCGGTCCATTTTGCGAAGTTCATCATCGACCTTCTTATTGGCAAGGATAGAGTTTAACTCTGCTTCCGCAACGTCAACATGTGTGTTCATGATATAGTTAAAAGCCTTTGCCGCAGAATCCCTCACCTTTTTTGTCTTACTGTTCATCAGACTCATGATTTCAGAAAAGGTTTGCGAACTCTTCTTGCCCTCCTCGGAAAGCACCATTCTTTCTTCCTTTGAGAGGAATCCGGAGGTCATCTTTACCCAGTTGAAATAAGAGGTGGGTGACTTGAGGTTCAGTATCTTCTCTTCTGCTTCGCTGAGCATGTACCTCGATTCTGCAAAAAGCCTTTCCAGGAAATGTCTGTAGGGCTTCAATCCATGATATTTAAGGAATTGTGTCTGCTTCTCCAGGGGGATTCTGCCTATGCTGAGATGAAAGAATTGGATGTCATTCTGAATCTTCTGACCGAACTCCTCGATTTTGTTATAGCTCGCCTTAAGGGCAGGATTAATTTGGTCCTGCTGTGATCTGAGCATAAAATAGTATCCTTCGTCACCATCGGTGCCGTAATCCCTGTTCCATGCCTCGTATTCATCCAATGCCTTTCTGAGCGCATCAGGATCCTCGAGGTAATCTTTGCGGTCTTGCCATGTATTGATGAATGTATAGCTTTTCTGTTCTAAGAGGCTCCTTTTTTCTTCTATCCCCGGGTCGTCATCGCTTTCAAAGAGGGGGGTAAGGTTCCATGCGCCTTGTTTCATGTCCACTTCCTTTCTGGTCCCCTTACATCGGGTATAACGAAGTTAAGGTTCCCTCCTCAACCAACTCAGGGGAGGAACCATAGGGTATTATAGCACCGAAGGATTGTCTGGTTTGGAACTGTCATGCGAAACAATGTAAAATAATAAACGGTGGAAAAGACTCGGAAACCATTTGTGGAGATTTATGCGGACGGCGCATGCAGCGGAAACCCGGGGGTTGGCGGGTTCGGTGCGCTCTTGAGAGCGAACGAGAAAGAGAGGGAACTTTCCGGCTGCGAGGAGTTGACTACAAACAACAGAATGGAGCTGCTGGGAGTGATTTGCGCCCTTGAAGCGCTCAAGAGACCATGCAGCGTAAGGATTACCACAGATTCCGATTATGTGGTGAAGGGGATGACCAAGTGGATGGATGCATGGATAAGAAAGAACTGGGTGAACTCCCAGAAAAAGAACGTGCTCAACAGGGATCTGTGGGAAAGGCTTTTGAGGGCATCACAACCCCATGAGGTGGAATGGGTCTGGATAAAGGGACACAATGGGCATCCCGAAAATGAACGGTGCGACCGGTTGGCAAGGAAGGAGATAACGCGCTGTAAGCAAAGGATGAAGGGAGGAGAGGTCTGACCCACCTTATTCATGAGTTTCTTTATTTCTGGAGAGGTCAGGGATTGTAATATTTCTTCTTTCCTGGCAGGTAGTCCTGTTCCACATGCCCGCCGTAGTCGTGGGGATATTTGTATCCTTCTCCATGTCCCAGTTTCTTTGCGCCTGGATAGTGGGAATCCTTCAAATGGTCGGGGACCTCAAGGGTCTGTTCCTTTCCCATATCCTCCATGGCCGACTCTATTGCCCTGTAACAGGCATTGCTTTTAGGGGCCTTTGCGATATAGATGGTGGCCTGTGCAAGGGGTATTCTCGCCTCAGGCATTCCTATGAATTCGACTGCCCTTAATACAGAGGTTGCGATAACCAGTGCCATGGGATCAGCCTCTCCCACATCCTCGGACGCGCATATGAGTATCCTTCGCGCAATAAAACGAGGGTCTTCTCCCGCATAAATCATTTTCGCAAGATAGTAAATGGCGGCATCAGGATCAGAGCCCCTCATGCTCTTTATAAAGGCCGAGATGGTGTCGTAATGCTGGTCACCCTTCTTGTCATACACCACCACCTTTTTCTGAATGGATTCTTCAGCGATCTCAAGGGTAATGGTAACCTTCCCCTTTTCGTCAGGGGTGGTGAGGACAGCAATTTCTAGGGCGGAGAGAGCCTTCCTCGCGTCGCCATCAGACATTCTCGCAATGTGCATAAGGGCGTGCTCGTCAGCGGCTATCTCCATGTTTCCGAGACCCCTCTCTTTATCCCGTAGGGTGTTATGCAGGATACCCAGGAGTGCTTCTTCTGATAATGGTTTCAGTTCAAAGATCTGGCTCCGGGAAAGAAGCGCGCTGTTCACATAAAAGAAAGGGTTTTCAACGGTCGCGGCAATCAACACAATATTCCCTTCCTCCACATCAGGGAGGAGGGCGTCCTGCTGGAGTTTGTTAAACCGGTGTATCTCGTCGAGGAAGACAATGGTTGGGACACCTTTTGCCTTACGCGCGCGTGAGGCCTGGATGATCTTTCTAAGGTCATCCAGGCCTGCAGTGGCTGCATTGAGCCATTCAAAGTGGGCCTTTGTCTTTGCGGCTATGACCCTGGCCAGTGCGGTCTTCCCTGTACCTGGAGGTCCGTAAAGGATGAGGGAGGTGATTCTATCGGCTTCTACCGCCCTCCTCAGGAGCTTACCTTCCCCAAGAAGATGTTCCTGCCCCACGTATTCCTCAATTGTTCTGGGACACATGCGATACGCGAGGGGCTCTCTCACCGTTTCTGTCTTAAAGAGCTCCATGTATCAATCTAACCGTTTTGCACAAGATATGTCCAGACGCACCGAATGAGTGTATACTTAAAGATAATGTGGTAATGAATGAGGCCCCTGATAAAAGAGAAGGAAAGGGAAGGGCATAGTCATGGAAAAACAGGGTGAGTTTCCGGCAATAAGGGTAATACTGAGGGACGGACAGAGTCTCAAGGTGAGACCCATTGAACCTCAGGACAGGGAAAAACTGAGGGACTTTTTTTACCGCTTGAGCCCCCAGACGCGTTACTTCCGTTTCGGGTATATGAAGACCTACTTGAGTGACGATGAACTCACCTATTATACAGAGATGACTCCCCCTGACACTTTCGCGTACGTGGCACTCATGGGGGAAAAGGATGAGGAGAGGATTGTGGCGGTGGGCAGATGGTTTCTTGCCCAGGATACAAAGACCGCAGAGATCGCCTTCGTTGTGGAAGACAACATCCAGGTGAAGGGGATCGGTACTGCCCTTCTCGAACAACTTGCGGATGCAGCCCTTGCGTACAAAATAAAGAAATTCATCGCAGTTGTGCTTCCGGAAAACACCCGCATGCTTGAGGTCTTTGAGGAGAGCGGTTTTAAAATACAAAAGAGAATCGATGAGGGCGCATACCAGATTATTTTTGATCTTGAAGGCCAGGAAGAGTACGCGAAACGTCAGGCATACCGTGAACACATTGCCCGTTCTGCTGGGGTACGCACAATCCTATTTCCAAGGAGCGTTGCAGTGGTCGGCGCATCCAGGGAATCTGGAAGCGTGGGGTGGAAGATATTCCATAATCTTCTTTATGCCGACTTCGCTGGTACTATTTTCCCTGTAAATCCCAGAGCAACTTCAGTGGGAGGGGTGTTGTGTTATCCTTCGGTCAGCGAGGTCCCCGGGGATGTGGACCTCGCAGTGATAGTGGTGCCTGCCCCCAAGGTATTGGAGGTGATCGACCAGTGTGGGAAAAAAGGGGTGAGGGGACTGGTTATCATATCTGCGGGATTCAGTGAAACGGGCCCGGAGGGTAAGGAGAGACAGGAAGTTCTCAGGGGGAAAATCCTTTCTTATGGAATGCGGTGCATAGGGCCAAATTGTCTGGGGATTATCAATACCGATCCTGGAGTAAACCTGAACGCCACCTTTGCGGCTGTCGCTGTTCCCCGGGGAACCCTGAGCATAGGATCCCACAGTGGTGCCCTGGGGCTCGCACTCCTCGATTATGTGAAAAGCAATAGCTTGGGCATCGCACATTTCGCAAGCATCGGTAACCGCATTGATATTTCGTCTAACGACCTTCTGGAGTTCTGGAAGGATGATGAAAACACAAGGGTGATTCTCCTCTACCTGGAGAGCTTTGGAAATCCCCGGAAATTCAGCCGTATCGCGAGGAGCGTTTCGCGCAAAAAACCCATCGTAGCCATGAAGTCAGGCAGGAGCGAGGCGGGGAGAAGGGCGGCGAGCTCCCATACCGGAGCGCTTGCAGCATCAGATGTTGCGGTGGATGCCCTTTTTCGGCAGGCAGGAGTGATAAGGGTGAATACCATAGAAGAGATGTTCAATGTGGCAAAGGGACTTGCCCATCAGCCATTACCCAAGGGATCGCGGCTCGCCATTCTCACCAATGCGGGCGGTCCGGGGATTCTGGCTGCGGATGCTGCGGTAGGGTGGGGGCTTACCGTACCCACCCTTTCTGATGACACGCGAAAAAAGCTCGCCGAGTTCCTCCCAAAGGAGGCGTCCCTCTCCAATCCTGTGGATATCATCGCCTCTGCAACAGGAGAACATTTCGGCAAATCCCTGGGGATCCTCATGGATGAACAGGATATCGACGCGATTATTATCATTAATGTACCCATCAGACCCTCTGAGGAGATAGCGGATGCGATCAGGGAGGCAATGTCTTTACACCAGTGCGGCAAGACTGTGCTCGCCTGTTTTATGATGTCAGAAGCAAAGGGGATCGACCTCAGTTACGATTCAGGAAAACGTGTACCGGTCTATCTTTTTCCTGAAGACGCGGTGCAGGCCCTCTCCCATGCCTATCCCTATGCCCAGTACCGTGGTTCAGACGAGGGACACATCGTCGCCTTTCCCGACATTGATGAAGAGAGGGCGAGGAAGCTTCTCCAGACCGAGGGGCTTCTTGAGGGAGAGGGCGGCTGGTTAACCCCTGACAGTGCGATGAGGCTTTTGAAGGAGTACGGGATACCGGTTGCGTATACAAGGGCTGCGTTTAGTGCTGATGAGGCAGCCAGTGTTGCACGGGCTGCGGGTTTTCCTGTGGCAATGAAACTTCGCTCCAGGACAATCACCCACAAGACCGACGTGGGAGGAATCTTTCTGGGACTGGAGGGGGAAGACGAGGTGAAGAACGCATACCATGAGCTGATGACTCGCCTCGCGGAAAGAGGACACATCTCTGAGATGGAAGGTGTTGTGGTGCAGCCCATGATGGAGGGAGGCCAGGAAGTGATTATCGGCATGTCCCACTATCCCGTATTCGGGCCCCTCGTGATGGTGGGACTGGGGGGAATCCATGTAGAGCTCCTGAAGGATGTTGCCTTCTCACTCCATCCTCTTACCGATAAGGACCCTGATTACATGTTCAGACAGCTGAAGGGTCTCCCCCTGCTTGAGGGCTGGCGCGGGAGTACTCCCAAGGATACGGAGGCGCTGAAAGAGGTGCTTCTGCGTTTCTCTGCCCTTATCGATGATTTCCCCGAGATTGCGGAAATGGAGGTAAACCCCCTCATGGTTTTTAACAGGGGAAACGGCTGCATGGCTGTTGACGCAAGGATATTATTTAAACCATCTACCGTCCAGTAGGTGGTGAAAAGCCTCGTCACTAAGAAAGGA
>DATKOU010000193.1:0-7589 GCA_035524455.1 Thermodesulfovibrionales bacterium | reverse complement strand
GTCTCTTCAGGTCCTTTGCAAAGTCCCGGTTGATCTGTATCGCGCAGAGCACTTCCCCACGGTCAATGAGGTCCCTGATTTCGCCTGGAGATTGGGCAGCGTACCGCACCACAAAGTATCCGGATGCCTCAAGCCTCCTTGCCAGTTCCCTGCTTTCCTGGGATTTGTCGAGATCGTACAGTGCGGTAGATATGTTGTTGACATCAGTGGTGACCACGTAGCCGAAGAGGAAGAGCTGGAGAATGGGTGCTCCGAAGAGCAGCATCCACCTCCTCCTGTCCCGCAATGTCTTGAGGAATTCCTTCACTATCATCTGGGTGATACGTTCCCGCATGTTCAGTACATCCTCTTATGAAAATTCTTGATTGCGAGGAAAAACACTAGGGCACTTGCAATGGCCAGCATGAGTCCGTTACTCCAGAGGAGGGTCAGGGTGCTTCCCTTCAGGAATATCCCTTTGAGGATCGTGACAAAATATCGTGCCGGGAAGATGTAGGTGATGACTTGGAGGGGCTTCCGCATGTTCGAAATGGCAAACATGAAACCTGAAAGCAGGAACGCAGGGAGCATGGTGGAGAGTATAGCGATCTGACTTGCCACGCTCTGCGACCCCTTCGCGATAATAGAGATTAACACCCCAAAGGAAACGGTTCCAAACAGGAACACACTGGACAAGGCCACAAGGAGCACAATATTCCCCCTGAGAGGAACACCGAACAGCGTGACACCCACAAGTACCGCCAGGATCATGTCCATGAACCCTATGGCGAAATAGGGTGTCAACTTCCCTATGATCAGCTCAGACGTCTTTACCGGAGTGGATATCAACTGCTCCATGGTACCCCTTTCCCATTCTCTTGCCACAGTAAGGGAGGTGAGGAGTGCCACCACCACGGACATGATGACCGCAATCAGACCGGGTATGATGAAATTCCTCGATTTCAGTTCAGGATTGAACCAGACGCGGGTGCGGGGGTCCATTACGGGTGTAATGGTTTTTGTGGTAACCCTCTGGGGATATCTGAGGGAGATGGCAGCGATATATCCTTCAGCAATGGTCGCGGTGTTTGAATCGCTTCCATCGATGATCACCTCTACGTGTGCATTCCTCCCCGTGAGTACCTTTTTGGAGAAGTCATAGGGGATGGTGATGGCTACCCTCGCCTTGTTCGAATCAAGATAGGCATCAATGTCTTTATAGTTGTCCACATCTGCCACGAGGGTAAAATAGCCTGATTCCCTAAACTGGGCCACCAGCTCCCTGCTCAGGCTGCTCCTGTCCTGATCATAGACAATGGTAGTGATGTTGTTTACATCAAAGGTGATTGCATAGCCGTAGATAAAGAGCTGCATGACCGGCATGAGCAGGGCAATGGCGAGGCTCAGGGGATCCCTCCATATCTGAATGAGCTCTTTTTTTGCGATGGCCTTTATCCTCAGGAATTTCATCTTAGACTAACCCCAAACTCACTCTCCCCTCACGCCACCTCTATCAGCGTCACAAATACATCCTCAAGGGATGGTACGATGTGTTCGATCCTGTTCACTTTAATGTCCGCCGATTCCAAGGTCTTCCGGATATCCGCAATCCCCTGCGCCACATCTTCCACCGTTGCATGGAGAAGGCTTCCAAAGATCGCCGCATCCATTCCCTTTCTCTCCAATATGTCCAGGGCTTCCACCATGCTCTCGACCTCTATCTCCATGACATGCCGCTTCATGTACCTCTCTCTCAGCTCCATCGGTGTGCCTTCAGCGATAATCCTCCCCCGGTAAATAAGGGCAAGCCTGTGGCAGTAATCCGCCTCGTCCATATAGTGGGTGGTGACAAATACGGTGGTCCCGGACCCTGACATCTCATTGATGAGGTCCCAGAAATTGCGCCTCGAAAGGGGATCAACCCCAGAGGTGGGCTCATCAAGGAGAAGTATGGGAGGCTCATGGAGGATGGCACAGCCCAGAGCAAGCCTCTGTTTGAAGCCTCCCGGCAGTTCTCCCACAATCACATCCCTCCTATCGTTAAGTCCGGCCATCTCCAGTGTCCACTCCATCCGCTTTTTTCTCTTCTCCCCGCGAACCCCGTACATGCCGCTGAAGAAGCGTATGTTCTCCTTCACCGTGAGGTCATCATAGAGCGAGAACTTCTGTGACATGTAGCCGATGTTCTTCTTGATCTCCTCAGCCCCGGTCATGATGTCATGACCACCCACAGAGCCTTTCCCGCTGCTGGGGAGCAAGAGCCCGCACAGCATCTTTATGGTCGTTGACTTGCCCGCGCCATTCGGTCCGAGGAATCCGAAAATCTCACCCTTGCCTATGTCCAGGTTGATTCCATTCACTGCCACAAAGTCGTCGAACCTGCGGGTCAATCCCTCGACTTTTACTGCACTGTCAATCTGGTTCATTGTTTTTCCACCATGGAAATGAAGACATCCTCAATGGAAGGCAGGATCTCCCTGTGGTCCCTCACTATGATCCCTTCTTCTTGGAGGGTCTGGAAGATGCTGTCTAAGAGATCTTTGTTCACAAGGGCTATATGGAGCCGGTCCCCATAGACGCTCACACCCCTAATACCCTCACCCTTCCTGATGAGGTCCGCAGCCTTCCGGGAGTCATCTGTCCAGACCTCCACCATGTTCGTTCTGAGGGATTTTCTGATCTCCGTGGGAATGTCTTCCATGAGGATCTTCCCCTTGTGAATGAGTCCGATCCTTGTGCACCTTTCCGCTTCGTCGAGATAGGAAGTGGAGATCACCACGGTCACCCCCTCTTTCAGGAGGTCATACAGTATCCTCCAGAAATCCCTCCTCGATACAGGGTCTACGCCATTGGTTGGTTCGTCCAGAAACAGAACCTCCGGGGTATGGATAAGGGCGCACGCGAGGCCCAGTTTCTGCTTCATTCCCCCTGAGAGCTTTCCCGCGAGCCTCCCTGTGAAAGGCGTGAGATTGCTGAATCCAAGGAGCCGTTCGATCCTCTTTGGCCGCTCGCCTGCAGGAACTGCATAGAGGTCAGCGTAAAACATGATATTTTCCATGACCGTGAGGTCCTCGTACAGCCCGAACTTCTGGGACATATACCCTATCTTCTCCTTGATCCTTTCTCCTTCATGAATCACAGAATATCCTGCGACCCATGCCTCTCCGGAAGAGGGTTGCAGTATTGCGGTGAGAAGTCTCAGGATGGTTGTCTTTCCCCCGCCGTCAGGTCCCACGAGACCGAACAGTTCACCTTTTCTGATCTCGAGGCCGAGGGCGTCCACTGCGGGAGTGGTGCCAAACAGTTTTGTGAGCTTCGATGCTCTTACTGCTACGTTGCCCATTATTGAACGCCCTTATATGCATCTGCCCGAGAGCGGATGCTCGGCCAAAGGCCGGGTGTACTATCCAGAGGAATACATCGCAGCCGGACTAATGATTTTGTCCGAAGAGAAAGGGGCTTCACGGATGGCGTCACATAGTGGAGAATAGCTTCCCCGCCCATGGTTCATCTGAGCAGTATCTTTACATCTGCGGGCATGCTGGGCTTAAGCTCATCATTGACGTTTCACCCTCACCTTCACCCCGAACACCAGCTTCACCCTCTCCTCCTTTGTCTGGACATTCTTGGGGGTAAACTCAGCCTCTGACGATATGAAGGTCACAGTCCCTTCGTATACCTTTCCCGGATATGAATCAACGGTGACCTTTGCTTTTTGACCAAGTTTCACAAGCCCAAGCTTGTCCTCTTTCACATACACCTTCATCCACGGGTTCTCTAGATCTCCCAAGGTAAAGACCGGGATGCCGGTTCCCACGGTCTCACCCAACTCGATGTTCTTCCTTATAACCACCCCGGAGATCGGTGCGTATATCACGGTGTCCTTCAATTTTTCTTCTACGTTGAGCAAGGCTGCCCGAGCCTAACTGACACGCTGTTCTGCAGCAAGGATCTCTTCCTTCCGCGGGCCTTCCTTCACCATGCTCAGGAGTTCCTGTGTACTCTTTTGCTGTGCGACACGGGAGTCGTACATGCTCTTTGCAGCGTCAAACTGGGAAACCGTGCATCCTGGCGAAAGAGCCGTTCCGCTCTCTCGAAGTCTTTCCGCACCTTTTCTAACTCCGCTTCCACAAACCTGAGGTTTGCCCTCGCCTGCTCAATCTCCTGGGGTCTTGAGCCGGCCTTAAGCTCTTTAAGGCGGACCTCGGCCTCCTTCACATACGCCCTGGCCTGGCTGACCTGGCTCTCAAGTTCCGCGCTATCAAGGGCAGCCAGGGGATCTCCCTTGGTCACCTTCAGGCTCTCATCCGTGAACAGCTTCTCGACCCTTCCCGAGAACTTGAATCCCATATCATATTCGGTCACCTCAACATTGCCGGACAAGGCAAGCACCCCCTCTTCCCGGGGTTCGCGGAGATAAGACAACAGAAAGACCCCAAGCCCCACCACCAAAAGAATGCCAAGGACCAGCAACGTCTTTCTCATCCTGGTGCCTCCGTGGATATCCCTATCTCAATCCCTCTTATGCACATTCTTTGGAGATTATCCCACAATTTCTTCTCTTAATCCACAAAACAGTTTTACTATTTTCCCTGTCTACTGTCTATATGATCTATATCATATACAGTCATGCACCAAAGGGATAAGCTAAGCTTATAGAATCTTTCTCCCATGCTGCCTGCCGCCCCTCCATTTATGGCAGGCAGCATCCCCCAAAACCCTTATGATTTATCTCATACCAGTATTTCTCACGCAATGGTACCTTATACTTAACACAATGATGGTAGGAGAAATTCATGGATAACTCTTCAGCAATGGAACACGACATATCCTGCAGCAGGTCATCTTCGGGCTACGCCCATCACCTGGGCACCTACAGGAGGATCGCACAGATCACATTTATCCTCTTCATATTCCTGATGCCTGTGCTCAACATATTCCGTTACGACTCCTCAACAAAAGAACTCATCGTATTGGGCCAGGTATGGAGTCTCGGGTTGAAGCAGGGCTTCTATGCAGATCACTCTATTTCAGGAGCAACTCATGTGGCGCTCCATTTTTTCCTGAAGGCAATACTGCCCTGGGTCCTTCTCCTATCGGTATTTCCGCTCCTCGGCTTCCTTACCGGGAGATCCTTTTGCGGTTGGCTCTGTCCCGAAGGCGCGCTCTTTGAATGGGCTGACTTTCTGACAGTCAAGCTTCTGGGAAGGAGAAGCCTCTACGGCAAAAGAGAGAATGACCCTGATAAGGGAAAACCCAATAAGCCTTTTTGGCTCCTTGTTGCGGTCTTAAGCATTGTTCTCATCCCCCTTTGCGGCGGGATTGCCCTCACCGGCTATTTTGTGGCACCCAAGACAGTGTGGTACCAGGTCACGCACGGGGACTTCACCTTTGGCGTAAAGGCAGGGATCATCGGTGTTGCCGTCTATATGCTCATAGGGTCCATTTTCGTACGCCACACATTCTGCAAATATGTCTGCGCCGCAGGACTAATGCAGATGCTCTTTGGATGGGTAAGCCCTGTCTCCCTGCGGCTGAAGCTGGATACCGCAAGGATTGGAGAGTGTACTGACTGCAAAAAGTGTGAGAAGGCATGCTTCATGAATGTCCTCCCGAGAAAGAACAAAAGGGACGTTTCGTGTGTGAATTGCGGGGCATGTATCGATGCGTGCAACAGGGAGCTGGCCGGAAGAGGTCTTTTCCATTACAGCACCGGCGATGCCACCTGCCTTGCCCCTGCGGAAAACTGCGCGCTTGCCACACAGGCGCTCTCCCGCGCTAAGCAGCTTTAATCTGCTTTAACGCGCTGAAGAAATTCTCCACGAGGAGCGGATTAAAGTCCTTTCCCGTTGCCTCTTTTATAAGTCCTATTATGGTAGCGATATCCATGGCCTTCCGATAAGGTCTTTCTGTTCTCAGGGCATCAAAGAAATCAGCGATGGCAACCATCTGGCTGACGATATGCTGCTTTTTGCTCTGCCTTTTTGTGCTAGGATATCCGCTGCCATCGAATTTCATGTGATGCTCGAAAGCCGTAATCATGGAGAGTTTTGGAACATCGGGAAGCGCGGAGAGGTATTTTGCGCCTGCGGCTGGATGCTGTTTCATCTGATCCCATTCCTTGTCGTCAAGTTTCCCCGGTTTCTCAAGTACTTCCTTGGCGACGAACATCTTCCCCACATCGTGCATGAGCGCCGCGATACCCACATCATGAAGGTTCTCCCCCTTCAGGCCCAGGGCCTCAGCCTGGAATAGGGTGATAACCGATACATTTGTGGCATGAACATAGGTGTACTCGCTGTAAGATTTCACCGGGCTTATGACGCGAAGCACGTTCATCTCTCTTTTCAGCGTTGCAATAAACGCTATCACCGCATCCTCAAGACTCACCATATCCAGTCTTCTGAACTTGTTCACGTCTTGAAAGAGGGCTTTTACCTTAGCAATGTTCTCCCTGACAATTGTACTGACATCGTCTCCCTCAGCCCCGAACTTCACCTCAACCATCCCTACCGAAATATGGGGGCTGGAGATGACCTTTTCTGTTGAAGCAATCGCCGCGACAAACTTCTTTATTTCGTCAGAGGTCACTCCTTTCTCAATGACGATCTTTTCTATCCCTTTCCTCTTCAGTTTCTTGGTAAAGCTGTGTAGGTGAGGGCCTGCGTCGGTGAGGGGAGTCTCGTTAAAGACCAGACTGTCCCCGAGGAGGGTAAGAGCCAAAGAGTCATTTACATAGAGGCCTCCTATTTCACCGTGAGCCTTCACAGAAAAGTCTCTGACTAAGGGATGATCCTCTGAATACAAGGCACAGTTGGAGAGGGCAGTCATTATAAGTGATATGAATCCGTTTGCCTTTTTCTGGGACATGTCAATCCTTTTCCCTGTTCAGGATTTCTTCACTTATCTTCCTAATCTCATTGTTTTCGGACTTTGCACCCCTCTCAAGGAGTGGTGTCACCGACTCAGACGGATAGTTCCGGAGGCTCCTGACTATCTCAAGCCTCAGTTCCTCCATTGCGTTCCTGAAAAGCAGACTTTTTGCCCTATAAAGCCTCTCAAGGGTATCCACTGCCCTCGGGTCTCCTATATCCCCCAATGCTCTTATAATGGATGCCTTTTGCTCCAATTCAATTCCCACCAAGTCTCTCTTTTCGAGGAGTTGAAGGAGGTATGGCACAGCCTCTTTAACCCTTGTGGTTCCGGCAAGTTTCACTGCCTGATCCCTCACTTCCGGTTCACTGGACTCCAGACATATCCTCAGGTAGGAAAAGGCACCGGGCGCATTGAAACTAAGGAGGGTTTTCAATGCCTCCATGCTCACCCTCCTGTCCGCATGTTTTGTCATCGGCCTGACTATGTGCATATAATTCGCACCGCCGCACTCTCTAAGGAGATAGAGTACGTTACGTACCACATACCAGCGCTTGTCATTTATTCTCCTCGCAGCATGGGGGAGAATGGTGCCCTTGAACCCGACAAGCACAGAGAGCAAAAAACTTCGGGTAAAGGTATCGGATTCTTCTGCAACGGCATCGAGGAGGGGTTCGGTGAGATGCCGTTGCAGTGCTTCCGCGAGCCTCATCACCCCTTCCCTATTCAGCCTTCCC
>DATKOU010000192.1:0-5678 GCA_035524455.1 Thermodesulfovibrionales bacterium | reverse complement strand
CAGATTCAATAAAAACCGTCTGCCGTCTGTTTCTCACAGAACCCGGTGCCCGAGAACTTTCTGATCATTTTCTTGACTACGATGGTAATCTTCATAGTTATGGCAAGCCTGGGACATGCCCTGTGTCCCTATTTGTTTTATTTGTTTTCGATAGTACCCTGCATTCCTCGGCCTAGTTCCGTAAGTGCGATGTACAGAAAGAAGGCACAGCAAAACCTGTATTATTTTTCAAACGCCCTGACTTTATTGAGAAGGACTATCGACAACTGGTATGCCGGACCTTCTTCTTCTTTCACTGACCGAAAAAAATCACAGAGCTCACAGTTTTCATACTTCTGGGCAAATGTGCCCTGGACCTTTCCACCGCACATCGTGCCTGCCAGCACCCAACATGCCCGTCCCGCGTTTCTTCCGCCATGAACACCATCCAGCTTTTCGTCTGTTGTCGCAGGGCATACGCCAAGCTCTTTGGCCTTCTCGCCGCCAGTTTGTCTCCCACAGTTTTTGAACTCCCAGCAGTTTCGCTTTATATCTTGCTTATTCATCGTTCTCCTCCCTTAGGAAAGGCTTACTCCCTAAAGGATGTCAAAACCAAATGAACATTTCTATGCATTTCTTGCTTTTTTTTATGCATTTTTTGCAGGTCTGCGGAATATGATGAAGAAACTTGGAACGCGGGAAGGGATTTAGATACCTACAACAGCCTCTTTGCCATCTCCAGGAGTCCGAACACCTTGAGGTCGATGAAATTCCCTTCCGCCTCCAGACGGGACAGCCGCTCGTACACTTGATCACCCGGCACTTTCAGGACCTCTATGTCTTCGGTCTCGTCCCTTTGTCCTATCCCTTTGAATCTCAATCCCCTGGCGAGATAGGCGGTCAGAATCTCCCCTGAGGAGCCGCTGGAAAGTGGTCCCTTTGCGAGGAACACCATCTCCTTCGCTTCATACCCCGTCTCTTCAAGAAGCTCCCGCCGGGCAGCATTTTCGGTGCTCTCCCCCCTGTCATTCAGTCCTGCCGGAAATTCGATGACATAGTTGTTCACCGGGGGCCTGAACTGCCTGATAAAGATCACTTCTCCCTCATCAGTGAAGGGAACGACGGCTACGATTCCGTCACAGTTTCTTCTCTCCACCGACTCCCATTTCCTCAGAATACCCGCGGAATCCCTGTAGCTTATCCTGACTCCCCTGAGAAATTTCCCTTCCCATTCAGTCTTTTTATCCACAATCTTATATTTTTTCATTTATTTTTCACAGGCCTTTCTAAATATTACAGGGTTATGACCTAAATCATAGATAAGTCATGCTTTTTTTTCAATAATGACTATAGGCAACAAGCCGCTGAACTATTGGGAGGTGTATATGAGTAACAAGGCAGCAAAGAATCTCTTCATCTTCGGCAGCCTCTTTTTCTTTGTTATCTTTCTTGCCCTCACCTTTGACACCATGAGCACACTGGACAAAAGGGCGCCAGAGATAACGGAAAAGGTGAATGCCGGGAAAATGGTCTGGCACAAATATGACTGCATCGGGTGCCATACCATTCTGGGTAACGGGTCATATTTTGCACCCGACATGACCAAAGTGGTGGAAAGGAAACCCGCAGGATATCTTAAGAAATTCCTCATGGACCCCAAAGCAGTAAATCCAAAGGCAGCCATGCCTAAATTCGGCATTACTTCAGAAGAGGCAGACAACCTTCTCACATTCCTCGACTGGATCTCGAAGGTGGACACCAATGGATGGCCTCCAAAACCGATCCTTGCAGTAGCAGCAGGCGTCGGCGGAGGAGAACTTACCTCAGGACAGAAAATATATCAAGCCCAGGGCTGCTCTGGCTGCCACATGATCAACGGCATAGGCGGTACTACAGGACCTGAGCTCACAAAGGTGGGAAGCAGGAGGGACGGGAAGTGGCTCCACGAACACTTTGAGGACCCCTCAAAGGTGGTGGCCAATTCAGCCATGCCGAGCTACAAGCACCTTGGCGACCAGGCATTGAATGAATTAACTGAATATATGCTCACTCTTAAATAGGAGGTACGGAAGATGACTGTAAAATACGAAGGTCAAAAGATAGCACAGAATTTTTACACCTTTGCTGTGCTTCTCTTTCTGGTACAGGTTTTGGTCGGCATCATCGCGGCCATCCAGTTTATGAAACCCGATTTCTTTATTCTGAACTTTAACATCATAAGGACTCTCCATATAAACTCCTTGGTGGTGTGGCTGCTCGTGGGCTTCATGGGTGCCACATATTATGTCATTACCGAGGAATCTGAGACGGAATTATGGAATATCCCCCTGGCAAAGTTCCAGTTCTGGGCAACAGTGCTCACGATCACACTTGTGGTCCTCGGTTATATATGGATGGGCATCAACCCCCAGGCAAACAGCCTCATCATGGGAATAAACCCCCTCAATGAGGGGAGGGAGTACATCGAGGCGCCACGCTGGGCAGATATCCTCATCGTGGTGTCGGTACTCCTTTTCCTTTTTAACTGCGTCATGACAGTGCTGAAGACAAAGAAATGGACCGGCATACAGGGCGTGCTCCTCAGCGGCCTTGTGTTCCTTGCCCTCATGTACATTCCGGGAATGTTTTATACAAAGAGTATGGTGAAAGACCAGTTCTGGTGGTGGTGGGTGGTTCACCTCTGGGTCGAAGGCTCATGGGAGATCATCGCGGGCGCGCTCCTCGCTTTCATGCTCATGAAAACCATCGGCGCAAAGAGGGAGGTCCTCGAGAAGTGGATGTACATCGAGGTGGGCCTTGTCCTCTTCACCGGCATCCTCGGTACTGGCCATCACTATTACTGGATCGGAACCCCCTCTTACTGGTTATGGGTGGGAGGCATTTTCAGCTCACTTGAGCCCGTTCCCCTTCTCTTCATGGTATGGGACGCGTTCAGGACAACAAGAGAAGCACGAAACGTCACGAACAGACCCGGGCTTTTCTACACTGTTGCCCATGCCATATTCAATTTTGTGGGCGCAGGGTTATGGGGAGTAATACACACATTGCCCCAGGTCAATAAATGGACTCACGGCACGCAGCTCACCACTGCGCACGGCCACCTCGCATTCTATGGCGCCTATGTACTGCTTGTGATCGCGATGATATACGTTACGCTGCCCTCGATAAGGGGCGTCAAGGAGTATAATCCATCAAGGGCGTACCTATCATTCTGGTGGATGACCATCTCCATGGTCTTCATCGTCCTGACCATAACGGGTGCGGGAATGGTACAGACCTACATGGAGAGGCTCATGGGGCTTGACTATGTTGCGGTCAAGACCACCTACAATTTCTGGTTCTGGGTATTGAGGGCGATCTTCGGTGTCGGCTTCCTCATTGGGGTAGGAATCTTTGTCATCGACTACTTCAAGCTTGGTAAAGAGCCAATGCCGGTCATAAGCGCAGCCCCTGAAAAGGCATAACACGCGAAAGGGGGGACACTGTCCCCCCTTTTCAAATCCCCTTCCCTTAATTTTCTAGAACAAACCGGGTATAATGTTCCCATGGGCAAATGGCTTTTAGCGATCTCTCTCTTCATTGTGGCGGTGTTGGCCCTTCCTCCCATATCTTCCGCAACGACAGAATACGCCAGACAGACAAGAATGCAGTGCAAGGACTGTCATGTTGAGGCCATAGGCAGCGGCACCCTCACAAATACAGGGCAGCAGTTTCTTGCGGACATGAAGCTTAAGGGCCTTTACAGACCCCTTTCAACCATACAAAGAATCGTGCGGTTCTGGATAGGCTATATCCACCTGCTTACCGCCATTGTCTGGTTCGGGACGATTTTCTATGTACATATCCTTCTGAAACCTGCCTATGCTGCAAAGGGACTCCCCAAGGGAGAGCTCTTCCTCGGCTGGATCTCCATCATCATCATGTCTGTTACAGGCATCCTCCTCACCGTTGCGAGGATCCCTGCATGGAAGGTCCTCTTCACCACACGCTTCGGCATACTCCTGAGCATTAAAATAGTTCTCTTTCTCATCATGGCAGCCACAGCCTTTGTGGTGACATTTATTATAGGACCCAAGCTGCGGCGGAAGTTAAAGACCCGGTGGGAGACCGATATCAGCCTGGGAAAGCAGGACCTGACTGCTGAAGAGCTGCATAGTTTTGACGGCAAGGAGGGAAGACCTGCGTTTGTCGCCTATAAAGGGAAGATATATGACGTGACAAAGTCCAGGCTCTGGAAGGATGGTTCTCATGCCAGAAAACACCATGCCGGACGTGACCTTACCGATGCCCTCAAGACCGCGCCCCATGCTGAAGACAAATTACTCTCCATGCCCGAGGTCGGAAAACTGATCGGGGCAGGGCAGAAGATACCAAAACCCCTGCCCGAAAGGGTGTTCTATGTCCTTGCGTACATAAATCTCGGCTTTGTCTTTCTCATCACCTTCATCATCGCCCTCTGGAGATGGTGGTAGCGTGTGTCTCGCTACTCCTTCTCGATGATCTCGAAATTCTTAACAAACTGTCCTATCTGAATTCCGAGATGCACGCATTTGATGCCGTCCATGCATTCATCAGCGTCCTTTTTCTCAAGGTGGGTGGTGAGTTCATGCACGCCCTTTCTGAACGTTACGATGTAAGTATTCTTTTCCTTGTTGAAGTCAAGACCAACCGTGATGCCGTGTTTTTCGATTTCAGGATACATCGCTTCTATCTTATCCTTCAGTGCAACATTGGTATAACCCATGTTCCCTCCTTTTACAGAAAAATGGTTTTATTTGCGCGGTCTCCCTACACCCTAAAGAAGCTGCCCTCCCCTGAAGCGTTCACCTTTAACGGTTACGATTTATTGTTCTTATATCCCTATTCTAATTGATATCTTGGACTTGTCCATCCCTTTCTTGTGTTCTGCATTGGGGACAGGGCAAAGACAGGAAATTCCCCTTATCCAAGCCTCTTACGGAACCGAAAGGAGCTTATGGTGATGATCACCGTACCCAGCACGAAAAGCGCAGCCATCTGGGGCCAGAGAATATCGAAACCATTCCCTTTGAGGAAAATCCCCCGTATGATCACGAGGAAATACCTGAGGGGATCGAGATAGGTTATGTATTGAAAGATTACCGGCATGTTCTCAATGGGAAACATAAAGCCGGAAAGGAGCATGGCGGGCATGTTAAAGAACATTGTGGCGAGCAACGACTGCTGCTGCGTCTTGAGTATGGTGGATGTGAAAAGCCCTATGCCGAGTATCGAAAGAAGATACACCGAGGTGCCCATGAGGACAAGCAGAAGGCTTCCCTTTATGGTGATCCCGAACCAGAGTACCCCCGCGAGTGTCACGATGAACATATCCAGGAGGCCGATAATGGCAAAGGGGATCGTTTTCCCCAGCATGAGCTCCACGGGCCGGATGGGCGTCACCATGAGCTGCTCCATGGTGCCCACCTCTCTTTCCCGCACAATTGCCATAGAGGTGAGCATGATGCAGGTAATCATGATGATGGAGGCGATGACTCCGGAAACATTGTAGTTTCTGGATTTAAGATCAGGGTTATACCATACCCTTGTTCTGAAGTCCAGAGGAAAGAGCACTGCGCCTACAGTATTTGCTCCCTGTTCCGACGCATATTTTGCGATTACCTTTGTTGCATAGCTCAGGGCGACCATGGCGGTATTGGAATCAGTACCGTCAACAATCA
>DATKOU010000191.1:0-12330 GCA_035524455.1 Thermodesulfovibrionales bacterium | reverse complement strand
CTGAGCACCTCCGCAACCTGTTCTATGGGATTATCCGAGTGTACCATAAGGAAGTTCCGGAAATTCCGGATATTCAGGAAGTGTGTATCCCTGGTGAGAAGGCATCTGCCCTCCTGCACCGCCAATTTCATGAGATCGCTGTCCTTTATATCCGGATAGTAGAGGGTATCAAAACCGAGAAGTCGCAGCCACCGGGAGAGACGGCCAAGCATGGCATCCGCGATGAAACGCGCATCATGGGAGGATTCATTGTTCATGCTCAACAGCTCATCGCCCAATAAAATACCGGGCGTCTTCTCGACATCAGTCTCTTGATGTCAGGGGAGACGCCCGATCTGTTTTTCCGCGCTCTCAGTGAGGAACGAGCACCCCACGCCTTTGCGTCACTCTTCCGTTACGGGCTCAGGGGCAGTGAATGGCTCCAGTTCCCTCTTCACAAAGGTGTTGCGGTACTTCTGCATCCCTGAACCGGCAAGAACAATTCTGCCCATGATGACATTTTCCTTCAATCCTCTCAATTCATCTATCTGGGCATTCAGCGCAGCCTCGGTAAGTACCCGTGTGGTCTCCTGAAAAGATGCAGCAGAAACCCAGCTTTCTGTAGTAAGGGAAGCCTTGGTGATGCCGAGGAGAAGGGGCCTTCCCTGCGCTGGCGCCCCTCCCGATCCCTTCACCTTCTCATTTTCCTCCAGGAAGAGTGTCCGGTCAACTTGCTCTCCTATAAGGAACGTCGTATCGCCCGTATCTTCAACCCTCACCTTTCTCATCATCTGGCGCACAATGGTTTCGATGTGCTTGTCATTGATCGAAACACCCTGGAGCCGGTATACCTTCTGCACCTCATCCACGAGATAACTCTGGAGTTCATTCGGTCCGAGGATATCGAGGATGCTGTGGGGATTCACCGCCCCATCCATTAAAGGCTCCCCTGCCTTTACCCAATCACCTTCGTGGACGCTCACATGCTTGCCCTTGGGGATATGATACTCACGCTGCTCCTCTCCACCCTTCACCACCACGACCCGCATTCCCTTATGTGCTCCACGGAATTCTACGACACCGTCGATCTCTGTGACAATGGCCTGTTCCTTTGGTCGTCTCGCTTCAAAAAGCTCAGCAACCCTTGGAAGGCCACCCGTGATATCCTTTGTCTTTGTGGTCTCTCTGGGTATCTTTGCAAGAATGTCGCCCGGAGAGACAAGGGCTCCCTTTTCCACAAGGATATGGGCGCCCGATGGCAATAAGTATCGCGCGAGATTCGTAGATCCCGGTATCTTCAGGGTCGCTTTCCCATGCTCATCTTTTATGGAGATCCTCGGCCTCATGGACGCGGGGTAATCGATGATGACCTTGTGAGAAAGTCCAGTAACCTCGTCGACCTCCTCCTTCACCGACACCCCCTCCGCAATATCGCCGAGGGCTATTCTTCCTCCCACCTCGGTGAGTATGGGCGTTGAGTAGGGGTCCCATTCCACGAGCCTCTGGCCCGCCCCGACCTTGTCGCCTTCCTTCACCTTCAGTTTTGCTCCATATACGAGATTGTATTTCTCCCTCTCTCTTCCGTGTCCGTCAACAATAGCAATGAGGCCGGTCCTATTGACTACAACAAGGTCACCTTCCCTGCTTCTCACTGCGTTGATATTTATGAACTTCGCTTTCCCCGGATTCTTGGAATCAAGGACCGCCTCTACTACTACCTTTGCGGCACCACCGATATGGAAGGTTCTCATGGTCAGCTGGGTGCCCGGTTCACCAATGGACTGCGCCGCAATGATTCCCACTGCCTCACCGATCTCCACAAGATCGCCCCTCGCCAGATCCCTTCCGTAGCACTTGGCACACACACCGAACTTCGTCTGGCATGTGAGCACAGACCGTATCTTCACCCTGTCAACCACCGATTCCATCACCTTTTGGGCAATCTCCTCGGTAATCTCATTATTTTTCTTTACGATTAGCTCCTTTGAATCAGGCTTATAGATATCTTCTACGGAGAATCTGCCGACGATCCTCTCATCCAGCGGCTGGATGATCTCTCCTCCTTCCACAAGGGAGGTGACGGTGATCCCCTCTGAGGTGCCGCAGTCGTCCTCGGTGATGATGACATCCTGTGCAACATCCACAAGCCTTCTGGTGAGATACCCTGAATTTGCTGTCTTGAGGGCAGTGTCCGCAAGTCCCTTCCTCGCACCATGGGTAGAGATGAAGTACTGCAAGGGAGTAAGACCTTCCCTGAAGTTCGCGGTAATGGGCGTTTCGATAATCTCGCCCGAGGGTTTTGCCATAAGTCCCCTCATACCCGCAAGCTGCCTGATCTGGGCAGTGCTTCCCCTTGCGCCGGAGTCGGCCATCATAAAGATACTGTTAAAAAGCCTTCTCTCCTTGAGCTCTTCCTCCGAGAACTTCTTCCCGTCCTCGGCCCCAAGTTCCTTCATCATCTCATCAGCGATCCTCTCGGTCACATTCGCCCATATATCGATCACCTTGTTATACCGCTCTCCGTGCGTGATGAGTCCCTCGTTGTATTGTTTCTGTATCTCCATAACCTCTTGTTCCGCGACCCGTATCAACTCAGGTTTCTTGGAGGGGATATGCATGTCAGCCATGCAAATGGATATACCTGACTTTGTGGCAAGGTCGAACCCCAGCTTCTCAAGGTTATCAAGGAATACCACCGTGGCCCGCTTTCCGGCCTTCTTATAGGTATTCTCTATTATTTTGGTAAGTTCTTTCTTCGTGATCTCCTTGTTCACCTCTTTAAAATGTACCCCCGAGGGAATGATCTCGCTGAACAGTACCCTGCCACAGGTCGTTTCAACAATCTGTCCATCCATCCGCACGTTGATCCATTTATGCAGATCCAGCTTACCCGCATCATAGGCCATTCTCACGTCATCGGGACCCGAATAGACGAGAGGCTTCCCTTCAATTCTCGATTTCTTCCTCATGCCCGCAAGGACCTTATCACACGTAGTTTCCATAAGATAGGTTTCGGTCCTCATCGTGATAATATCCTGTTCCTGCATCTTACCCTCATCGTAGGCTTCCTTAACCTCTTCAGGTCCTGCATACACATACCCCTTACCCTTTGTGAGGAAGTAGAGGCCCAGTACCATATCCTGTGTCGGCACAACAATGGGTTTCCCGTTTGCTGGGGAGAGGATGTTGTTCACTGACATCATCAAAACCCTCGCCTCTACCTGCGCCTCTATAGAAAGGGGCACATGGACCGCCATCTGGTCGCCGTCAAAGTCCGCGTTAAAGGCCGTGCAGACCAAGGGATGGAGCTTGATTGCCTTGCCCTCTACAAGGACGGGATCAAACGCCTGGATGCCAAGCCGGTGAAGGGTAGGGGCACGGTTCAGGAGCACCGGATGCTCCGCGATCACCTCTTCCAGGGCATCCCATACCTCCGGACGCTCCTTTTCCACCAGCCTCTTCGCAGCTTTGAGTGTAGTTGCAAACCCCTTTTCTTCGAGTCTGTTAAAAACAAAAGGCTTGAAGAGCTCCAACGCCATTATCTTCGGGAGACCGCACTGGTGGAGTTTCAGTTCAGGTCCCACCACGATTACCGAACGACCGGAATAGTCAACCCTCTTGCCGAGAAGATTCTGCCTGAACCTCCCCTGTTTTCCCTTGATCATGTCACTGAGGGACTTGAGGGGCCTCTTCGTCGCGGTCTTAAGAACCCTGCTCCTTCTGCCGTTATCAAAGAGGGCGTCAACCGCCTCCTGGAGCATCCTTTTCTCATTCTTGATGATAACACTGGGGGCCTTGAGTTCCATCAACCGCTTCAGTCTGTTATTCCTGTTGATTACCCTCCGATAGAGATCATTAAGGTCGGACGTAGCAAACCGTCCTCCCTCCAGAGGAACCAGGGGTCTCAGGTCAGGGGGGAGTACCGGGACAGCATCCATAATCATCCACTCAGGTTTATTCCCTGACTGTCTGAATGCCTCAATCACCTTCAGTCGCTTCGTGAGTTTTTTCTTGACGCCGATGGATGACGCATCCTTTATTTTTGCCTTGAGTTCAGCTGCGAGGCCATCCAGTGCAAGCCCTCTCAGGAGCTCACGTATCGCCTCCGCACCCATTCCCGCCTTGAAACGTGCGCCATACTCAGACGCCCTCTTCTTGTATTCTTCTTCGTTAAGCAGTTCTTTTTCCTTCAGAGGGGTGTCTCCGGGGTCGATGACAATGTAGCTTTCGAAATAGAGCACTTTCTCCAGTTGTCTCATGGTCATATCGAGCAATATTCCAATCCTGCTCGGTACTCCCTTAAGAAACCAGATATGCGCCACAGGGGTCGCAAGCTCTATGTGGCCCATGCGCTCCCTTCTCACCTTCGACTGGATGACTTCAACACCGCACTTATCGCAGACAACACCCCTGTGCTTCATCCTCTTGTACTTTCCACACAGGCATTCCCAGTCCTTCACAGGTCCGAAAATCTTTGCGCAGAATAGTCCGTCCCTCTCAGGTTTGAAGGTACGATAATTAATGGTCTCCGGCTTCTTCACCTCTCCGTAGGACCATTCCCTGATCTTCTCAGGCGAGGCGAGTTTGATCCTTATCGCCTCAAAATCTGTCGGATTCTTTGGTCTCTGAAAAAGGGCATTCACATCGTCTCCCAAGACTTATTCCCCCTTGCTTTTTTTCTCCAGAAGCTCTACGTCAAGGCCAAGGCTCTGGAGTTCTTTAATTAATACATGGAAGGATTCCGGAATCCCTGGTTCCAGAGTCGCATCACCTTTCACAATAGCCTCATACATCCGCGCCCTTCCGGTAACGTCATCACTCTTGACGGTCAGGAATTCCTGAAGGGTGTAGGCTGCACCATATGCCTCAAGGGCCCACACCTCCATCTCGCCCAGTCTCTGACCGCCGAATTGTGCCTTGCCTCCCAGAGGCTGCTGAGTAACAAGGGAGTAAGGACCTATGGAACGCGCATGAATCTTGTCGTCTACGAGGTGGTGGAGTTTTAGTATATACATATATCCCACCGTGACAGGCCTTTTAAACGGTTCTCCTGTCCTTCCGTCATGAAGGGTTATCTGGCCGGATGAGGGGATACCCGCTCTTTTCAACATCTCCTTTATCTCATTTTCCTTTGCACCCTCAAAAACCGGGGTAGCTGCATACAGGCCCAACACTTTTGCAGCCCAGCCGAGATGGGTTTCCAAAATCTGCCCAACATTCATCCGGGAAGGAACGCCCAAGGGATTCAGAATGATATCCACCGGCGTCCCGTCAGGGAGATACGGCATGTCCTCTTCAGGGAGGACCATGGCAACAACCCCCTTATTCCCATGCCTTCCTGCCATTTTGTCTCCCACCTGGAGCTTACGTTTCATCGCGATATACACCTTCACAAGCTTGTTCACCCCAGGGGGCAGCTCGTCACCTCTTTTGACACGGTCAACGCTCTCATCATAGCGCGTTTCCAGGTAACGGACATATTGGTTGGCCTCGTTGTTAATAGTGTCCAGCTTCTCCTTAATATCCTCGTCAGCTATCTTTATCCGCATCAGCTGTTCATCCTTCACCCTCTCAAGATGCTTCTCAGCGAGCTTCTTTCCTGCCGGACAGATAACCTCTTTCGTCTTAGCCTCCTTCACGTCCTCCAGAACCTTGCTGCCCACAATTAATTCCTTTATCTTCCTGAACTTCTCCTCTTTAATGATCCTTACCTCTTCCTCAAGGTCCCTCTGGAGCCTGAGGATATCATCTTCCTCGATACTCTTCGCCCGTTCGTCTTTTTCGGTACCCTTCCTCGAAAATATCCTCACGTCAACCACAACCCCCTCAATGCCGGGCGGGACATAGAGGCAGCTTTCCTTCACATCCTCTGCCTTCTCACCAAAAATTGCCCTGAGCAGTTTCTCTTCAGGGGTAAGCTGGGTCTCGCCCTTGGGGGTAACCTTTCCCACAAGGATATCCCCTGGCTTCACCTCGGCACCGATTCGTATAATGCCGCTCTCGTCAAGGTCCTTGAGGGCTTCTTCTCCCACATTGGGAATATCCCTCGTGATCTCTTCAGGCCCGATCTTTGTTTCCCTCGCCTCGATCTCGAACTCTTCTATGTGCACTGAGGTGAGGAGGTCATCCTTGACAAGTCTCTCACTGATGAGGATCGCATCCTCAAAGTTATATCCTCCCCATGGCATGAAGGCCACAAGCACATTCTTGCCCAGGGCCAATTCTCCCATATCAGTTGATGAACCATCAGCAAGAACGTCTCCCCTTTGTACCACGTCACCTACATTCACGATGGGCTTCTGGTTGATACAGGTTGCCTGGTTTGATCGTTGGAACTTTACCAGACTGTAAATATCCACACCGCTGGTATCCTCGGACGTCCTCACCACGATCCGTGATGCATCTACACTTTCTACAGTACCCGCCCTTTTTGCAAGCACAAGGGCACCGGAATCCCTGGCTGCCACGTATTCCATACCGGTCCCCACAATGGGTGCCTCGGTCTGGAGCAACGGCACCGCCTGTCTCTGCATGTTAGAACCCATGAGAGCCCTGTTTGCATCGTCATTCTCGAGAAATGGAATCAGCGAAGCCGAAACTCCCACAATCTGCTTCGGCGAAACATCCATATACTGGACTTCATGGGGTGTCACCATCTTGAAATCCCCGCCCACTCTCGCAGAAACCGCTTCGCCCATGAGGTTACCTTTCTTGTCAACGGGAGACGTAGCCTCGGCGATGATATATTTTTCGCCCTCAATGGCGGAGAGATACTCGACCTCCTGAGTAATCCTCCCGTTGGTAATCTTCCTGTAAGGGACCTCGATAAAACCAAAATCATTCACCCTCGCATAGGAGGCAAGGGAGGTGATCAGTCCTATATTGGGACCTTCAGGGGTCTCTATGGGACATATCCTTCCATAGTGGGTAGGATGCACATCCCTCACCTCAAACCCCGCCCGTTCCCTCGTAAGACCACCCGGACCAAGGGCAGAGAGCCTCCTCTTGTGGGTAATCTCAGAAAGGGGATTGGTCTGATCCATAAACTGACTCAGCTGACTGGACCCGAAGAACTCCTTGACCGCAGCCATGACCGGCTTTGCATTAATAATGTCATGGGGCATGGCGGTCTCCAGTTCGGTGAGGGTCATCTTCTCCTTGATGGCACGCTCCATTCTCACAAGTCCGATCCTGAACTGGTTTTCCAACAGTTCTCCCACACCCCGTATCCGTCTGTTTCCCAGATGGTCAATATCGTCCACCTCTCCCTTTCCCGTCCTGAGATCGAGAAGATAATGCACAATCTTAACGATATCCTTATCGGTAAGAACCCTGGTCTCGAGGGAAATGTCAAGATCAAGCCTCTTGTTGATCTTTAATCTCCCCACAGGAGAAAGGTCATATCTCTTTGGATCGAAGAAAAGTCCGTTAAACAGGTCCTTTGCAGCATTAAGGGTCGGCGGCTCTCCCGGCCTCAGTTTCTTGTATATTTCGATAAGCGCCTCAGACTGGCTATTGACCTTATCCGTTAAGAGCGTGTCGCGCAAGGAAGAGAGATATTTGACATTGTCTATGTACAAAAGGCTCAGGGTATCCACCTTGAGGGTGAGAATCTTATTAAAGATCTCTTCTGTGATGGCTTCGTTGCCCTCCAGCAGCACCTCGCCTGTTTCAGGATCCACGATATCCTTAAGTGTGATTCTGTCGATAATCTCCTCTTTCAGTATAGGGATCTCTTTGATACCGGATGCTTCCATCTTCTTTATGGCACCCTTGGTGATCTTGCTTCCCTCTTTTGCGATGAGTTCCTTCGTGTCAGGCGCCACGATATTCTTTACCGCCTTTATCCCCGCCAACACCTCGCTCACCACCCTTGTAAAGGTCGATCCTTTAATCTTAACCGCCTCCACAGGATAGAAGGTTTTAAGAATATCCTCATTAGAGTATCCCAGCGCCTTGAGCACAATGGTTGCGGGAAGCTTTTTCCGCCTGTCAATGCGCACATAAAGGATGTCTTTTGTGTCGAATTCAAAGTCAAGCCACGACCCCCGTGACGGAATCACCCTTGAAGAATACAGGAGTCTCCCACTGGCATGGGTCTTCCCCTTATCGTGGCTGAAGAAAACACCGGGGGAACGGTGAAGTTGGCTCACTATAACTCTTTCGGTGCCGTTCACAATAAACGTCCCTGTCTCTGTCATCAGGGGCATCTCCCCGATGTACACCTCCTGCTCCCTGGACTCCTTAAGCCTCTTATTGCCACTCTCCTCCGCTTCCCACAGGTTAAGTTTAACCCTTATCTTAAGTGGGGCAGCATAGGTGATCCCCTTTTGCAGGCAATCTCTAATACTGAACTTTGGCTCGCCGACGATGTATCCAATGAGCTCCAAAGACGCAGTCTCATTATAGTCCATGATGGGAAACACGCTCTTAAAGGCTGCCTGGAGCCCTGCTTCCTCCCTACTGTCCATGGGAATGTCCTTCTGGAGGAATTTATCGTACGAGCGGCTCTGTATCTCGATAAGGTTCGGCACAGGCAGGAAATGGGGAACCTTACCAAAATTATGTCTCTCTCTCAAAGCCCTGTCCATATATCTCCTTCTGTGAATAAGGTTCAGATGAGGGTGAAGGCGAAGAAAAATCCTCCGCCTTCACCCTCATCTGTTGTTACTTTATCTCGATCTTTGCGCCCTGCTCTTCGAGTTTCGCCTTGATAGACTCAGCCTCTTCTTTCGTGACCCCTGTCTTCACCGGTTTCGGAGCGCCGTCAACAAGGTCTTTTGCCTCTTTGAGGCCAAGCCCGGTAAGCTCTCTCACCACCTTGATCACCTGTATCTTCTTGTCACCTGCGCCGGCGAGTATCACGTCAAAGCTTGTTTTCTCCTCGACCGCCGGAGCCGCAGCTGCCGCTCCAGGCGCTGCTGCTACCGCAACAGGCGCGGCAGCGGTCACCCCGTACCTTTCCTCAAACTCCTTCACAAACTGTGACATCTCAAGGATCGTCATGGTATCAATAAACTCAAAAACCTGTTCCTTTGTTACTGCCATTATCTCAACCTCCTTCATTATTCATTGTTCATTCGTTCACTATAGGGCAAGGGTCTGTCCATCCCGTAACCTTAACCCTGTGCCTCTTTCTTCGTTTTCAATGCAGTCATGGCATAGGCAAAACTGCTCACCGTCGCCGCAAGGGCAGCAGCCATTTTGCTTGATGGCGCCTGGAACGCACCGGCGAGCATCGACAGCAGTACTTCCCTGGGCGGCAGGGCTGCGATGGCCTTCACTTCGTTCACGTCATAGAGCTTCCCGTCAATCACCCCGCCGCTGAGTTTAAGCTTCTCATTCTTCCTGGAAAACTCTATAACTTTTTTTGCGGTCATTACGGGATCCTTATACCCGATGGCAATGGCCACCGGCCCCTTGAACGCATCCTTGGCAACGGAAATGGGCGTATCCTGGGATGCGATACGGGCAAGGGTATTCTTCACGATCCTGTAATCCACGTCTGCACTGCGAAGAAGCCTTCTCAGTACGGACAGATCTGCAACGGTCATGCCTTTGTAATCAGTCAAGATTACGGCCTTTGCCTCTGAGAACTTCTTCTTCAGTTCTGCTATGGCCTGTCCCTTCTCTTCCTTCTTCAGAGTATCCTCCTTTCCCAGAGACCCATTTTCCCCTTTTCTCGACCCTTCGCACTGTTCCGTGGCAGTCGCTCAAAGTACCACCACACAAAAGGATGTCTCGGTAGGCAGTTTGTCCTGATCACCTCAGGCGGGCAGAACAAACAATTAAGTAACCACCTACTGTCTCTGACTAGATATTTCAACGGACTAAGTCCGCGCATTCCGCTAAGGTTGAGGCTGAGATCAAGTATTTTCTTAACCTTGGCCTTAGCCTCTCTTATTTACTCGCCGTTGATTTCCCCACATCAACCCTGATTCCTGGACCCATGGTTGATGAGAGAGCGACTTTCCTGAGATATTTTCCTTTACTTGTTCCGGGCTTTGCCTTCACTATCGCGTCAATGACAACCCTCGCATTGTCCACAAGCTTTTCCGCATCAAATGAAACCTTCCCTATGGGGACATGCACAATCCCCGCCTTTTCTGTCTTGTATTCAACCTTTCCTGCCTTTATCTCCTTCACTGCCTTTCCCACATCAAAGGTCACTGTTCCCAGTTTCGGGTTGGGCATCAATCCCCTTGGGCCCAGCACCTTGCCAAGCTTTCCCACGAGGCCCATGATATCGGGCGTCGCTACTGCCCTGTCAAAGTCCATCCAGCCCTTCTGTATCTTTTCCACCAGGTCCTCTGCTCCCACATAATCCGCACCCGCATCCAGGGCCTCTTTCTCCTTTTCACCCTTTGCAAACACAAGCACCCTCACCTTTTTTCCCACACCGTGAGGCAGCGCGACAGTACCCCTTACCATCTGGTCGGATTTTTTGGGGTCGATTCCAAGGTTAAACGCCATATCAACGGTCTCGTCAAATTTTGTGTATGAGGCTTCCTTCACAAGCCTCACCGCCTCTTCCAGGGAATAATCTTTCCCTTCCCCGACTTTTTTGCTGGCAGCATCCATTTTCTTTCCCATCTCTAGCCTCCCAAATATGCTAATTTCCTTTAGTCAACGATATCGACCCCCATGCTGCGTGCAGTGCCGCGTATAATTGCGGCCGCCTCTTCAACAGAGTATGCGTTCAGATCCGGCAGTTTGGTTTTTGCGATCTCCATCACCTGGGCGGCGGTCAACTTCCCCACTTTCTCCTTGTTCGGTGTGCCCGAACCCTTGACAATGCCTGCAGCCTTCTTAATGAGCTCGGATGCGGGAGGTGTCTTGGTAATAAAGGTGAAGGATCTGTCCGAATACACGGTCAATACCACCGGAATTATGGTATCACCCATTGCCTGTGTCTGGGCATTAAATGCCTTGCAGAACTCCATGATGTTCACGCCGTGGGGGCCTAACGCAGGGCCAACCGGTGGGGCGGGATTTGCCTTCCCTGCTGGTATCTGCAGCTTAACCTGAGCCATTACTTCCTTCTTAGCCATTTAACCCTCCAAATATAGTTCGTAGTTCATAGTTCATAGTTCACAACCGCTGTTCTCCGTTTTTGAGCCACAAGCTATGAGCCATGAGCCAATCATGCCTTCTCCACCTGGAAGAAATGAAGTTCTACAGGGGTCTGTCTTCCAAATATACTGACCATGACTTTTAACCTTCCATGGTCCATATCAACCTCATCGACATAGCCGACAAAGTTGGTAAAGGGTCCGTCTATAATCCTGACATTTTCCGCTTTCTGGAACTGGGTTTTCACCTGAGGGGCGGGTCCCTTTTCGAGCTGCTGAAGGATGATCTCCACCTCTTCTTCAGGGATTGGCACGGGTTTCGTTCCGCCCACAAAACCGGTAACCCTCGGGGTACTCCTTACCAAATGCCAGGTCTCGTCGTCCAGATCCATTTCCACAAGGATATATCCGGGATAAAATTTCCTGTCGCTTTCTCTCTTCTTACCTGCCCTGAGCTCGATCACCTTCTCGGTAGGGATAAGGATTCTTGCAATCTTTTCCTTAAGGTCCTTCTTCCCGACCTTATCCTCTATGCTGAGCTTAACTTTTTCCTCGTAGCCTGAATACGTATGTACCACATACCAATTTTTCGTCATTTTTCTACCTTAGCGCGGCTTTCACAATCTTTGAAAGACCGAGGTCGACTATCCCCAAAAAAACCGATATGACGATCGCGGTGAAGATCACCACCCAAGTGGAACCCATAAGTTCCTCCCTGCTGGGATAGACAACCTTTTTAATCTCGATCTTTACTTCCCGGAAGAATTCCTTAATTTTTTCAACCATTCCCGTAATACCCCTTGCTGTTCACCCTCTCGTGAACTGGTTATTATGGCAGGCCAGGAGGGATTTGAACCCCCAACCCTCGGATTTGGAGTCCGACGCTCTAGCCGTTAGAGCTACTGGCCTAACCCTATTTTTTCGCAGCGAGCCCCGGTCATCACCCGACAGCATGAGGAGTTTCTGCCTGCATACTGCCAACATCAGACCGTTGACCGTCTCTACGCCTTTGTCTCCTTATGCATTGTATGACGTCTGCAATGCCTGCAGTATTTTTTCAGCTGAATCTTCTCTGTCGTGTTTTTCTTGTTCTTCATACTGGAATAATTTCTGTTCTTGCACTCGGTACACTGAAAAAGTATTATGTCTCTCATAGTTTTCTCACTCCAGGACCTCGGTCACTACGCCTGCACCAACCGTCCTTCCCCCTTCCCTGATGGCAAACCTCAACTCCTTCTCCATCGCAATAGGACCTATCAGCTCCACCACTACACTTATA
>DATKOU010000190.1:0-3498 GCA_035524455.1 Thermodesulfovibrionales bacterium | reverse complement strand
GTTTTCTTAGCCACACCTCCTCCTCTTACTTGCTATACTACAAGTAAGATACAGGAGAATCTTTCATCTGTCAAGATCTTTTTTGCTATCGCCGAATCTTTAGATTTCGCCCAGCGTCAAAACTGGGGGATGGCAAGCCTGAGTATGCGAATGAAAACAGTTGCTTAGTCATTTATTCGAAAGGGAAAAGGATTCCTATAGCGCTTCATCAAGGACTATTTTCTCAGTCTCTCTGAGAACAGTAATCGGCCACGCCAACCGGACAGGTCCAAGATAATTTACTACATGGTAAAATGTACTGTATGAGCATATTTTCTGTCAGTCCGGCAAAGGAAAAGGATCTCAAGGTCAAGATGGATGCCCTGAATATCCATGAAGAGGATATAGAGGAGTCCTTCGTCCGTTCAGGGGGAAAAGGAGGGCAGAAGGTGAACAAAACCTCCACCTGTGTCTATCTGAAGCACATCCCTACCGGCACAGAGGTGAAGTGCCAGGAGGAGCGTTCACAGTCCCTGAACCGGTATAGGGCGAGGGTTATCCTGGTGAAAAAGGTGGACGAATTGACAAAGGGCAAGGAAAGTCAGGAGCAGCAGCGAATTGAGAGGATAAGACGCCAGAAGAGGAAACGCTCCAGGAGGGCAAAGGAAAAGATGCTGGCGGAAAAGAGGATCACCTCCGAAAAGAAAAAATTCCGCTCGTCTGTCCCTGCTGCTGATTAGTGACACATCCTGTTACATCTCTATTTTAATTCTGTGAAAGCCTTGATTTTCACAGGCAGTTTTTAGTTTTCTTAATTCTTCATCCGAGACATGATGATCTATGCCTTCCGCGTCTTTCGTACTGAAACGGACAGTATGTTTTTCAGAATAAATGATATCAATCGCATGCTCCATAATCAAAATTTCCCTCGCTTTATCGAGGCTGATGAGAATATTTTCTGCTTTACCTAGGATACTTGCCATTTAAAACCTCCCCTTGTCTGTTTCATAACCCGCAAATCTGAGTCATTCCCGTATAAGCCCAGAAAGCACGGAACCAGGATAGTCCCGCAGAGCCATAGTACCACATCCCTGGAAGATGAGCAGCTCATGGGTTCCGGAGTCTTCTTCTCACATATGAGTCAATGGCGGCCCTGCATCCGGCGGCAAGGTCAAGGAACCTGATGCCATACTGGTTGGTATCGTGCTCCGAGGCCTTATCCGCAACCCGGACTATCTCCGCATCCGTGCGCACATGCGTTGAGTCAGGAAGCACGAACCAGCACGATATCATATCACCTTTCAGGAGTGTTTCTTCGGAATCAAAGAGCATGCCCGTGACGCTGATATTCTCGGAGTAGCCCATAGAATGTCTTATTCCGCTGCTGCACTGAACCCTGACGCCGATAGGGGCCCGGTAGGTCTCCCTCACCGGAATATTCATAAGCTGATGCACTGTATCAAGGAGCATTGCAGGATCCGCAGATTGTTCTATGAAGGCATTGGCCCTACAGTGAGAAATCCGCAGGATATCCGAAGCGGCGCCGGAGTGGATGATGATCAGAGAGACCCTGTGAAGGCCCTGACTTTCTCTAATGGTGGCGCAGAGCAGTTCACCTCTCATGACGTTCGCATCAAGATCGGCGATAATGAGGTCGGCCTTCTCTGTCCTGTGGATGGCGAGTGCCTCTTCGTTTGAGTCAGCACGAACTATTTTGAAGTCAGAACGGTTCAGGAAACTCTCTCCCAGTTCGAGGAAGGTCCCAATGTTTTGGGTAGTGATGATTTTCCTGTATTTTTCCGGCATGGGAGTCCCTTTAGTCTATTTTATTGGCAAGACGGTTATTTTTCCAGTACCGTGTGCCGGGGTCACTGTTGCGCGCTCTACGGGAAGTTATATTATAATAGGGCATGGAGCTGATCCCCATTAAGATTGAAAACGGAGAGGAAAGGGCATGGGAACTGGTCTGCGGCCTTTCCCGCGAAGACGTGTGCAGGCGGACAGGGACGGTCTTTGACGAAAAGGCCGAGGCCTATCTCCTTCGCTCCTTTGGCATCGACTTTCTCGTAAACCCCTGCGAGATGGGGATCTCCTGCCCTTCAGGACGTGGCTCTCTCTTCCTTGGAAAGCTCAGGGATTTTTTCAGGCTCTCGGTGCTCTGGTACATGTCCAATGCCAAGGACATTCCACCCACCGGAAGGCTTATACGGCCCATTGATGTGAAGGGCGGCCACAGGTTCTCCGCAGGCACCCATGTGCTGCCGGTTGACATAATCGCGGAGAGATTCGCCAGGGACAAAGAGGGGTTCATCCGCAAAGGACATGAGTACGGCGCAGAGGTCCTCTCCGGCTTTGGCGACGCCTCTATCCGCTTCTATCCGCTTCCCCGGGTTCCGGTCTCCCTAATCCTCTGGCTGGAAGATGAGGAGTTCACGCCCCGGGTAGATCTTTTCTTTGATTCCACCTGCGAGTTTCAGCTTGCCCTTTCGGACATAGTCTGGGCAGTGGCCATGATGTGCTGCGTAGTGATGATCGACGGCTGACGAGAAAGCGTGAAAAGTGACGCGCCGTGTTCCCTTGCATAAATTTTGAGCACAGCTGTGAGGTTCATAGATGTTTTTACCTCCGGAGGTTCCTGACTACCCACCCGATATTCAGGACGCCTGGGCTTCCGCTTTCTTCATCTCCACATAATGCGCTGCAGCCAGGGCAGCAATGCACCCATCCGCGGCAGCAACCACGATCTGGTTCGCAAACTTCTGTCTCAGGTCCCCAACCGCGAAGATGCCCGGAACGCTCGTGGCACACTTCTCATCAGTAATTACAAAGCCCTGCTCATTCATTCTTACCCCGGAGGGAATCAATGCATTGTTCGGGGAATACCCTATAAAAATGAAAATGCCGTCAGCAAAGATTGCCGCCTTTTCCCCTGTTTCGGTATTTTCGAAAGAAACGGCATTCACCGTTTTCCCGTCCCCCTTGATTTCGGTGATAACAGTGTTCCAGATTATTTCGATCTTGGATTCTGCCATGAGGCGGTCCTGGAGTATCTTGCTTGCCCGCAGCGCATTTTTCCTGTGAACGAGGTACACCTTCCTGGTGAGTTTTGCCAAATACAACGCCTCCTCCACCGCCGTATCGCCTCCGCCCACCACAACCACAGTCTTGTCTCTAAAGAAGAACCCGTCGCAGGTCGCGCAGTAGGAAACACCGCTTGCGAGATACTCCGCCTCGCCGGGGATGCCGAGCTTTCGTACAGAACCGCCCGCTGCGAGAATGAGGGCAACGGTATGAAATGTATCGCCGTTTGCGAGGCGGACTGAGTGCAGGTCTGGCCCTGCGTCTATCCCCGCAACCTCTTGCTGAATAACGGACAGGTCAAACGACAGGGCGTGATGGACCATTCTCTCTGCCAGATCAAATCCTGTAATTCCCTCCACTCCAGGGTAGTTCTCCACGTCCTTTGATATGGCAATCTGGCCTCCCAGCAAACCCCTCTCAAAGAGGACCGTCTTCAGC
>DATKOU010000189.1:0-5333 GCA_035524455.1 Thermodesulfovibrionales bacterium | reverse complement strand
GACCGGCACCGAGGCCGGGATCACTGCATTCCAAATGGATCTCAAGACCGGCGGAGTAAGCAAGGGAGTGATGGAAAAGGCCCTTGAACAGGCAAGACAGGGGAGGGTGTTCATTATAGGCAAGCTGAAAGAAGCACTCTCCGCACCCAGGGAAAATCTCGCCCCCCATGCACCAAGGATATACACCATGCAGATAAAACAGGACAAGATAAGGGACGTGATCGGTACCGGGGGAAAGGTAATCCGCGGCATCATAGAGCAGACAGGAGTGAAGATAGACATCAATGATTCAGGGATTATCAATATCGCCTCATCCGATGAAACTTCTGCTTCAAAGGCCATGGATATCATTAAGGGGATCATTGCAGAGGCAGAGCTGGGAAAGATATATCACGGCAAGGTCAAAAGGGTCGTGGATTTCGGGGCCTTTGTGGAGATTCTGCCTGGCACAGAGGGACTGGTCCACATCTCGCAGATCTCGGAAAAAAGGATTGCCAAGGTCACTGACGAGATACAGGAGGGAGACGAGGTGCTTGTGAAGGTGATAGAGATCGACAAGACCGGAAGGATCCGCCTGAGCAGGAAAGAGGCCATGAGGGAACAGGCCGATCAGAAATAGTCATAACAGTTACATCGTAAAAGGTTAAGGTCAGGGTCAAGGCTGAGATTCTTCTCAGTCTTAACCTCAGCCTTAACCTTTTTTGCTATGAGGAGGATATGTTCAAGAAATACCGTCTCGATAACGGAATCCCTCTGGTCACTGAACGGATACGGAATGTGCATTCCGTGGCCCTGGGGATATGGGTGAAGGTTGGTTCCAGGTATGAACTGCCGGAAAAGAACGGCATATCACACTTCCTTGAGCATATGTTTTTCAAAGGAACCAGAAAACGGACTGCAAAGGATATCGCAGTGGATATCGATTCCATCGGGGGCGACCTCAATGCCTTTACCTCCCGCGAAACTACTACCTTTTACGTAAAGGTCCTTGACGAACACCTCCACAGGGGGATTGATCTGCTCACCGATATCTTTCTCCACTCTACATTCCCCGAAACGGATATGGAGAAAGAGAAGAGCATCATCAAGGAAGAGATAAAGATGGTTGAGGACACTCCCGACGATTACATCCATGACCTTTTTTATCTCTCGGTCTGGGGAGAAGAGGGGATTGGTCAGCCAATTTTGGGCAGAAGGGATACCATAAAGTCCTTTGCGAGCGAAGACCTCATGTCCCATGTGAGGAGGTACTACGGTACAAAGGATACGGTCATCGCATGCGCAGGGAACTTTGAGCCGGAGAAGCTGCTCCATGAGCTCAACCATATCCTGGGAGGCTTGAGGAGAGGCTCTGAGCCGAAAACAGGCAATGCCCCGCTGTTTAAACCCGTAACCAAGGTTTACAGTAAGGACCTCTCCGAGGTGCACAGCTGCATCGGGGTGAAGGGAATTGCTCAGGGAAGTGGCGAGCGCTACGCACTCTATCTCCTCAACGCAATACTCGGCGCAGGGGTCAGCTCACGCCTGTTCCAGGAGGTGAGGGAAAAGAGGGGGCTTGCATACTCCATCTATTCTTTTATCGCCTCGTATTTTGATACAGGGATCTGGGGTGTGTATGCGGGGAGCGCCAAGAAGAGGGTGTCGGAGGTCATCGAAATTATTGTGAAAGAGATGAGGGAACTGAAGGATACTATTACCCATGACGAGTTCACAAGAGCAAAGGACCAGCTGAAGGGCAATCTTGTTCTCGGTCTTGAGTCCACCAACAACAGGATGCAGAACATTGCAAGGCAGGAGATCTACCATGAACGGTATTTTTCTCCAGAGGAGATCATCAGGGAGATCGATGCAGTTACCCTGCGGGAGGTAAAAGAGCTTTCAGAGAAACTTATAGGGCAGGGTTCCATCGCACTTACTGTTCTAGGCCCTGTACAGCCCTCCCAGCTTACTTCACTTAGCCTTTAATTATTATCTTATAAATATGCTTATTATCAAGTTATTATGGCTATTATATAAAGTATCACTATAAATATGCAGGAAAATCTAAAGTAAACCAACTCTGCAAGAATTGATCAGAAAAAAAACAAAATATATATTAGGAATGCAATTATCGCTGCTGATTTAGTTGGGTAGGTCTTTAACAACGAGTTCCGATTCCCCGGGTACCATTATGATGAACAGACAAGGCTCACCCCTTGAGCAGGCTGTCCAGTTTTGCCTGGAGCTGCACTTTCGGGATTCCGCCAATGATGCTGTCAATCTGCTCACCATCCCTGTAAATCATGAGGGTAGGGGTGCCTTTTATCTGGCATTTGCTCGCCACATCAGGATTTTCGTCACAGTTCAGTTTTGCGAATGTTATCTTTCCTGCGTATTCCCTTGCGAGCTCTTCAAATGTGGGGGCATATCGCGTGCAATGGCCGCACCACGGAGCCCAGAAATATACGAGGACGATTCCACGGGAACGTGAAACCTGTCCTTCCCATGTATTGCCGTTAATTGTGATAATTTCTTCTGACATCGGACCTCCTTCTGACTGGAATAGTTTTTAGGGCTCATGTTGTGCCATATGTGACCCAAAAGAAACAGGCTTATTTAACAGCCAGGACTCACGCGCTCCGAAGGTTACGAGCGGATGAGCGCCTGCACTGCCTTATCGATTATCTCCACCGACTCTCTGATCTCCTCTTCTGTAGTATCCTTTCCTGTGCTCAGTCTTATGGATGACATGGCGTCAGCTTCCGAGATTCCCATTGCCATGAGTACAGCAGAAGGCTTGTTCTCTCCCGCATGGCACGCAGAGCCCGAAGATGCGGCCACATTGTTCTTTATCATCTCTAGGAGGTCAGTAGAATTAACTCCGGGTATGCACACATTCAATGTATTGGGCAACCGTAGGGTTTCATGGCCATTGATCCTTAGGCCCGAAATCCTTCCCATGAGCCCATTGCAAAGCATAGTGGTGAGTTTCTTTGTGTGAGAAACCCTGTCCTTCATATAGATACCGGCCATCTCGCACGCCTTTCCCAGACCCGCAATGCCGGGGACATTCTCTGTGCCAGGCTTGAGACCACGTTCATGGCCGGCACCAAAAAGGAGAGGATTAAGTTCGATTCCTTTTCTCATATAAAGCGCGCCGATGCCCTTTGGACCGTAAAACTTATGCGTTGCGACAGTGAGCATATCCACGTTCAGCTTCTCAACATTCACAGGGACTTTTCCCACAGTCTGGGCAGCATCCGTATGAATGGAGATACCCTTCTCCCGTGCCAGTGCCCCTATCTCCTCTACGGGCTGGAATACTCCTGTCTCGTTGTTCGCATGCATTATGGTAATGAGAAAGGTATCTTTCCTTATTGCCTTCCGGATATCTTCCAGGGCAACCCTGCCCTCATGGTTAACCCCCACATAAGTGCACCCAAACCCCATTGCCTCAAGGTGCCTGCAGGGGTTCATTACTGACGGATGTTCGATAAGGGAGGTAATGATGTGGCCTTTCTTCTTCTTTAAAGCCGTTCCTATTATGGCAAGGTTGTTGGCTTCTGTGCCTCCTGAAGTGAAGACCACTTCAGGAGGGGAAGCGCCGATGAGTTCTGCGACCTGCAGCCTGGCCTTTTCCATTGATGCCTTGGCCCTCAGGCCAATGTCATGTCCGCTTGAGGGATTCCCGAAGTTCGTCCTGAGAACCGAATGCACGGCATCAGCAACCTCGGGATCAACAGGGGTTGAGGCGTTATGGTCCAGGTAAATCATGGCAATCCTGTTCCCTTCATTCCATATCCCTATGGGTGACAGCGGGCTCTATGCCGTGGGTCTGGCGGATGTATCCGGCGATATTCTCCACGATTGCGGGTGAACGGTGCCTTCCCCCGGTGCAGCCAAAGCCAATGGTCAGGTATGCCTTTCCCTCTTCCACGTAGCGGGGGATCAGAAAATTCAGCAATGCGGCAGTTCTTTCCAGGAAATCCTTTGTGGCGGGCTGTTCCAGCACAAAGTCCTTGACCTCCCTGTCCGTGCCCTTATGGGCCTTGAGTGCGGGAACAAAATTCGGGTTCGGCAGAAACCTCACGTCCAGGAGCAGGTCTACGTTCTGGGGTATCCCGAACTTGAATCCGAAGGAGATGAGATTTATCGACATTGTGTCTGGTGAAGCAGTGGTCTTAAAGAGTGAGGCGATGAGATGCCTCAGCTGGTGAGGGGTGTAGGAGGAAGTATCGACGACCCTGTCCGATGCACTCCTCAGAGGAAGGAGCATGCGGTGCTCTGCGTCAATGGCGGCTTCCACCGAAACCTCCGGCGAAACGAGAGGATGAGGTCTTCTCGTCTCCTTGAATCTCCGTATGAGAGCGTCCTTGTCTGCCTCGAGGAATACAATCTGTACCGAATAGTTCACTCTTAATGCCGTAATGACCGAGTCAAAGGAAGCAAGGAACTCCTTTTCCCTGATATCCACTCCTATCCCTATCCTTGTGTTGTGTCCGTTGGAGGAGACGATGGAGAGAAACGATTCCATGAGGGTCACAGGCAGGTTGTCCACGCAGAAGAACCCTTCGTCTTCCAGTGCCCTCAGGGCAACCGATTTGCCCGAACCAGAGAGTCCTGTTATGATCACTACCATCGGTTTCATATTCTTGCTCATACTAAAACCCTCATCCCTATTTTAGCAGAAGGGTAAAAGGGGTTCGGGTTCTCCTGACAGAAGTGTCTGGGAAGAACCCGCGATGTTTTATTTTGCAGGCTCTATGAGTCCAAAGTTACCATCGTTTCTCCTGTAAATCACATTAATCTCTCCGGTGGTGTGGTTTGAGAAGACGAAGAATGCCTTATCCAGAAGCTCCATCTGCATGGCGGCCTCGTCCGGACTCATGGGTTTCATATCAAATCGTTTCTTTTTGATGATCCTTCCCTGTTCCGGTTCTGGGCTGGCAGGAATAACATCAGGGGCGCTTTTCCCTTCGCCCTTTCTATGGGAGACCAGTTTCTCCTTGTATTTCTTCACCTGTTTTTCGAGTTTTTCGACCACCTCGTCAATGGCGGAATAGATCTCTCCCGTGATCCCCTCGGCCTGAATGAGCATTCCGTTTGCTTTGAGGAGCACCTCTGCCTTATGCCGGTACTTCTCTATGGAAAGAGTAACGGTCGCCTCGGTAATATGCGAGAGGTACCGGTCAAATTTCTTCAGTTTTTCCTCTGCATAACTTCTGAGTGCCGGAGTAATTTCAAGGTGTCTGCCGTTTACAATGATGTTCATAGCTCCTCCTTTGCGAATGTGTTATGGTTAGTCATGGCTCTTTCTCTGGCCCTGGGGGGGAATCTTAAGCTCTTCACGGTAT
>DATKOU010000188.1:0-4077 GCA_035524455.1 Thermodesulfovibrionales bacterium | reverse complement strand
GAATTGCAGCATCTTATGTTAAATCAGGCAAGGTACTGGATTTTGGCTGCGGTACGGGCCACTTCATAAAGCGATTTAGAGAAGCATACGAAACATGGGCATATGATATTTCGTACAATGCTCTTGATTCAACAAGGGAGGTCGCTCCCAATGCTCGCATTTGTAATTCCCTCCCTTCTTTACTGCAAAACAGGTTTGATCTTGTTGTCTCCATACATGTTCTTGAACATCTAACCGACCCGATTGAAACACTTGCAATGTTTTCAACGATTCTCAATGATGCTGGTGTATTAATGTACGTTGTGCCTGATATATCAGGTATCGGACAACGCTTAAAAAAACAAAAATGGTTTGCTTATGGAGACCTCTCTCACGTCTCACTTTATCCTGCCGAAAAATGGCTGCGTTGGACTGAATCTGCCGGATTTAAAATCCTAAAAAGCGGAACAGATGGATTATGGGACGTTCCTTATCTACCGGTCGTGCCCGTTTGGATCCAGAAGCTGCTCTTCTATCCGTTGCCTGCCCTGCAGGTTATTACCGGACGTCTTTTTCTACCGGTCGGCTGGGGGGAGTCTCTTATTGTGGTATGTCGAAAAAATTGTTCACGTTCAATGAAATGAATCAGATCAAACTCGTAAAGTTTATCGACAAAATGATCGGCAAGACACTAGTCTTTCTGCTTTCTGAGAAGAATTTAGCTCAAGAGGGAGTCTCTAAAAAGATACTCGACATTCTCTTTATCCGTCCCGGTGGCATCGGGGATGCAGTGCTCCTTGTCCCGGCTATCGAGGCTGTGAGAAGGAAGTTTCCCGATGCCCGCATCGATATCCTCTGTGAAAAGCGGAACGTTGATATCTTCGGACTTACGAAAGCGGTGAACAAGGTTTACGTGTATGACAGGGGGCTAGAACTTCTCCAGTGTCTGAGGAACAACTACGATGTTGTTATTGATACCGAGCAATGGCACAGGCTCTCGGCAGTGGTTGCGTATCTCACTAAGGCTCCCAAAAAGATAGGGTTTTCCACCAATGAGAGGCGGAACGTATTTACCCATCAGATCCCTTACAGCCATGACGATTACGAGGTATACAGCTTCTTCCATCTCGTAGAACCGCTGATAGGCAATGGCATTGGATTCAATGTCAACGAACCTTTTCTTAACATTACTGATGACATTCCTTCACCCCTTCTTGCCTGGTTTAAGGAGAGAAAAGACAAGGTAGTCGCTCTTTTCCCTGGGGCATCCGTAAAGGAAAGAAGATGGGGAGGGACTAGGTATGGAAAAGTAGGGAAGGCGCTCGGTGAAAAAGGATATGCAATAGTTATTCTTGGCTCAATAAAGGAACGCGAGGAGGCTGAAGAGATCAAAGCATCTGTGGGGGATCATCTTGACCTTACCGGAGAGATACGCCTCCGTGACATTCCTTCTGTCCTGAGAAGATGCAGGGCATTAATTACTGCAGATTCTGGTTTGCTCCACATCGCTTATGCAGTCGGTACCCCTACGGTTTCTCTCTTTGGTTCAGGTATAGAGAAAAAGTGGGCTCCCTGCGGGGATCGGCACATCGTGCTCAATAAGCATCTTGACTGCAGTCCTTGCACAAGATTTGGGTACACGCCAAAGTGCAGAAGAAATGTTGAATGTCTCGCCTTAATACATGTTGACGAGGTAATTGAGGCGGCGAGGAGGACTCTGGATGCATCCTAAGTTTCTTTTCATTAGGAACCAACCCCTTAACAAAAGGGGCCAGAGGACTCAACATTTCACTCCCCTCTTCTCAACTGTGGCTGCCGTTTTCTTCATGTGTATCCTTTTGTTGGCTTATCGTTTGATGACGTTGTTCTTGCGATAGAATCAAGGATCTTTCGCACATTTGTTCTGATTTCCGGGATAAGGTACTCTTTCAGCATACCTCCCTTATGGTATATTCTTAGTATGCCGGCGAATCTCCCTCCAGAATATTTCGGGGCCGAAAAGCGCTTTAAAGAGGTCGCCACCTCTCAGGAAAAGATAAGGGCACTTGAAGACTTAATCTCCACGGTTCCGAAACACAAAGGTACGGACAAACTCCGGGCAGACCTGAGGAAAAAGCTCTCCCAGCTAAGAGAAGAGGCTCTCAGGAAAAAGAAGTCAGGGAAGGGAGACCTCTATACCATCGAAAAGCAGGGTGCTGCCCAGATCGCCCTTGTGGGATTCCCCAATTCAGGGAAGTCATCTCTCCTTAAGACCCTCACCAATGCAAATCCTGTGATCGCCGATTACCCTATGTCAACCCTCACCCCCCTCTCTGGGATGATGCATTTCGAAGACATCCAGTTTCAGATTGTGGACCTCCCACCAATTGGAAATGAATCCACCGATGGCTGGGTTTCCGGCATCCTAAGAATTGCTGACATTCTCATGCTGGTCATTGACCTCTCTGAGGATCCCCTGAGCCAGGCCGATCTACTGATGGTACACTTGTCAGAATGGAAGATACCCCTTCTGAAAAAAGGGGAACGCAGGGACGAAGAGAAAGGGTCCCCATCCAAGCCCTTGGTTCTGGTTGGAAACAAGTTCGAGCTTTCTGGCGCGGAAGATGGAATGAAAACGGTTGAACAGAAATACCAGTCACTATTCCCGGTTGCAGGGATTTCCTCAAAAAACAAGCAAGGCATTGAGGAATTACGGCGCGCAGTTTTTGAGAACTCCCGTATTATAAGGGTATATTCAAAGGAGCCTGGTAAGGAGCCCGATCTGAGTACTCCCTTCACCCTCCCCGCTGGCTCTTCTGTCATTCGGCTTGCTGAGTTGATCCATAAGGATTTTGTCAGGAACCTCAAATATGCCTGTATATGGGGGTCCGCAAAATTCGCCGGGCAGAGGGTGCAGAAGGATTATATCCTTCATGACAGGGATGTGGTCGAATTTCATGTAAGATGAAGCACCCGCAAGAGACAATGTTAGATCATTTGAGGGATGACTTACGAAAGCTCAGGAATCCGGCAAAGGCAGAAATCCTCTCCCGGTTCTTCAAGACAGTGAGGGGAGAGTATGGAGAGGGTGATGTTTTCCTCGGGATTCCCGTGCCTCAATAGAGGAGGATTGCAAAAAAGTATTGCGACTTTCACCTGGGTGCTCTCCGAATGCTGCTTTCGAGCAGGATACATGAAGAGAGGCTCGTTGCCCTTCTTATCCTGATCACGAAGTACATAAGGCAGAGAACACGGACAGGCGGGCAGTAGTTGATTTCTATTTAAGGAACACAAGGCGGATCAACAGTTGGGATCTTGTGGATATTTCCGCAGGGAATATCCTGGGTGATTACCTCCTGGACAAAGACAGGGCACTCCTCTCTCGCCTTGCGGGATCTGATAACCTGTGGGAGAGGAGGATCGCCATTATGGCAACCTTTGCCTTTATCAGGAGGAATGAATTTAAAGACACCCTGCACATTTCCGAATTACTCCTGAAGGATACAAATGACCTCATTCACAAAGCGGTGGGATGGATGTTGCGGGAGATCGGCAAAAGGGACAGAAGAACGGAAGAACAATTTCTGAGAACACATTCCCGTAACATGCCAAGGACTATGCTGAGATACGCCATTGAGCGATTCGATGAAACGACAAGGAATGCCTATCTGAAAAAATAGTTTCTACTTTCCCCTGTCCTCAAACGTCCTTTTTCCTGCATATCCTTTTTGTAAGTGGCTTGAATATGTGCTAAGATTGAGATGGAACACTGACCGGAAAGGCAAGAAGATGAAGATAGTATTGGCCACGGACGGATCGGAACATTCAGAGGCTGCTGCACAATTCCTGTCTCGTTTTCATTTTTCTGCCCGCGACGAGATTATTGTTCTCCATGTGGTTTCCGAAATCCCCTATGATGATGATTACCACGCCCAGATCAAACATGTGATTAAGAAGGTTGCCCCAAAGATTCTTCATTCAACACAAAAACTTCTGAAACCGGTGAGGGCACAGCTCAGCTCCATTGAAGAAGATGGGATACCGGACACTGCTATCATACAGGTGGCAGAAAATTCCGGCGCAGACCTCATCATCATGGGAGCAAGGGGATTGAAGAGT
>DATKOU010000187.1:0-13555 GCA_035524455.1 Thermodesulfovibrionales bacterium | reverse complement strand
CCTCACTCTCATCAAATCGCCGAAGACTTCCCAGCATACCTTGTACCCTCCTCCAGCCCTTGATCCAACTGAAGATAGAATATGCCCTGGCGTAATGATCCATCAAACTTCTGCGTCGAAAATGTATCGTAACTTTTTCAGATGCTTCTTTTGGTAAATGATTATGCTACGGGGAGGTTAATCGGATGTTTTAAGAGGGAAAAGGTAAATTCTGTTCTAATTCATGAGGTATCTGTTATAATTCAGGATGGAGAAAATAATGTCCGTCTTTGTTCGTATGCTGATACTGGCGCTTGCTGCCTTAACGCTTTCCTGCGCCTCGCCAGGGGTTAAAGATCAGCAGAGAACTCCGGAGCCACTTCCCGAGCCGCCTGCAGGGGCATACTATGAATATATGCTTGGATATGAGGCTGAACTTTCGGGCGATTGGGATGAGGCACTAAAACACTATAATGAGGCGCTTAGGCTTGATCCCTCGTCGTATTATCTCAAGACACAAATGAGTTATATCTATCTGAGGACAGGCAGGGTCCAGGATGCGATAAGGACAATGGAAGATGTGGTAAGGGCAGACGGAACCTATGTCCCCGCCCTCATGCTGCTCGCCCAAATGTACAATAGCCAAAAGAGGCTGGACGAGGCAATATCCCTTTATGAGAAGGTGATCAAGATAGACCCCTCTGTGAGCGATGCATATCTTTTCCTTGGGGTGCTTTATGCCTCACAGCAGAGCTATGACAAGGCGGTAAATATCCTGGAATCATTAAACAAGCAAGATTCTGGGGTGGTGATGGCCTCTTATTATTTGGGGGTCATTTACATGGAGACAAAGAGGTATGATAAAGCAGAGGAGTACTTTAAGAAGGTTATTGACCTGAAACCGAACTTTGAGCCGGCGTACTTTAACCTCGGGGTCATCCACGAGATGAATGAGGATCTGTCCCAGGCAGAGACATATTACGGCAAGGCAGCGGAACTGAATCCCCACGACATGCGTGCTAAGGAGAGGTTAAGTCAGGTCTTCATCAAACAAAAGAGTGTGGATAAAGCGATAGCCCAGCTCAGGGAACTGAGTGACCAGGACCCTGCGAACATCGATGTCCATTTAAGACTGGGTCTCCTGTATCTTGAGGATAAGCTTTACGACCGCGCAATAGAGGAGCTGAGGCTTGTTCTGGAGGCAAAACCCGAAGATACGGCTGCCAGGTTTTATCTTGCCATTGCCCTGGAGGAGATAGAGAAATACCCCGAGGCGGTTGATGAATTAAAAAAAATAATCTCGCTCGAACCAAAGAATCTTGATGCATTTGCTCACCTCGGTCTTTTGTATGCGAAACTTAAGCAGTTCGATAATGCGATCAAGACATACGAAGAAGTGCTGTCGTTTGAAAAGGATAAGCCCGAAATTTACCTCTACCTTGGCATGACCTGTATAGAGGCAAAGGACTTCAAGAAGGCAGAAGAGGTATTCAAAGAAGGGCTTGCGCTTTTTGGTGATAATGAAGATCTCAATTTTAACCTTGCGGTACTGTATGAGAAAACGAAGAGATTTGATGAGATGGAAAGCTATCTTCTGAAGGTGATCGGAAAGAATCCAAAAAATGCTGATGCGCTCAATTTTCTCGGTTACAGCTATGCCGACAGGGGAATCCATCTTGAGGAAGCCCTTTCCCTCATCCAAAAGGCATTAGAGATAAAACCTGGCAACGGCTATATCCTTGACAGCCTCGGTTGGGTGTATTTCAAACTGGGGAAAAACGAAGACGCCCTTCGGTATCTGCTGGAGGCAACTGAGGGTGTGAAGGACGATCCTGTTTTATATGAGCATCTCGGTGATGTGTACTCTTCCATGGGTAACAAGGACGCTGCCTTTAAGGCGTGGAGGAAGTCCATGGAAATGGGCGAGAAAGAAGAAGGGCTGAAAGAGAGGGTTGAAGAGAAGGTAAAGGGCCTGAAATAGGTAGGTCAGGTAATGTCCTAGAGGCGGATAACACTCCGCACTGAATTCGGGGTGGTGTTGCATGAATGAGCAATAAGGGAGTCCACTCTCATCGGAAGCCTCATAACGCTGGCTACGTATAACTCTATAAGATACTGCAGGCTTATAACTTTATTCAGCTATCAGATATGAGAACCTTGATGTGACGGCTAAGATGCTTACCGTAAACGCTCCTGCAAAAATAAACTGGTTCTTGAATGTATTGGGAAGAAGGAAAGACGGGTATCATGATATTGTGAGCCTTATGCAGTGTATTACCCTCAGTGATTCCCTCGTCATGGAGAATTCTCCTCGCGTTGAGGTCTTGACAGGTGCGGAGATCCCCAGGGAAGAGAATCTTGTGTATAAAGCGGCCAAACTAATGAGAGAGAAAACCGGGGTTGTGTCAGGAGTCAAAATAACCCTCCACAAGGAGATCCCTTTGGCTGCCGGACTCGGGGGAGGAAGCAGCGATGCTGCCGCCACTCTCATAGGTCTCAAGAGGCTCTGGAATCTTGATTGCACACCCCGGGACCTTGCAGGGCTCGGAGAGGCCCTGGGTTCAGATGTGCCATTCTTTTTCCATGGTCCCGTGTCTGTGGTGCAAGGAAGAGGTGAGGTTGTGTCTCCCGTGGAATTAACGAAATCCTATCACCTCCTGCTTGTAAAGCCAGAGATAAGTATTTCAGCTGCATGGGCATACGCCGAATATGACAAGGTTTCTCAGTCGAGGGAGGTGTTGACAAAAAAACATAATAATATTAAACTGTTCTGTCAGGCTCTTGGAAGAGAGGATTTTGCGTTCCTGTCATCTCTGCAAGGAAATGACCTTGAGCCGCTTGTGGTGAGGAGATACCCGGTAATCGCTGAAATTAAGCGTAGTCTCATGCTGAGGGGTGCCCTCTTTTCCTCCATGAGCGGGAGTGGGTCCTCGGTGTTTGGTGTGTTTGATTCCGAACGCCATGCCGAAAACGCGAGAGAATACATGTCACCTCACTGGTGCAGGGTAGTAAGAACGCTTATTCATTAGAAATTCAGGAGTGTGCCAATTTTTGATTTTGCTTTTTGATCTTGGGGCGTCGACAAATGGCAAGTCAGGAGACTTTGGATCTCCCATCTGGAGGTTCGAGTCCTCCCGCCCCAGCCATGTAGTGAATAGTCACAAGTAAATAGTGACAAGTAAAAACAGAATCGCGTTGTGCGTTACGCGTCGCGCTATGTCGGAGGGAAAATGCCGGAAGGAATAAAGGTCATAAGTGGAAGCAGCCACAGGGGGTTGGTGCAGGAAGTTGTGGACTGTCTCGGCATATCCATGTGTGATACTACCATCACTACCTTCAGCGACGGTGAGATCATGATTCAGATCAATGAAAATGTGAGGGGAACGGACGCCTTTGTGATTCAATCCACCTGTCCTCCTGTCAACGACAACATCATGAAACTGCTTCTGATCATTGATGCCCTCAAGCGGGCATCTGCAGGGCGGATCACGGCAGTGGTCCCCTATTATGGATACGCGCGGCAGGACAGAAAGGTCCAGCCAAGGGTACCCATATCGTCAAAGCTTGTTGCAGACCTCATTACCGCAGCGGGTGCGAACAGGGTGCTTGCGGTGGACCTTCACGCAGGACAGATACAGGGGTTCTTTAACATCCCCGTGGACCACCTCTACGCCTCACCGGTTCTCCTCGATTATATCCGTGGAAGGAACTTGAGGGACCTTGTGATCGTGTCACCCGATGCCGGTGGGGTCGAAAGGGCGAGGGCATTTGCCAAGCGGCTGCAATGCTCCCTCGCCATTGTGGACAAAAGGAGAGAACTGGCCAATGTATCCCAGGTAATGAATGTGATAGGGGACGTCAAGGGCCGTGATACGCTGCTCCTTGACGATATGATTGACACTGCAGGCACGACGACGCAGGCCGCATCCGCACTTAAGGAGCACGGCGCACACAGGGTATTCGCAGCTTCAACGCATGCGGTTTTGTCAGGTCCTGCACTAGACAGGATCAACAGTTCTGTCATTGAGGAGGTTATTGTGGTCAATACCATACCCCTCGACAGTAAGAAAGAACAGTGCAGCAAGCTTACGGTATTGAGCATTGCGCCTCTGCTTGCCGAGGCGATAAAGAGGATTCATGAGGAGTCTTCGATAAGTTCACTTTTTGGATAGAGGAGGAGAGAATGGAAAGGATTACCCTTCGCGCAGAGACGCGAGACAAAACAGGAAAGGGAGTTGCGAGGTCGTTGAGGAGACAAGGAGCAGTCCCGGCGGTTATTTACCGTGGAGGCAGTTCCCTTCCCATAAAGATAGATAAAAAGGAGCTCATCAGCTTCATCCATGCAACCGCGGGTGAGCAGGTCATGGTGAACCTTCAGTTCGCAGGTGGTGAAAACAAGGTTGCCCTCATGAAGGACTATCAGGTTGACCCCCTGAAAGGTGAGTTGCTCCATACGGATTTCTTCGAGGTCTCCCTTACCGAGGAGATCCGTGTTACAGTGTATATCACCACCACAGGTGAACCTATCGGGGTGAAGAGGGACGGAGGTATCCTGCAGCACGGAGTGAGGGAGATAGAAATACAGTGCCTTCCCGATAAGATCCCTGGACACGTGGAGGTGGATGTCTCTTCCCTGGAAATCGGCAAGGCGATCCATGTGGGTGATTTACCCATTGGGGAGGGGATTGAGATTCTCACCGATCCCGGAGACCTTGTTGCAACCGTGGTGGCCCCTGTGGTTGAAGAGGTCGCTGCGCCTGCTGCCGCAGCCGCAGCCCCTGAGGTTGCAGAGCCTGAGGTGATCAAGAAGGGCAAGAAGGAAGAAGAAGCGGGAGAAAAGGCGTAATTGTGGCTTATTGTTTGTCTTGGCAATCCGGGCAGGAGGTACTCAAAAACCAGACATAATGTCGGTTTCATGGTTGCAGATGATAGTGCGAGCAGGTATGGAATAGAACTGAAGACGAGAGAGTCCTATATGATAGGCAAGGGCTCCATAGAGGGTAATAAAGTGATCCTCATGGAGCCCTTGACGTTCATGAACAGAAGCGGCTTTGCGGTGAAAGAGGTCATGAAGAAATATCCTCTGGGACCAGAGAACCTTATTGTGGTGCATGACGATCTTGACATGGAGACCGGGAAACTGAAAATTCGGAAAAAAGGTTCCTCGGGCGGACATAGGGGGGTTGATTCGATAATAGAGAGCATAGGGACGAGGGAATTCGTCAGGGTGAAAATAGGGGTTGGACGCGAAGAAGGTGTTCCTGCAGAAGAGTACGTCCTCAGAAAGTTCGGAAAAGATCAGATCCCCTTAATCAAAGATGCTATCGTAAGGGCTTCGGATGCGATTGCCATGGTATTAAGAGATGGTGTGGATAAGGCCATGAATGAGTTCAATTAAAATCTCGCGGTCTTTGACAACTGAGCGAATTATGGAATCACTCTTGAGAAATGGTATCGGGGAGCAAGAAAAATCTCCTTCTGCTTATTCGAACCCGTACTCTCTCCATCTGGCATCCACACGCTTTTTGATTTCTTCTGACATCGATAGTTCTTGAGGCCATTCGCGCATCATGCCCTCTTCCCTGGTTTTTCTTGTGGCGTCAATGCCCATCTTTGATCCGTACCGGGGCCAGCTTGCCGAATGGTCGAGGTCATCGAGGGGACCCTCAGCAATGACTACATCCCTTTTCCAGTCCACATTGTTCAGCACACGCCAAGCAGTGTAAGAGATATTCTGGACATCCACGTCATCATCTACAATAACCAGGAGTTTTGCGAACATCATCTGGCCTTTGCCCCATAGGCCATGGATAATCTTCTTTGCGTGGCCAGGGTAACTCTTTTTTATTGAGATCAATGCTGCGTTGTGAAATACCACTTCCATGGGAGGCTTGCCCACTATGGTAGCAGGGTAGATCATGTCCTTTCTGTGGGTGATGCAGGTCGCATGGAATACGGGATAATAATCTGCCGCTGAATAAAATCCCGTATGGTCGCCAAACGGACCTTCAATCCTCATCTCACCCGGTTCGAGATAGCCTTCGATCACAAGCTCGCTGTTGGCGGGAACCTCAATGTCAGAAGTGATACATTTCACCATCTCCACCGGTTCTTTCCTGAGAAATCCTGCGAAGAGCATCTCATCGATGGATTCGGGTAAGGGGGCGCTCGCCGCATAGATTACCGAAGGGTCACTGCCGACTGCAATGGCAGCGGGCATCCTCTTATTGAGAGATCTGAAGCGGTCATAATGTCTTGCACCATCTTTGTGAATATGCCAGTGCATACCGGTGGTAGTCTTATCGTATATGTGTATCCTGTACATTCCACAATTAGGACGCCCCGAGTCAGGGTCTCTGGTGAAGACCATGGGGAGGGTAATGAATCTCCCCTCATCAGTCGGCTGCCCGTCACCTGGCCAGCACTTGAGGACAGGAAACCTGCTCAGGTCAGGATTCTCCTTTTCGATAATCTCATGGCATGGGCCGTTGTTTACCTCTTTGGGAAGGTACTTAGAGAATTCAAAGAGCTTTGGCAGCATTGCGAGCTTTTCCATCAATGTCTTTGGGGCTGCCTGGTTCAGCAGTTCTTCTATTCGCCTCGCCACATCATCCAGCTTTTCAACTTCAAGGGCAAGGCTCATCCTTTCGAAGGAACCGAACATGTTTGTTACCACAGGGTAGGAAGAGCCCTTCACCTTTTCAAAAAAGAGCGCTTTCCCTCCCCCGGGACTTTTGCACATCCTGTCGGTTATTTCGCCTATCTCAAGTATGGGATCAACCTCAACGCTAATCCTCCTGAGGAGGGCTCTCTTCTCGAGTATCTTTATAAATTCCCTCAAATCCTTGTAGGCCATGAGGAATGATACCACGTTTTTCCGATTTTCATCCACATGAGACATCAGAGGAGTTGCTTGCATATCTGCACTCTTTTCTTATCTGTGAAGGAGGTGCGTTTTAACGTTGGGGCACAGGCGCTGCGCGCATCAATTGAGAGGCAGCGGTTAGCAGTTTAGCTGATAGCAACGAACAATGAGCCATGAACTATGAGTCGCCCCGCGGAAGTGGGGCACAGAGATGAAAGAAAGGATGGAACCAGGGAAGAGAGAAAACGGCAAATACTACAGGATGATTACCAGGTCCTGAATCTCCCGGAATCCAGGTGGACGAAATCACGAGGGTAATAACCGACACCACCATATCTGAGGTTCAGGGCAGTATCTTTTAATAGAACAAGGTCAACCTTGGGGATACTGATATCAATGGCCTTGCCCTGTACATGGAGGCTGTTTCTGGCCACGTGTCTGCCCCTTTCTACTAGCAGCTGGTTGTATTCATGGGACCTGAATCCGGATATTACATGGATATCGTTATTTCCTCCCAGTTGCTTGTCCACCATATTGAGGAATTCAATCACGTTGACATCCATATCCGCGACCTGTCCGGTATAATGGCACCTCATGACCCAGTTCAAGGCTCTGAGCGCCTCCTGATCATATTCGCCTGATGCTTTTCTATACGTCACTTCCAATCTTTCATCCGTGTGAATGTTGTAAAGGGAGAGCGTCCCAAGAGGAAATTTGTGGATGGGAAGGTCTTTAGGAAAAACAGGTTTTGAAAGGAGCATTGCTGCGCCTGCAAGGGATGCTTTTAAAAAGGTCCGTCTGCCTATGCGATTATGGAACAATGCGTAACCCTTGTGTCCAAGAAACCACTCAGAAAATCTATAAAAAACGTGTTATTTTAACGAGAAAGGCAAATGAATGTCAAGAAGTCTCCTTCCGAAGTGTGACAGATTTGCGCAATATTCATATTTTATGTTGAATTGTCCTTTTTCTTTCACTACAATGGAACAATAAACCAGCTTCTGGTGTCTCTTAACGAAAGGGGCAGAGCAGCATGGATTTACACCACCATTGTGAGAAGTACCACATACTGTGCCGTTACCTTTGGAGCTGGGAGGTGAAACTATGACTTAGTGGAAGCCTGTCACGCACACCTGCATTTAACTCATGAAGAAAGGAGGACGTATGGAAGAAAAAAAACAGGGGATAAGCGAGGATTGGCTGTCCCTGTGGCTTGGACTTTTTATTTTCGTCATCTCGCTTTTTGCTTTTGCAGGACAGGATCTCCTCGGATGGGGAATATCAACAAAGACATGGACTGACGTTTCAAAGGCAACGTCTGCCACAACAAAAAGTTATGTCATGGTAAAGGGAGAAATTACAAAGATTGATGGTCAGAAGGTGACCCTCAAAAAGGCGGATGGAAAAGAGGAGACCATCACGGTAAAGGATACCACTGCACTCAAGGTGGGGGATACATATGAAGCGGGAATATCCGGGTTCACGTCTTTGCTCTTAACCTATCTTTTCATGCTCGTGGTGATGTTGGTCGGTGCTGCGGCTTTGAGGGTGAATATCGGCAAGTTTATTATAGGGTTCACTATTGTCTTCTGGGTGAGTTATGCATGCTGGCTTATCGGTAACTATGCATACATCGCAGCAACAGATGCCAAGAAGGCGGGAGTTCCATGGTCACTGAAACTGACAGGAGAGTCAGGATTTATTGTCGCGCTCATCGCAGGTCTCGCTGTGGGCAACTTTTTCCCCAAGCTCTCAGCTTACCTGAAAGATGTAATAAGACCTGAGCTTTATATCAAGACTGCCATCGTCCTGATGGGTGCGCTGCTCGGTGTGAAGGCGGCCGAGTCCTTCGGACTGGCAACTGCAGTGATGTTCAGGGGGCTTTGCGCCATCGTCGAGGCGTATCTCATCTATTGGGCCCTGGTTTACTTCGTCGCAAGGAAATACTTTAAGTTCAGCAGGGAATGGGCTGCCCCCCTTGCATCAGGAATATCAATATGCGGGGTGTCGGCGGCCATAGCGACAGGTGGAGCCATAAGGGCAAGGCCAATAGTGCCGGTTATGGTGTCATCTCTGGTCGTTATCTTTGCCGTTATTGAGCTTATCGTTCTCCCCTTCATGGCGCAGACCTTCTTATGGAAAGAGCCGCTGGTGGCCGGCGCATGGATGGGTCTTGCGGTAAAGACCGATGGTGCAGCAGTTGCAAGCGGTGCAGTTACTGATGCACTCGTAAGGGCAAAGGCACTGACAATGGAGGGAGTAAACTACAAGGAAGGCTGGCTGACGATGACTGCCACAACGGTAAAGCTGTTCATCGATATCTTTATCGGGGTGTGGGCATTCATACTCGCCTATATATGGTGCGCCAAGATTGAGTGCAAACCGGGTGAGAAGGTCGGGGCAGGCGAGATATGGAACAGGTTCCCGAAGTTTGTTATAGGGTATGTCATAACGTTCATACTGCTGCTGCTGGTCTGTTTGCCTGCTACCAGGACTGTACTACCTGTTGAAAAGGAGATAGGCCCCTTGAAAGAGGAAGTTGCCAAGTCAGAGAAACAGATCCCGACCACAACAGACCCCGTGGCGCTGGCAGCGCTGACTGAACAAATCAATGCTGCAAAGGACAAGATAAAGGGCCTGGAAGGGCAGATTAAAGAACCAAAGGCGACCCTGGCAAATGCGAAGGTGGCAACAGATGGCAGTAATTCTTTCAGGGTGATGTTCTTTCTCCTGACCTTCTTTACCATTGGAGTTGTTTCCAACTTTAAGAAACTATGGGAAGAAGGCATCGGGAAACTGGCGGCAGTGTATATCCTCTGCCTCTTCGGGTTTATCATCTGGATAGGGCTGGTTATCTCATGGATATTCTTCCATGGGGTAAAACCGCCGATCGTGACAGGTTAAGAGAAAGGAGGTATGTATGCCTGAGGAACCAAAATTAGCAGAAGAATTAAAAAAGATGGAATATGAGCCGCTGCTTCCTGTGGAGAAGAAGCTCATTAGCTACAGTCTTATAATTGGAGCTGCCCTGTTGGGAATGCTTGTCTGGGTGAGCTATACCTTCTTTCCCGGCGGACATTAGCAAAAAGTCTTCCGGGTTTTGACGCGGGGCCCTGGACGCTATGCGTTCAGGGCCTTTCCTGTGTGAGGTCTTTTGTTCAATGTCAAAGGGAAGTGGCATTACTCACGTTGCAATGATTCTCTCAGCAACAGCCTTTTGCGCTGAATCTGAGTCCCAAAACGCATATATCTTTGTGACGTTTTCCAGCCCCTTTATCACATAGGGATTCCCGAAGGAAATGAAAAGCCTTGCCCTGCCTGCAAGATGTTGGATAGTCCTGCGCAACCAGACCGCATGTGTTCCTTTCCATGCCTTTATCTTGGAAAACACGCACACGATCAAATCGCAATCTTCCGGAAATGCGGACAGAGGTATGTCCTCTTCAGGGAAGATTGCACGGTAATTAATCGCGGGATAGGCGTGCTTCATTTCATTCAAGAAGACGTCGCCTTTCTTAATGTGTTCGTCATGCACGAGAAGAACAAACGGCTTTTTTATCTTCCCTTGATATTCTCTCTCTATGGTGATGGCCATACGACTGATTTCGTCGGAGAGTTCTCCGTGCTCGCGAGAATCGAAATGAACGGTAGAATGAGATTTGGTGAGATTCAGCGTTAAGGGATGCGGCTGGTAGTTCTTCTGGCGTAGGAATAATGCGGTGTTATCAGGATCAGTAGGATGAAGGAGGAGATCGACCCCTGCATTGAGTGCAATGAGGGAGGCCTCATTTTCATGATATCCCCCTAATGCGCCCATATTCATTGCATCGGTAATCACCAACCCCTTGAATGTCATATTGTTTCTCAGATATGAGACCACTTTGTCAGAAATGGATGCAGGCTTTCCTGAAGGATCCAAAGAGGGAACACTCAGATGTCCCAGCATGACCATGCCCACCCCTTGATGAATTGCTCTCTTGAATGGTATGAGTTCGTGATATCCAAGCGCGGCGAGTTCCTTACGTATGACAGGGAGGGTTATGTGGGAGTCAATCTCTGTGTCCCCATGTCCAGGGAAATGCTTTCCGCAGGACATGATTCTGTTTTCCTGCAGAACCCTTATCATCTCACACCCGAAAAATGAGACGGATTCAGGATCTTCTCCGAATGCCCTTGTCGCGATGATGGGATTCAAAGGGTTTGTATTGATGTCCAGCACAGGCGCAAGGATGGTATTGATTCCTGTGTACCGCGCCTCCGCAGCGAATGCAGTATAAAGTCTCTTCAGTAGCTGGGAAGCAACATCCCTTCGGGCGGTTTTTATTGCTGAAGCCGCGGCCATGGCCGGAGGGAAAAGGGTTCCTCCCTCAATTTGCTGTCCAAGTCCCTGCTCAAGGTCGGAGGCGATAATGAGCGGCTGATGGGAAGCACCCTGAAGTTTCTTGATTCCTTCACGTACCGTTTCAAGTTCACCGCCGAATACGATGAAACCCGCAACGCCCTTTTTCAGGAGACCGAGATAATACTCAAACCGTTCTTCTATCTCTTTGCCGTTCAGTCGCGGGATTAAGCGGGAATAGGGATTCATGGCGTATTATATCATGTGCGCGTATTCTTCCAGACTATTGAGTCTTTTAAGAAGACGACAGCTGAAAAATACTTCACTTTCGTATAAAATGTGTCTTAAAATAAGCCATCCTAATGGGAAAAGACTTAATGTTCGTAGAAGTTTTGTACACCTGAAAGGTCAAATAATTGAACTTTAAGTGGGATCTGAAAAAGGCTAAGGCGAATGAGCAGAAACATAAAATAACTTTTTTAGAAGCCTGCTATGTCTTTGCAGATAAGTGCTTATTGACACTCCTGGATGAAGAGCATTCTTCTAAAGAAGAAAGGTGGATAACCATCGGCCAGTCTGATAGTGGTAAAATATTGGTAGTAGTGCATACGTACCGAAAAGCAAAAGGCACAGAGACTATAAGAATTATATCGGCAAGAAAAGCCACAAAGAATGAAGAGAAACAATATTGTGAAAGGAGGGGATAAACGAATGAAAAGAGAATATGATTTTTCGAAAGCCGTACAGGGCAAATTTTACAGGCCGGTAGAGCAGATAGAAGCGCCTGTTTATCTTGACAAAGAAGTGAAGGCTTTTTTCAGTAAAAAGGCTGCAAAGAAAAGGGTCAGGCTGGAAAAAATAGTTAATGCAGTACTGCGCAAAGAGATGGAGATGTTAAAAGAAATCGGGGCATAATCCTTCCGCCTTCTTGACCCCCCTTCCGGGCCTTTTGAACTTTCTTGGTTTTCGCCACGCCTGGGCCGGCCCCTGCTTAAGGTCAGAGGCGATAATGAGCGGCTGATGAGAAGCATCATGGAGTTTCCTAATCCCATGTCGTACCGTCTCAAGTTCACCGCCGAATACAATGAAACCCGCAACGCCCTTTTTCACGAGATCGAGATAATACTCAAATCGCTCTTCTATCTCTTTGCCGTTCAGGCGCGGGATTAAGCGGGAATAAGGATTCATGGAGTATTATAGCAAAAGACCTGCCTGCTGCCAGGGCTTTGCTTTTTCCTCAATATCTGATAGTCTACAATAAAGACTTAATTCTGACCATAAGGAGGAAGGGATGAAACTGAGCACAGCCGTCAAGCCCATCAGTCATATCAAATCTCACGCATCGGAGATAATCAGCGAAATATCCGAGACCGGCAATCCGGTTGTCGTAACCGTAAACGGAGAGGCTCGGGTAATAATCCAGGACATAAAGGAATATGAAAAAGACCGCGAGAGCATGGCAATACTGAAGATACTGGCAATGGGAAGAAAGGACATGCGTGAAGGCAGGCACAAACCGATTCATCAGACATTCGCAGAATTGAAAAAGAGAATAAGCGCTGCCGGAAAGCCGTGAAATACGAAGTCCGTATTACCGGGGTTGCACAGGACGACCTTTATTCGATCTACAGGTTTATCGCGAACAATGACTCGCCGGGGAAGGCTGAACATCTGCTTGACAACATTGAAAGGGCCATGGCATCTCTGGAGAGAATGCCTGCGCGCGGCAATCACCCGCCCGAGATGCAGCGCTGGGGGATCTTGGAGTTCAGAGAGATATTTTTTAAGCCATATCGCATTATATACGAAATTAAAGACAAGGCGGTTTTCATTCACGCCGTCCTTGACGGCAGGCGCAGCTGCGAAGACCTCTTGCAGCAACGGCTGCTGGGAGCATGATTCGCCCGCTTCAGTCTGCAGGTTACACAGTTGGCAGATTCTTGCTGCTTTCCGCATTACTTGAAAAATAGTAGAAATCCTGATACGTTAGCGTATGGCTGAACAGACAAAGTTATTCCTATGGAACAACCAAAACCTTTTCTCAAACAACTACCTCGAACATCATCTGCCCACAACTTCTTTATGGAAAGCACAAAAAGAAAAAGTTTCAGATATTTTTGATGCCATAATTGAAGTAAGATATCTGTTGATACAACAAGCCGGAAAATTCAGGAGGCATTGGAAAGGCATTTCAATGAGAGCATATCCGTGCTGGCACCATTAAAAGCAAAGATAAAGGCCACGGATAATCTGATAGACCAGATTGTCTACGATCTCTACGGCCTCACACCGGAGGAGATCGAGATTGTGGAGGGGAGGTAACATAATGTTGCTGAAAAGGACATTTTTTGCTATCCTAACAACAGACTATG
>DATKOU010000186.1:0-3976 GCA_035524455.1 Thermodesulfovibrionales bacterium | reverse complement strand
GGTCGCATAAAAATCCGCAAAGGTCCTGCCAGGGTCAGGGGTTACCGTATTGATAATCTGGAACATCCTCGGCACAAAGCCGCATTTCTGTTTCATGTACTCGTTCACTTCTTCAACTGTCATTTTCTTCTCTGCCATTTTATTTTCCTCCTTTTCATGGCTCTCCGGCCCCATGGCCAGAAATTGTTTGATCGCGTCAAAAATTCCCACATTCCACCTCCCCTATCACAGGGTGATCCTTCTCCTCGTTCCCTTCGTTCTTCACCTCCCCTCGCAGTCAATGTGGATATCATTTATACTTCCAGTTAAACGCCACGTCATGGAAAACTTTAAGGTTCTCGTACGGAATGGTCGGCGGTATGTCACAGCCGGGAACCAACACATACCCCCCATCTTTGCCCGCAATCTCGATCGTCTCTTTACACGCCTGCTCCACCTCTGCAGCCGTTTTATTGAGAAGCACATGCACAGGGGCCACATTCCCTCCGAAGCACATCTTCCCGAAAAGAACCTCCTTCGCCTTTGCGATGTCCACCTTCTGGTCGAAGAATATTACCGTGCATCCCGTCTTCAGGAACATCTCGAGACGGTCGCTCGTATTGCCGCAGATATGCAAAATAGTGTGGACCCCCTTTGATTTTGCCCAGTCGCTCATCTTCTTGAGGGGAGGGACCGCGAACCGCTCCATCTGCTTCGGGTTTATCAGGTCACCCGATGCGGTGGGGTCCGCGATACTGAGACACTCCAGCGACCCGTCATTCACGAGTGGCTCATAGAGATGGATGAGAAGGTCTGCGCAGAAATCCACCATCTTTTCCACAAAGGCGGGTTTCTTGAAGGTGTTCTTCATAAATGCCTCTTCACCCACGAACCGCGCTGCCAGGGTGAAAGGGCCCCAGCAGGTCATGGTGACCAGATACTTTTTCCCTATCTTTTCCTTTACCCTCCGGGTGGCTTCCAGGACCGTCTTGATCACAGGGTCCTTATGGACATCCTCAATCTTGAGCTTTGCGATGTCCTCTTCGGAATGGACAAAATGGGCGGTTAAGTCAGGGGCGCCTATCTCACGGTATTTGATCCCCACACCGAGGTCTTTCCCCAGAGACGATGCATGAAAATTGTTGTAGCCTGAGCCTACATAGACGACATCGCTTTTGATCCGCTCGGATTCGACGACACACATATCGGTCATCTTGTCGGGATTCAACGCAAGCGCTTCGAAGGTCGATCCGTAATCCTTGATTGACCACATCCCCCCTCCGAAAAGGGTCACCGGCACTCTCTCCGGTTTGCCCATTTCAAAGGCCTTTAAAATCATTTCTCTCGGTGTCATTGACATCGTTCTCCTCCTTTGTTCCCTAGGATTTTACCAGACTGATGAAATTATGAATTGTCTTCTTGAACTCTTCAAGGTCAACCGGTGTTTTCAGGCTCAGGGCCCCGCCGGTATAAGTCTCATTTCCTGCCACAATAATGGGTATATCAGGCGAAATGCTTCTGATGATCTGGACCGCCTCTTCTGCGGAAAGACCGAAGGCACTCGAATCGATAATCACTGCACCATAATTCCCCTGGAGGACCATGCGCACCGCAAGAGCCGGATGGTCTGCGATTTCGACAGTGAAGCCTTCATCCCTTAGAATCCCGTAGAGGTCCTTTACCAGAATGGGGTTATGTGTGCATAAGAGGATTTGCGCCATAGAGAGAGAAAAAGCAATATTAATGCCACGGGGAGAATACAAAATTATGAGACGGGACATACCCCTGCAAAATCCCCTATGGTGCATTGGCGGAAAAATGCCCCAATCCGCTGGGGTATTTCTCCACACTACTGTAACTCAGGCCTCTTCCACTTCTCACTTTCGCACATGAATTTCACCAGAAATACTCGTTGGGTGTATGAGGCTGTCCACCACAGGACAGTGCGCAATCACCCGCTCTGCAAACTGACGTATCTTTTCTTCGTCTTCCGGTGTCTCAATGGTGAATCTGTACTTCACCTCCCTGAAGCCGGCAGCCACATCATCGATCATGAACAGCCCCCTTAGGTCCAGTGTCCCCTCCACATCCACCGAGAGCGCATTGATGGTAAACCCCTCATGAACTGCAAACTCATAAAATGCAGCCTCAATGCACGCAGCGATTGCAGAGAGGAGTAGCTCAATGGGGTTGGGTGCCAGGTTGGTTCCCCCCGCAGCCTCTCCGTAATCAGACTTCACAAGATGCTCCCTTACCTTGGTTTCAGTATAAAGAGCCCCTATGTGTTTGGAGGATACTGTCGGTTTGTAGATTGCGGCCTCCGGCTTTTTCTTGAAAAACTCGATCCTCCTTGCCACGATCTCTTTCAGGTCCCTCTCTTTATCGTCCTTCATCCCTCTGCCCCCTTTCTTATAATTCTTGCTCAATGATTGCAAAAAGAATACCATTTTTTTAGACTATATGGTCTCAGTAATCAATGATAGCAGTTCACTCTGTTTTAAAGCACCGTGGAACAACCGGGAGGGGTTAATGGGATTTGATGAACTGGTGGCAGACCTCAGAAAAGGCACAGGCCTGAGCAGGGCCAAGGCAGCTGCGGGTTTGGGAAAGCTTAAGGACAAAAGGGCATCGGGAATCCTGATAGAAGCCCTTAAAGACCCCAATGCGGGGGTGAGGAATAACGCTGCATTTGCACTCGGTGAACTGGACGCCACAGAGGCTGTTCCCCACTTAATTGCGCTCATGGAGGACCCTGAAGAGTGGGTACGGAAGAGCGCTGCCAAGGCACTGGGAATGCTTAACGCAGCCCAGGCAGTCATAGCCCTCGATCTCGCCACGAATGATCCCTCCTCTGTGGTGAGGAAAAACGCAATAAGGAGCCTCGGAAAGATAGGGGGAGACGCCGCACTGCTTGCTCTTAAAAGGATAGCCGCAGACCGGGACAGGGCAGCGGCCCAGTTAGCGCAGGAGGCACTGGAAACGCTTAAGACAGGCTCTTATTGACGCACTTCATGAAAACAACGATTGCATGCGGATTATTAGGCGCAGGGAAGACAACGTTTATTCAAGAGGTCGCGAAACACACGCAAGAAAAGACCGTCGTCCTCGTCAATGATTTCGGCAAGGTGGGCATCGATGGAGAGATATTCTCTGCCGATGGTATCGAGTCCATAGAGCTTCCCAGCGGATGTGTCTGTTGCACCCTCAAGTTTGACCTTATTACCACCCTGCAGAAGATTACAGAGACCCTCAAGCCAGAGCATCTTATCATTGAACCCAGCGGGGTTGCCTCCCCCTCAGCTGTGCTCGAAGCTCTTGATCTCGTGAAGATCAATCCGGTTACTGTAGTGGGCATTGTCGATGCCACAGAATTCCTTGAACTCCATGAATCACAGATGTTCGGGAATTTTTTTCAGGACCAGATTGTGAATTCTGACATCATCCTTGTGAACAAGACAGACCTGGCGGATGAAGGAACCATTGCCAGGATCGTGCAAATCCTCGAGAACATGAACCCCCGGGGAGTGATCTTTCCCACGGTCAAAGCGTCCCTCAATGGTCCTCTCCCCGCTGCTTCCCGCACCGAATCAGCCGTCAGGAAGTTTGAGACCCATATTCATCTCGATACCTTCACTGCGAATATAACAAGAACCGAACCACTCGCATTTTACAAGAATCTTTTCAGTGAGATCATGGAGGGAACCTTCGGAAATGTGGTAAGGGCAAAGGCCCTCGTGCAGACCGATGAAGGGCCCTTCAGGCTGGACGTTTCTTCAGGAAGACTCGATTGTATTCCCTTTGAAAGAACGGTCACCCACAGTCGGCTCGTGATCATCGGCGAGGATTTAAAGAAGGAGATCCTCCTGCTTCTGTCGAAAGGGTAAGCGCAGGTTCTGAAGGATCCGTCCGGGAAGACGCAGTATCCTAAATTTCGAATACACCTGATACTACTCACCGCGTCTTGTATTGCGATTGTGTTTCTTTCCAAGAAAATGTG
>DATKOU010000185.1:0-5248 GCA_035524455.1 Thermodesulfovibrionales bacterium | reverse complement strand
CCCCCTGTCTTTCCATTTCCAAAACCCTGTATAATCATTACCAATGAAGAAAAACCTCCTATTTTACTTCGTCGCTCTGCTTTCCACCTCCCTATTCGTACTCCTCCAGCTTATTGATCCCAAGATCATTGGCGAACAACTCGAGAGCAAGACCTATGATCTGAGGCTCCGGCTGAGAAACCTTGTGAAAGCGCAATCTCCGCCGAGAGATATCGTGATTGTTGCCATAGATGAAAAAAGCATAAAGGAGGTCGGAAGATGGCCTTGGAGCAGGGATGTGATGGCAGAGCTTGTGAATAGCATCTCTGATGCCAAGCCAAAGGCAATAGGGATCGATATCCTTTTCACCGAGAGGGAAAGCAAAGTGAAGGATGAAGAACTTGCAGAGGCCATTAAGAAGGCAGGGAATGTGGTTCTTGCCACGGCCTTTTTTGTACCCGTAGAGAAAGAAATTTCGGTAGCGCCCAAGGATGTCCCGGATTTTCTCTGGGATTCCGCGTTTATGGAGGTAAAAAGCCAGGAGGGAATTCCCTGGAAACAATTTGCGGTAAAGCCCGAAAGCGTGATGCCCTCCCTCCCTGAATTTTCCTCAGCTGCATCCCTCGGTCACGCGTATGCGTTACCTGACATGGACGGTGTGCTGAGGTGGAAGATCATGTATCTCAATTATGGTGATGACTGTTATCCCCAGTTTTCTCTGCAGATAGCCAGGACTGCCCTCGGAATCACTATGAAAGACATGGTTCTCTACGCTGGTTCGGGAATTAAACTGGGAGATCGTTTTATTCCCACTGATCTGAGCGGAAGGGTGCTCGTAAACTACTGGGGCAGAGAGCACAGCTTTCATTATAAATCAGCAGTGGACGTCATGAAGAATACGGCTGCGGCAAAAGACTTGAGGGACAAGATCGTGCTCATAGGGACATCCGCGCTCGCCACCTATGACCAGAAGGTCACTCCCTTTTCGGGCAACTTCCCGGGGGTTGAGGAAAATGCTACTGTCGTGGCAAATATCCTGCGGGACAATTTCAACAGGAAGAGCCCGGGCACAGTTGAGATGATCGTGATCCTGCTTACCGGTATATTTTTGGGATTAACCCTGCCAAGACTGCGAGCAATTTTGAGCGCTTCCCTAGCCATTGGAGCAGTAATCTTTTATGTCCTCCTCAGTTGTTATCTTCTGATCTACCAGAATCTCTGGATAAATCTCCTCTATCCGGTGACGAACATGCTTACCATCTTCACCATTCAGACCGTCATACGCTTCTTTCACGAGGAGAGAAAAGCAAAGGAGATACGCCAGATGTTTTCCAGCTATGTCTCGCCCAAGATTGTAAAAGAACTCATCGAGAATCCGGACAAAGCGAGATTAGGAGGAGAGCGACGGGTAGTAACCCTCCTCTTCTCGGATATCATGGGTTTTACCTCCCTCTCGGAAAGGAGGCAGCCTGAAGAGGTGGTCTCTCTCCTTAATGAGTATTTCAAGGAGATGGCGGACATTATCTTCAGGTGGGACGGCACTCTTGATAAGTTCGTGGGGGACGAGATTATGGCATTGTGGGGCGCTCCCCTCGAACAGCCAAATCACGCGGAACTCGCCCTGAGATGCGCCCTCAATATGTCGGAGAAACTAAACGAGCTGCAAGAAATGTGGAGACAACGGGGAAGCGATACGTTTGACGTAGGCATCGGGCTCAATACCGGTGAGGTGATCATTGGCAATATCGGGGCAACGGGTAAGAAGATGGATTACACCGCAATCGGTGATCATGTGAACCTTGCAGCCAGGGTGGAGCAGTTGACTAGACAGTACGGCACAAGAATCCTCATTACCGAAAATACGTATGCACATGTGGAGCCCTTGATCAAGAAAGGCCTGTTAGGCCATTTTGAGCTTAATGAACTCGCCAAGGTAAAGGTCAAGGGAAAGGAAAATGAGGTGAAGATATTGGGGCTCAAGGGATTAACGCAACGAGAAGTACCTCCGCAAGCCGACGTCGTACCATGATTTGTTATTCTGCAACCAGTTTTACTCATTCTTGCGTCTTTCCTCATGGCATGCACTATGACCTCGTTTCCAAACTTTTCTCTTGAAAAAAAAAGATGTTTGCACTATATTAGTGCCTATGCTCAGCCCTGAACTATTAAAGGAACAGACCCTTCTGGAAGACCTGGACGATTCCGAACTGAAAAAGATAGCCAGCATAATAAAGGAAATACCATTCAAGAAGGGAGAGACGGTCTTCAAGGAGAAAGATGAGACGAGGGGGATATTTCTCATCCACTCTGGCAAGGTCGAGATTTCCAAGGTTACGCCTGATGGATGGAAACAAACACTGGCGATCCTGACCAAGGGGAGTTTTTTTGGTGAATTGTCGATCATTGAACACAGGCACCACGAAGCCAATGCAGTTGCCCTGGAAGATACCCTCATCCTTCTCATACGGAAAGAGGATTTCGAGAAGATGGAGAGTGAAGACCTTTTGCTCGCCACACGGATCATGAAGGGGCTCATCTTTGTACTCAGCAAGAATCTCAGGCGGATGAACGAAAGGTTTTTGAAGGCCCTGATAAGCTACTGAGCAAGCATTTAACATACGGTGACCAGTATTCAGAAAAGCGTTCTTTTCTGCTGCATACTGTTTGCTGATTACTCATAACTACAATATAAAAGGAGGACTCAAAAGATGCCATTTGATGCAACAAAACTCGCTGACTGGCAGATTTCTGAAGAAGCGGAAAAGCACATGCCTACTCCGGAGGAGTGGAGAGAGAAGCTGGGGCTGCAAAAAGACGAGATGCTCCCCATGGGCCGCTTGTCCAAGATCGACTTTCTCAAGGTCATTAATCGTCTCAAGAAAAACCCGGACGGCAAGTATATTGAGGTGACCGCCATAACCCCCACCCCATTAGGAGAAGGCAAAAGCACTACTTCGTGCGGTTTGATGGAAGGCCTGGGCAAACGTGGTGTGAATGTGGGAGGGGCCCTTCGTCAGCCATCAGGCGGTCCCACCATGAATGTGAAGGGCACGGCAGCCGGCGGCGGTAATTCCCTGTTGATTCCCATGACCGAGTTCTCTTTGGGGCTTACCGGCGACATCAACGACATCATGAACGCGCACAACCTCGCGATGGTCGCGATGACAGCCAGGATGCAGCACGAGCGCAACTACAACGACGAGCAGTTGGAGCGGCTCACCAAGATGAGGCGGCTCGACATCGACCCTACCCGCGTAGAAATGGGATGGATCATGGACTTCTGCGCCCAGAGCCTTCGTCATATCATTATCGGCATGGGAGGGCGGCAGGACGGCTACATGATGCAGTCGAAGTTCGGTATTGCCGTAGGGTCCGAGTGCATGGCCATCCTCTCAGTAGCCAATGATCTCGCAGATCTCAAACAGCGTTTGAACCACATCACTGTTGCCTTTGACAAGAGCGGTAAACCCGTCACCACAGGTGACCTGGAAGTCGGCAATGCCATGGCAGCCTTCATGCGCAACACAATAAATCCAACTCTCATGTGCACCGCCGAATACAACCCATGCTTTGTCCATGCGGGGCCTTTTGCCAACATCGCCGTAGGCCAATCTTCTATCATAGCTGACCGTGTCGGCCTGAAATTGTTCGACTACCATGTGACCGAGTCAGGTTTTGCTGCGGACATTGGGTTTGAAAAATTCTGGAACGTCAAGTGCCGTTTCAGCGGCCTGAAACCTCACGTATCAGTGCTCACCACAACTGTCCGTGCCCTCAAGATGCACGGCGGCGGTCCAAAGGTAGTGGCAGGCAAGGCCCTGCCAGACGAGTACACCAAGGAGAATCTTGCCCTGGTAGAAAAGGGCTGTGCCAACATGGTCCACATGATCAAAGTTATCCGCAAATCCGGTATTAATCCGGTCGTCTGTGTGAACCGTTTTTACACTGATACGGATGCCGAGGTGGCTATTGTCAAGAAAGCCGCCGAAGCTGCGGGCGCCCGCTGCGCCGAATCCCAGCACTGGCTCAAGGGTGGTGACGGAGCCTTAGAACTGGCAGACGCGGTCATCGACGCCTGCAATGAGAAGAACGACTTCAAGTACCTCTACCCTCTGGAGATGAAGCTTCGCGACCGGGTAGCGCTCATTGCTAAGGAAGTATATGGAGCCGACGGTGTCTCCTGGCTGCCGGACGCTGAAGCCAAGGCCAAGATGCTGGAAGACGATCCCAAGTATGCAGACTACGCCACCATGATGGTCAAGACGCACCTGAGCCTCACCCATGACCCTGCGCTTAAGGGAGTGCCCAAGGGCTGGATCCTGCCCATCAGGGACGTATTGATCTACTCCGGTGCAAAGTTCCTCTGCCCCTGTGCAGGGACCATAAGCCTTATGCCCGGCACGAGTTCCAATCCGGCCTTCAGGAGAGTTGACGTGGATGTGAATACCGGGAAGGTAAGCGGATTGTTCTAAACTGCCCCTGTTTTATCTCTTGAAAGACCTCCGGAAAGACATTCCGGAGGTCTTTTTCTTATGAGACCTGTGGCTCGCTTTATTTGCCGGGGAACGTAAAGCTATAATATCAGGAGCTACAAACAAGGACCCCGGATGGAAAAAAGATATTTCGGTCATATTGAGATCCCCCTGAAGAGGATTCACATTGAACTTACCAATGTGTGCGACTTCAACTGCCTTTTCTGCCCCAAGTCAGAAATGGAAAGACCCTATGGGTACATGGAGACAGGGCTCGCAAAACGTATCATTGATGAGATTGGAGAGCACGGTCTCACCGAGAAGATCACTTTCCATGTCATGGGAGAGCCAACACTGCATCCTGATTTTTTTGATATCCTTTCTTATACCCATGAGAAAGGAGTCAAGGTCGGGCTCACCACCAATGGGGGCGGCCTTGGGGGCGAGGTGGGCTCACGCCTCCTCGATCACAACCTCCATCAGATAGATATCTCCCTGCAGACCCCTGATGCCCGCTCCTTCACCCTCAGAAAAGCGAGGGCCCTCACTTTCGATTCCTATCTGGAAGGCATCCTGACTTTTTTTCATTCCTACCAGTCACGATGGCCTGCCACCATATTCAAATTCCGCTTTTTAAATACACGCTTTTCCCAGAAGGGAATTGAGAAAAAGGTGGGTCCTGTCAGGGTTATCTCTTCCACAGAAGAGCTGCGGAATACGTTTCGTTATTGGGTCGGTCGTATCTACGACATACTCACGGTCCAGGGGGAGCAAAGGGAACTGGCCATGAAGCGTAT
>DATKOU010000184.1:0-31617 GCA_035524455.1 Thermodesulfovibrionales bacterium | reverse complement strand
GACCAAACCATAAGCATCCTCCCTGATAAAATTGGCCTCGCCACGTGTCATCCTCTTCTTCCTCGTTATCATAATCCCGCTCCTCTTGCTCTCCATCTACCCCACAGCCGGCCCTCCTTCAAAAAACTGGGGGATGGCAAGGCCTTTTTGCCTGCTCTCAGGATGTGGCTGGATAGAAGAAGGAATTTTGATTATGGTATAATTGAATCTTGCAGAACACCGGTTGTGCAATTGCATGGTGGGCGTAGTTCAATGGTTAGAGCACTGGACTGTGGCTCCAGGTGTTGGGGGTTCGAGTCCCCTCGCCCACCCCAACTGATTTTGCCACACAAAATCTGAGAGAACAGTTCTTAGTCATCGGTGAACAGGTTAGCTGTGGTAAGGAATTTGATCTTCACTGATCACTATTCACTTATTACTGATAGCTGTTTCTATCGCGCCTGTAGCTCAGTGGATAGAGCACCAGCCTCCGGAGCTGGGTGTCGGAGGTTCGACTCCTCTCAGGCGCGCCAAAAAGGTTTTGCTTAACAATATCTGAAGTGATCAGCGGTGCGTGACGAGTTTAGGTTGACGGGAAGATTGTTTTTTGGTTAACTAGTTACTGTTCGCTGATCACTTTTCACTCTCTTTAATGGGCCGTTAGCTCAGTTGGTAGAGCAGCTGACTCTTAATCAGCGGGTCGGAGGTTCGAATCCTCCACGGCTCACCAGTCTCTTTAAGGGTAACAAAAACCTATTTCTTTGAGTCTTCCACCTTTTTCTGGCGATACTGGACAAAGGCGTCACGCATGCCAACATAGGGATCGATGGCAGAGTCTTTGAAAGACTCATACTCTCCGATATGGAATGACGTATCGTTTACCTTCTCGCCCGCATAGATTCCTGCTGCCTCGCCAAAGGTCAGGTCACTCGTGCTTATATAGGAAAGCGGATACATAAACCGGTCAGCAGCCAGTCCCACGCCGTCGCGGACGGAGGAAGGTCCAAAGACGGGCAGCACGAGGTAGAAGCCGTGGCCTATTCCGTAATGGCCAAGAGTCTGGCCAAAGTCAGCCTCCTGCTTCTTAATGCCGAGGGCAGGCGCGGCAACATCGCCAAGGCCACCGATCCCGGCAATGGTATTGAAGATGAATCTGATGAACTCATTGCCTGCTGCCTTGAACCTGAGCTGGAGCAGATTATTCACAATCCTGCTCGGAGCCCAAAGGTTGTCAAATGCGTTGTTGAACACGACCCTGAAGGGTTCGGGCACGGTATGAGAATATACCTGGGTTACGGGCTTGAGAAGCCAGAAGTATAACTTATCATTCACATGGTACATCGCTTTGTTGAACGGAGCTATGGGGTCAGCGATCAGAGGGACCTCTTCTTCGCCCTCTTCCGGCGCTTCTTTTCCTGCATGGGTTGCTAACTCTCGTGCAGGTATCTCTTCACCCGCTATGGCCTGTGCCACGATGATGGCTGGCGTTTCACGTTGGCCATCAATATCGGACAGAGATAAAGGCTGGGGAAAGCCCATCAGCCCGGCATCGGAATGAACAACTCCCGGGGATGTATGAACTGCCGCGTCTGGTTCATCGAAGGCCTGTGCCCAGAGAATAACAGGATAGGTCACGAACATTACAGTCAGTACGAACCTACATATGTGTTTCATTGGGTCTTCTCCTTTTTTGAGGTTTTATCCATGTATCAGGCCTTGCCGACCTTTTTCCTGAGGGTTTCGAGCAGGTACTCAGGGGGGTTGTTCACGAGTATCTCCCTGAACTGACTCCGATAGTTATTAATGATGCTGATCCCTTCCACAATAACATCATACACCATCCAGGTACCGTCCTTCAGAATCACCCGGTAGTAGATGGGGGTCTCCTGGGTACTTCTGACGACCATGGTCTGTACCTCGGCCGTTTTTTCGGTCAGTGGAACCTCCTTGGTAAAGAGTATCTTTTCGTCGGTGTACAACAAAATCTTGTCTGCGTAAGTATTTTCGAGGAGTGACTTGTAAAGACTGGTGAACTCCTTCTGCTGCTCAGGGGTGAACTTGGACCAGTGCTGGGCTAGGGTCCTCTTTGAGAGCTCGGTGAAGTCAAACATCTTTTCGGCTATGGCGCAGATTTTGTCTTTCTTAAGCTTCTTGGACGATTCGGCCTTGAGAGATGGATCGCGCAGCACCTCCAACACCTTATCCACGTGTGTCTTTACGGTGTCGAGGGGCACACCTGCAAAGACAGGGAGCGGAATGATCACACAGAGAAAGAGTGCAATTCCTATGAGGGATTTCTTCATTGCGTCCTCCTGGAGACTCATTTGGTCTCTTTTTTATCTTCTTTCTTTACATCTCCGAATGCGTATTTGCTGATGAGGTCCTCGATATCCGTGGGCGAGGTGGTCTCGGTAATGGTCCCTCCCGGCTTCAGGATATCACCGCCGCCTCCGGGATCGATCTTGACAAGCTTGTCACCGATGAGACCGGCAGTCTTGATGGTTGCGGTTGCGTCGTCGTATACCTTGAAGCCTTTCCCGATCTTCAATTCTACCAATGCCACCTGCTTCTCCGGATCTATGGTCAGTCGGGTTACCCGTCCGACCTCGATGCCATAGATTTCGATGGGGCTGCCGACCCGTAATCCTGATACTGAACTAAAGCGGGCATAGAAGGTATTGTAATCATCTCCCCATAAAGAGACCCTCCCGAGCTTCACGGTCATATACGCCACGCAGAGGAGGCCGAAGACCACAAAAATGCCGACCACCGTTTCTGCAGAGTATTTTCTCATTATACGCTGACCTCCTTAACACACTGGTATCGTGCAATTACCTTCTGCGATGCCTCTGCTTTTTCTATAAGCTGATCGATGTCATCAGCCGAGGTTCCTTCGATGATTCCCGCGGTGACAAATAGTTCGAAGCACTCCCCGGCGCCGATTTTGGCTGTGGTGAGTCCCTGTATCTCGGGGAGGACCTTTTGCTCAAGCCCCTTAGCAAAATTATCCACTAATTGCATGGCTTCTTCAATGTCTATGTGGGGGAGCATGGTGAGGACTTCACCCCTCCTGTGGCGTGCCGAGAATCCTCCCACTGGGCCGAAATATTCGTTCACATACTCCCCGAGCTTCTTGATGGCCTCAATGGCAGCCTGGGGGCCGAGCGCATTTACGAGGAGGTCAAAATGGACACTGAAAAGAACGGCCGTGAGAGAGGTATCGACACGTCCCCTGCCCAAAGTAATGGCATATCTTGCCTTGAACATCTCCTTTGAAAGAAGGCCGGTGAGTTCGTCCTGGACCCCCTCGAGGCTCTTGAGAAATTCATCGATTATGGGATGATTAAGTCGTGTGGATTCCTCATAGGTCCCCTGAAAGACGATCTTTCCTTCCCACAGGATGAGGATCCGGTCAGAGACAAAAAAGACATCAGGGATGTCGTGACTGATAAGGATTGCGGTGAAGCCGAACATCTTCCTGTAATGGGCGATCATGCTCAGGATCATGTTTTTCCTGATCGGGTCCAGACCTGTGGTCGGCTCATCAAAGAGCACGATGGTCGGGTCTGTTACGAGGGCCCGGGACAGGGCAACCCGTTTCTGCATTCCGCCGGAGAGCTCTGAAGGGAATTTGGTAACCGCTTCGGATAATTCCATCTGTTCGATCCTGGTCGTCACTTTCTGCTCAATGTCTTTCTTGCCTAAATCCGTTGTCTGCCTGAGGGGAAGAGCAATATTATCAAAAACCGTCATGGAGTCGAAAAGGGCATTGTTCTGAAACATATAACTGATCTTGCTCCTGTACGAGTCCCGTTCGCTTTTCTTCATGGCATGAATGGATTTCCCCCTGAACAGGATGATGCCTTCATCAGGGGTGAGCAGCCCGATGATATGCTTCAGGAGGACGCTCTTCCCCGTACCGCTTTTGCCAATGATGGTCGAGATCTGATTCTCGTAAATCATGAGATTCATCCTGTCAAGAACGGTCTTTCCGTTAAAGCGTTTCGTGACTTCCCTGAACTCTATCAGCGGCGTATCCATAACAACCCTCACATGAGAAATGAGGTCACGACATAGTCTGAGATGAGGATCATGACACAGGAGAATACCACTCCCGAGGTGGTCGAGAGGCTCACACTCTTTGCGCCGTAACTGTCGGTACGGAGATGAGTGAAGTATCCCTGATAGCAGCAGATCGTCGACACGAGCACTGCGAAGACCAAGGATTTAATGAACCCGCCCCTGATGTCCACCAGCTCCACGTAGGAATGGATGCGATAAAAGTAGGCGCCCTTATCCACATCGAGGAGGACCACGCCGGTGAGATATCCTCCGAGGATGCCGATGAGATCAAAAAAGGCTGTGAGCAAAGGGAAGCTGATAATGGAGGCGGCGATACGCGGACTGATGAGATAGCGAAGTGGGTCGATGCGCATGGTGTAGAGGGCATCTATCTGCTCGGAGATACGGAGGATTCCCAGTTCAGCGGTCATTGCAGAGCCTGCCCGTGCAGTGATCATGATGGCAGTCAGGACAGGGCCAAGCTCTCTGATGAGAGACAGGGCCACGACCGAACCAAGGACTCCTGTAGAGCCGAATTTTATCAGGGTATAATAGAGCTGAAGACCGAGGACCATGCCGGTGAAGAGACCAATGAGCATCACGATAGTGGATGACCTGGCGCCAATATAAAAGACCTGCTGAATAATCTCACGGATTTGCTTGGGCCTGAAGATCTTCAGGAAGGAGAGGGCAAAGAAAATTACCACGGCGCCGAGATTATTGATGATACGCAGGCTCCTGCCGCCAAGGAAATGAAGAAGCCCGAAGGAGCTGCCCTTCATAATCGATTCCATTACGATACCCCGTGTCCCGTTCTGTTTTTTTCAGAGGAACCCTGATACCCACAATGTGCGACAAGCCGGCTACGCGACCATCGTGCTCTTGAACACAACAATGATTACGCCGGGCTTAACCCCTCAACCCTTTTGTAACCACCGTTATATTCTAACAGACAAAGGGAAACAGTACAAGCGGACGGATTTGCCGTATTCTTCACAAACCTCTTTGCTTTGGCATGCAGGCTGCGCAAGGGGATAAGTGAATTACGTGAAGAACGGGGGATGAGGGAGTACCAGCGAGAAAGACGTTCAGGGCAGGACGCCATATCAGGGTTTTCCTTGTGCGAGGCCCTCGATCTTGGTTTTCAGCAATGCAATCAGACCGTCAAAGCCCTTTTCCTTTATCACGTTCGTAAACTGTGATCGTGTCAACGCGAGCTGGCTCACGCCCGAGATCTGGATATCCACGATACGCCAATTGCCACCAAATTTGCGCAACTTATAGTGAAACGCCACCTCTTCTTTATCAGGCTGGATAATCTTACTGATCACCGTAACCGTTCCCTGGTCGGATGGCGACTCAGAAACCACCTCAAAGCGTTCCCCTGAATACCCGTCAAAACGACTTGCATAGGTAGCGATAGACCACTCGGTATAGGTTTTTACCAGCGCGCTTTGCTCCGTTTTCTTTATTGTCTTCCCGTACCGGCCCAATGATTGCCCCGCCATATAAGAAAGGGCAAAAGAATTCCTGATTACAGGGTCCAGCAGCTTGAAACGGCCTGAATAGCCAAGCTCATCCGCCCTCTTCATGGACTCAAGGAGGGCCGCATTGAATGTCTTGATCACTTCTGCCGGACCCGCTGAGGCCGCTTTTCCCGGGAGGGGAAAAAGTACTGTATACAGGAAGATACCTGATACGATTAGCCAATGCGCCATGCGCATACTTTTCTCTTGTTTTGCCACGTTCATCTTTTCTGCTCCATTCTGTATTAGTGGTATAAAGACGCCGCGAATTTTCTACACACCAGAAACTTCTTCTTTTTTGGCATAATATAATAACTTAATACGTATGATTATGAGAACAGGTTTTTTTGATTTAAGGCAAAAAGGATGATGGGACGAGCTAAGGATTATCCGGCACGGCTGCTCGTATGGTGGGTTACCTCTGTGCAGCGCCATGCATCCCTTGTAATGGTGATCACGCTTCTGATCACCGGTGGGATATTCTCTTATTCCCTCACTCATTTTAACATCAATGTCGATACCACCAGCATGCTTTCCGAAAAACTCCATTTTCGAAAGCTCGAAAAGGATTTTTCCGGGGTCTTTCCGAAGCTGAGAGATACCATTGTGATCGTGCTCGATGCCGATACCGAGGAACGCGCCCGGTCAGCGCGCACGCAGTTAGCCGAACGTCTAAGAAAAGAAACGGGTCTTTTCAAATCAGTCTATGAACCGGGAGGGGGAAGTTTTTTTGAAAAAAACGGTCTTCTCTACCTGAGTGTAAAGGAATTGGACGATTTTGCTGATACCCTGGCCAGTGCCCAGCCCTTCCTCGCACTTCTTTCCCAAGATTTGAGCGTGCAGGGTCTCTTTTCCATGCTCACTATGGCGTTGGGCCATGGGGAGGAGATCAGCCTCAAGGACCTCAGGATCAAGCTTCTTTTTGACGGGATGAGTGAAGCCTTCGAGAGCGTGACCAACAACCGCAAGTACCATCTCTCCTGGCAAGGGATGATGTTCGGCAAGGAGCTGCCAAAGCAGCGCCATCAATTTATTATCCTGCAGCCCTATCTCGATTTCACCAAGCTGTCTTCAGGTGAAGCGCCGCTTGAAACAGTGCGGCGTGTGCTCAAGGAACTCGGATTTCATGGAGAACACGGGGTGACTGCACGCATCACCGGTGATGTGGCCCTGTCCCATGAGAACTTGACCGAGGTAAGAAATAGCGTAGGGGTTGCCACGCTGGTCTCTCTGTTTCTTGTAGGCTGCTCATTGTATATAGGTCTCGGGAGGTCAGGGCGATTGGTGTTCGCGAGCCTCACAACGTTGATAATCGGGCTCATCTGGACTACAGGATTTGCGGTGGCATTTATCGGAAGCCTCAACCTGATTTCCATCACCTTTGCGGTGCTCTTTATAGGCCTTGGTATCGATTACAGCATTCAGTTCTGCCTGCGTTACAGGGAATTGGTGGTATCCGGCTTTGACCATGGGGAGTGTATCGGCATGACAGCAAAAGGGGTGGGCAGAAGCCTGCTGGTGAGTTGCATCGCCATCGCCATAGGTTTTTTTTCCTTTGTACCCACTGCCTATGCCGGGGTCGCTGAGCTGGGTCTCATATCAGGCATGGGTATGTTCATCAGTTTCTTTGCAAACCTTACGATACTTCCCGCGCTCCTGACCTTACTCCCCCTTCAACGCAGGGATATGCCAAAATCCTCGTTAGGGGGTATGATCCTCACACTCCCTTATAAATACCCTAAGGCTATTCGGAGCGTGGCCATTATACTGGGATTAGGGGCTCTGTTTCTCCTTCCCAAGGTATATTTTGATTACAATCCATTGAATCTGTATGACAAGAAGTCAGAAGCGATCGCCACGGTGAAAGATCTTTTCAAGGACCCTAATTCTTCACCATGGACGATTTCGATACTCGTCAAGGATGCGGGAGAGGCAAAGGCTCTTGCAGAGAAACTGGGAAACCTGAAAGAGGTGAAGATGGCAATAACCCTCTCCGATTTCGTACCCGAAGCTCAGCCCGAAAAGCTGAGGATTCTTTCTGATATACGTCTCATGATGCCCCCCACACTTAAGAACCTTCAGGTGAAACACCCCAGCTACGAGCAGAAGCTCACCTCACTGAACAAACTTGAGGGGGCGCTTAAGAAATCACTCGGCTCATTGTCATATGAGGATGCCAGCTCTGCCCGGCGTCTGTATGAGGATATCGGGCGTTTTCAAACCATGCTTAAGAATTCAGAAAATGGGCAAAAGGTCTTTGCAGCACTGGAAGAAAGTCTGTTGTCCAGCCTCCCTTCGCTCCTTGAGCGACTGGAGAACTTACTCCAGGCAAGCGCTGTTGATATGCGCTCCTTGCCCCAGGATCTGGTAACTCAGTATGTGTCTGCGGACGGGCGGTATCGTGTCCAGGTTTTTCCCCGCGAGAACATTTTGGACAGAAATGCTCTTGAGCGGTTTATTCATTCGGTGCGTACTCTCGCACCTGATGCAACTGACACCCCTGTGACCGTCTATGAATCAGGGAGGGCGGTAGTCTCATCCTTCCGGCAAGCAGCTCTTTCGGCCCTCGTTGTGATTACCCTTTACCTGCTCATTGAACTGAGAAGCATCTCCTTCACGATCACGATTCTCGTTCCTTTACTGCTCGCAATGCTTCTGACCGCCGTGTCCTCGGCCCTGCTTGACATTCCCCTCAATTTCGCCAATGTCATCATTGTGCCGCTTTTGTTGGGAGTGGGTGTCCATAGCGGCCTCATTTTTGTACTCCGTTATCGCACAGAGCCTCCTCCAGATGGGAACATGTTGAAGACCAGTACGGCCCGGGCAGTGCTGTTCAGCACGCTCACGACCATTGTCAGCACCAGCAGCCTTTCCTTCTCCGCTCACAGGGGAATCGCGAGCATGGGGATGCTCCTCGTACTCTGCCTGAGCTTTATGTTAGTCTCCACCCTTATTCTTTTACCAGCCTTGCTGGAGCTCCTGGGGAGACGTAATCACACAAAAGGCAATTAAGGGTAAGGAGATTCTATCCCCGTATTTTTTGAGGATATTTATGGGCCAGGGGTGCGCCAGAGCCTTGATGATCACCATTCATAAGGTTTTCAAAAAAGGACAGATGTGGTAAAATTTCAATGAAAAGGAATAAAGGTCTCGGCTGATTTTCTCCGTGATTCGTAATCCCCCTGTTCAGACCAATAGGGAGCAGGAGTTTGATATGCCAGGGCAACGTTTTTTGAGTGTCTTTGGCCTTTAGGTAACAGCTTTTCCTATTACAGAGTGAGAGGAAGGACAAAACAACATCCTATGTTCAGAAACATGAGGAACGGGTATTCCGGGCAATCCTCCAGAGCCAAACCCGCGGTCTTGTTGAGACATCCAGAAGAAAACGTTCTGTCCGTTGCAGAGCCGGTTATGTTACTGGACAGGGTAACCGAAGCGATAGGGAAGGTGCATTCGTATTACATGACTCAGCAGCACGAGGATGGCTACTGGTGGTATGAACTCGAGTCCAATGTAACAATGACCTCAGAATACCTGATGCTTCTCCATTTTCTGGGTCTTCGGGATGAAGAAAGGGATCGAAAGATTGTAAACCATATACTGAAACACCAGAGGGCTGACGGAACGTGGTCTCTCTATTGGGAAGGGAAAGGGGACCTCAGTACATCCATTGAAGCGTATTTTGCCCTCAGAATAGCAGGGCTTTCTCCAGATGACGAGCCTTTGAAAAAGGCGAGGGCATTCATTCTGAATGAGGGAGGCGTGGAGGCCTCAAGGGTTTTTACAAAGATATTCCTTGCCCTGTTTGGCGAATTCGACTGGAAGGCGGTTCCCTCAATTCCTGTACAGATGAACCTTTTCCCCCCCTGGTTTCCTATCAACATCTATAATTTTTCGAGTTGGGCGAGGACAACGGTCGTACCACTCTCGGTGATTGCGGAGTATAAGCCTGTCAGGCCATTGAATGATTTTGCGGGGATCAAGGAGCTCTATAAGGAGCCCCATAAAATGCCTCCCCTCACGCCAAAGAAGTTGCCACCTTTTTCATGGAAGAGATTTTTCCTCATACAGGATAAGCTCCTGAAGACTGCGGAAGCTCTTCCGATAAGGCCCATGAGGGAGAAAGCGCTCAAGAGGGCTGAACAGTGGATACTGGAACATCAGGAACCATGCGGTGATTGGGGAGGAATACAGCCCCCCATGATCAATTCGATTATCGCCCTCATGGCCATGGGGTATGAAGTCTCGTCGGAGCCGATACAAAAAGGACTTGAAGCCTTGAAAAGGTTTTGCATCGAGAATGAGCATGAACTAAGCCTTCAGGCATGCATCTCTCCAGTTTGGGATACTGCCCTCACAGGTTTGGCATTGCTCTACTCAGGAAAGGAAAGAAGCCATCCTTCTCTTATAAGGGCATGCAGGTGGCTCGCCTCCAAGCAAATTTTCACAAAGGGGGACTGGAGTATGAAGAGGCCCTCCCTCAACCCCGGTGGGTGGGCATTCGAGTTCGAAAATAGCTGGTACCCTGATGTGGATGATACTGCCGTTGTGTTACTTCTTCTCAACAGATACACAGATCGAGATTTTGTTAAAGAGGAAAATATGGAGAGTGGTCTCCAGTGGATACTGGGAATGCAGGGAAAAGATGGGGGATGGGGGGCCTTTGATGTGGACAATGACATGAAGCTGCTGAACCAGCTCCCCTTTGGAGACCTGGAAGCGATGATAGATCCAAGCACGCCGGATCTCACGGGAAGGGTTCTGGAACTCCTTGGCCTGTTGGGATATGAGTATACGAATGACACAGTGCAAAGGGCCATTGCGTTCTTAAAACGGACGCAGGAAAAGGATGGCTCATGGTGGGGCAGATGGGGAGTGAATTACCTCTACGGGACCTGGTCAGTGCTGATGGGGCTTTGTGCCATAAAGGAAGACATGTCCAGTCCCTATGTAAGAAGGGCTGTCATGTGCTTGAAGAACAACCAGAATTCTGATGGCGGATGGGGGGAAAGATGCGAATCCTATGAGGACCGGACGTGCGGATGTCGCGGGAAGAGTACTCCTTCTCAAACGGCATGGGCAATCTTGGCACTGATTGCTGCAGGTGAGGATGGCTGTGAAGAGGTGAAAAAAGGGATAGTATACCTCCTGGAACGTCAAAAACCTGAGGGGACATGGGATGAAAGCGAATTTACGGGTACTGGATTTCCCAGGCACTTCTATCTGAGATACCATAATTACAGGAACTGCTTTCCCCTCATGGCCCTTGGTCAGTTCTGTGCAAGGCTGCAAAAAAGCGGAAGCCAGCCATAAAAGTCCGGGTGACATGGCAAAGGATTTCATTGACTAGTCAAAGGCGGTGCATGCACTGAACGTACCCTATAGTTTCATGGATGGCGCGATGAAAAGGGCTGCACGCCTTTTTTGAGAAAGTCAGGAGATAAAGGAGTAGTGTGATACGGGAAAAATGGTTGAGAAAAAATAATATATAGGGGATTACAAAACGATAATCCATGCGCTTTCCGATTAGTCTCTATTCATCGTTGGCCATTGCTGCCTTCAGGCACTTAATAAAAGGGAAAAAGAGGTTTCCCCTTGTCCTGATGCTTGAGCCCACGCACCGTTGCAATCTCGCGTGTGCTGGATGCGACAGGATACGGCTCCAAAGCAAGGAGCAGTCCCAGGACCTCTCCCTTGAGACATGCATACGCGCTGTGGTTGAATCAGGGGCGCCCGTAGTGACCGTTACAGGAGGAGAACCTCTTTTATATCCTGACCTCAAGCCCCTTGTGGCAGAACTCCTCAGGATGAAGCGATATGTCTATCTCTGCACGAATGGTCTGCTCACTGATTCCTTTGTTGATGAGGCTTACCCTCACCCAAGGCTTACCCTGAATTTTCACCTTGACGGTTTGGAAGAGACCCACGACCAGATCACTTGCAGGCCCGGGACGTTTAAGAAGACTATCGAGACAATCAAGAGGGCAAAAGAGAAGGGGTTCCGGGTAAGTACGAACACTTCTGTATACAAGACCACGGATACAGGAGAGCTGGAGCGGCTTTTTGAGCTCCTGAAGAGCATCCATGTGGACGGAATTTTAATCTCTCCCGCCTTCAGCTACGAGAGCGTGGAAGGGAGTATATTCCTCAGCAGGGATGAGATACGGGAGAAGTTCGGAAAGATTGCATCGTTCTTTAACCGTTTTCCCTTCATCAGCTCGCCCCTCTACGTGGATTTCCTTAAAGGGAGGAGGGAAATGCGCTGTGTGCCCTGGGGAAACCCCACGCGTAATCCCCTCGGCTGGAAGTCCCCCTGCTATCTCATCACTGACCGCTACTATGATACCTTTGATGAGCTGATGGAAAAAACGCCCTGGGAAAAGTACGGCACAGGGAATGACCCGCGATGCAGGAACTGCATGGTGCATAGCGGCTATGAGGCGTCAGTAATGAAGACCGCCTTTTTGCATCCCGGGGACCTGATCAGGCTGCTCCTTTGGAACCTGAAAAAATCCTAATGGAGTTTTTTCCTCTTCTTTTCCATACGGTGGTATTGAGACCTTATGTCTTCGTGTTTCTTGGGATATACCTTTTTGGCTGTTCAATGCATCTTGGGCTAAAGAGGGCCCTGCTGTTTTTTGTGGCAGGGTATCTTATCGCATGGGTGTCTGAATACTCCTCTATCCACAATGGTATCCCCTACGGGTACTATTATTACATTGAGCACACCAAGGGGCTTGAACTCTGGGTTTTGGGTGTGCCCTTTATGGATTCTCTGAGTTACATATTCCTCGCGTATGCGGGATATTCCATGGCTCTTATGGTTATTGCTCCTGTCCTGTATTCGGGGAGAAGGATATATCTCCTCGAGACAAAGAAGGTCAGGAACTCTCTTTATGCGCGGTTCCTGGGTACACTCTTCTTCGTCTATCTCGATATCATTATCGATCCTGTTGCGCTGCAGGGCCATAAATGGTTCCTCGGGCAGGTATACGGATATCCGGAGAAAGGGGTCTATTTCGGTGTTCCCATTTCCAATTTCATCGGATGGTTTCTGGTGGGGTTCCTGATGATCTATGTGTTACAAAAAATTGATCGCTTCCTCGATACGTGCACCGATTATGCGGGATATAAGCTTCCCTGGCGCTATCTGATAGGCCCGGGTCTCTACTTCGGGATACTCATCTTTAATCTCTCGGTCACTTTTGCAATCGAAGAGTATCACATGGGGTGGGTGGGAGTATTCATCGTCCTCCTTCCCATAGTGCTTGGGTACCATATTCTCACCGCTAAACGTTCTTCCGAAGAAATTCGCAAAGCCATAGAGCTTCACCTGCAGGATTTTCCGCTGTCGGCAGTGCCGAAAATGTCGTGATCACCATTACAGTACCTCGATAAGAGCTCTCACCGCGCGCCAGAGGTTCTTTGACGCGATGGCGGAATTCCTTCCGAGGTCGATCGCGCGGGGGATGAGAGACGGATTCCCGATAAGCACTTTCAGTGAGCGGGAAAGCCTGTAATTCCCCGACTTATCCGCTACACAGAGCAGTTCAGGCGGGATCTCTTCGTGAGATCTGTCTGTGATGGAACGGATTGCGACAAACGGCAGTCCCCTTGTGATTGTGGCCTTTGCAAGGGGGAACGTTTCCATATCACAAACAGGAAAGAGGAGTGATTTTGATAAGGCACGTTTGATTTCGGGTTTCTTCATCCATCGTTCAAGGGTAACGATGCTTCCTTCCTGTATCGTGACTTTTTGAGAAAGTCTATCGTAGAGATGGTCCCTGTCAGGGAGATCCAGGGCGTCCCTGACCCTGTCATTCACAAGAAGAACCCTGGATGCCCATATGAGCTCTCCTATTGCGGCGTCAGCGTAAAGTGCTCCGCCAAACCCTGAGGAGAGAATAATGGTGGGAGAATGCTCTTTGATAACGTAGTCCAGTGCGGCCTCCGCATTAGGGGTGCCCATGCCAGTCAGCACCACAATCACCTCCCCGGAGGCATAGGGAGCAAGAAAAAGGGTAAAGGGGAGCGTTTTGGATATTCGTGCAGCTCTGAGGTTCTTGACGAGGGGTCTTATCTCGTGGGGAAAGGCTGAAAAAATTGCCAACCCCATCAACCCCTCCTCACGTGCACAGACAGATGCAATTCAAGACGCTTATATACCATGAATAAAATGTTTAAAGAAACGTTCTTGGGCAAGAGACTCTCGCAGACGTCTCTTCCTGATTGTGGAGTGCGTTGTCGTTTTTCTCCTTACCCCCATGGTCCAGTATACACCAATACCCCGGAAAACAGCCTCTCATTAATCCCGGTCGTGCGGAGGCTGAAAAGAGAGAAGGAGGTCCGTTACCCCGACCTCCCTCTGTACTGATATGAAAAACACCTACATGAGGCGTGTTCCTGAGGAACTCAGTACTTTATCAATCTATCTTCTTGAATGATTGTTTCTTTGCCTTACACACAGGACATTCATCAGGGGCCTCCCCTTCCACAGTATAACCGCAGACCTGACATACATACATGTCGGCATCAGGGGATTTTCCAAGGTTTTCGAGGGCCTTCTTGTAAAGGGCTGCATGTATTTTCTCTACATCGTTAGCATAATTAAAACTCCTGAGTGCGCCTTTATTTCCCTCTGACTCTGCATCCTTTATCATCTGGGGATACATCTTCTGGAATTCGTACGATTCCCCATTAATTGCCTCTTGAAGGTTCTCTTTTGTGCTCTTGATGCCCCCAAGCTCTTTAAGATGGTTATGCGCGTGAACAGTTTCTGCCTCTGCCGCTGCCCTGAAGAGCCTTGCCACCTGCGTAAAGCCCTCTGCTTCTGCTTTTTTTGCAAAGGCGAGGTATTTCCTGTTTGCCTGGGATTCTCCTGCGAATGCGTCCTTAAGGTTCTGCTCTGTCTTTGACATAGTGTTCTGCCTCCTTCTTTCTTGTTCTATAGATGAGTTTTAGGTGAAAGGGAAACTATCCCCTTTTATCCTTCCAGTATGCCGTGCTCTTCCCACATGAACCAGTCTCCCGTATCCCTAAGAAAGGAATAGGTATTCCATAAGATAGATGAATGCTCCCCTTCTTCCTCTGCAAGCCTTGCAAGGAGTTCCTTTTCCTTTTTGTCCGTTGCGTCTTGGGCCGCTTTTTTATAGAATTCGTATCCCGCACTCTCGAAGTCGAGAGCAATATTCACCGCGGAAAGTTCGTCCTGGGATGCCTTCACCCGGGCCATCATCTGGTCTTTCAGTTCGGAGAATACAGTCTTAATCCCATCAGACGGGTTGACTTTAGCTGTGGTGAGATTGAGTCCCTTCAGAATATCCTCCAGCATCTGGAGATGCCGAACTTCATCCTTGATGAATCCCTCGAACATCTTCTTCCCAAAAGGATGAGAGGTTTTTCTTGCAGCCTCCTCATAAAACTTCATGGCGTCAGTTTCCATTTTGATTGCGGTTTCTATTGTCTTACTCACCATAATGTCCTCCGTAGTACACATCTCGAAAACTCGGGGAAAACTATTCCTCTGGACCAAGCGCATGGTACTATTAAGCGTTCTACAGCTCTTCTGGTTTTGCTTTTCTCCAGCCTTCTTGCTGCAGTCTTTTCACTCGTTCATTTGCCCAGGACTTCATTTCGTTCAGGTAACGGAGGGGATCTGTTTTTGCAAGGACCGCGATACACTCACGTTCCTTAACGCTCTCTATATGGTCACCGGGATAGAGGCCATTCCATGTACAATAGCCCTCATCAAATATAGAGTCCGGGGTAATTGTCCCTGTGCGGATCTTCTGTCCCATGAAGTTCACCACATCCATATCATATTCAATGACCCACCCATTATCCACAACCATGGAGCCAGGATTGAGCTGTATATCTGAAGAACAGCGAGGACAGTAGAGGTTTCTTATCACCTGCTCTGACAGGATGTTGTCCTTAAAGTGAAAACTCGCCGCCTTGTCTCCGCACTTACATCTCATTTCGTATGCCATGCACATAGTTCTTCCTCCTTAATCCAACATCGGTGAAAATCTTGCTTTTTTTGCACCGCAGAGGGGGCATGTCCAGTCCTCGGGGAGTTCTTCAAAGGGTACGCCTGGGGGAATCTTTCCTTTTCTGTCACCCTTTGCAGGGTTATAGATATATCCGCACTGCTGGCACACATACTCTCTTGATTCTGTTTTTACCTCTGACATTGTCTTTCTCCTGTGCAGTTGCTCTCATGAGGAATCAAAGATTCCTTCGTATCAAAAAACCAACTAATGGTCCCCTCCCCGAAAGGTCTGGGAATTCTTTTCGCTGCGTGTTTCCCTGCACTGTTCGCAAAGACCATGAAATTCTATGTGGTTGCCCATTATTTCAAAGCCATGCCTCTGCCCCAGAGGTATCGTGAGCTCAAACTCATTGTGGATATCCACCACCTTCTTACACCGAATACACATTAAGTGATGGTGGGGTTCTGAATCAGGATCAAACCGTTTCTTGCGGGGGTCAATAGTTATTTCAAGCAGCATGCCACGCCTTTTCAATGCGTTGAGGGTGTTATACACCGTAGCAAATGACATTGTGGGAAACTTCTCTGAAACCGCTCTGTAAATTTCATCTGCGCATGGATGCCCCTTGTTGTCGTTAAGGTAATCGAGTATCGCGATTCTTTGTGGCGTGAGCTTAAATCCTATTTGTTTGTAAGTTTCCATATATAACAATTCTAAACTAATAATAATTATTTGTCAAGAAATAGTTCAATTTAAATATCTTTCAGAAAACTCGCCATGAGAATAAGGATAATTACTATTATACTTAATGTTACGAAGAGCAAAAGAGGTTATTTTCTTGGGGAGTGAAGGAGCATCCCAATATACTTATTTATGGGGTTGGACCTCTTGATGAATGGGACTGCAGGCTTCCTTCTTGTACCGAGTTTTCTTATCTCCCATGTGAGGTCATTGTTCTCCCCGTCAATTTGGATTCCCCTATTGAAAGCTTCTATGGCCTCATCTTTTCTACCCGCAGCAAGATATGCCCTGCCGAGATTGAGGTAAAACACGGGGTAGAAAAACTCCTGTCCAAAGGGCACCCTCTTCTTCAGATTCTCCAGTGCCATATGACAAGTTTCTATTCCATGTGTGTAATTCTTGTTTGCAACTGACTCGAGACAGCCGTAATAAGAGAGGATGAAGGGGTCGTCAGGATAATGCTCAAGGGCTTCATTCAAAACCCGGAGAGCGGCTCGTTTATTCTTGGTCCTGAGGAAATTCTTTACCTCACCCAGATAGTCTGAAGTTGTTTTTGTCTTTACAGACCTTTCCGCTTTGAGTGTGGCTATGGCTGACTGGTGCTGCTCCAGCATACACTCCCGCACTTCACTTGGCATATCCGAGGAATTCATCATATCACTGCAGTCGGTTTTTCTCGTGAAGACTACCTGTCCCTTGAGATATACACGGGTGGTGATATGCGGTTTCTGAGCACCACCCCATTCGGTCTGTACAAGGTATTTTTCCTGCCCCAGGATTACCTCTGAATCAAACTCTGTGCCGCGCTTTGAGGTTATCTTGATTGAATTTTTCTTCATGCCCCACCCTTATTATACTACATCCTAATTATACTACATCCTAATTATACTACATCCTACATCCAGCGGGTTTCCCCGGGGAATTCGCTCAACTTATACTAAAATCCAGGACAAAGAACCATGTCTTAATGAGGGGTGATATTATGCAGGGAGATGAGGGCAGCTCTTCTTGCTTCTCGGAATCCCTTCTGAAAAAGCATTCGCATGCTTTTTGGGGAAGCAAGCCCTTTGAGCAATGCAGCTCTTTTTCTCTTATCCGGGATATCTTGCATGGCTTTGGTACGGATGGTGTTCAGAAGCCTCAGATATTTCGATAACTCGGTGCTGTAGAGCTCTTTAAGGCTTTTCCGTATCGTTCTTGCCATTGCTGGGCTCACACCACCTGTGGAAATTGCGATGGTTAAAAGACCGCGACGCAGGACCGAAGGAACGATAAAATTGCACAGGTGAGGATTATCCACAACGTTCAGAAGGGCATTGTGAATTGCTGCATCCGCAACCACCTTCAAGTTTATCTCCCTTGAATCTGTGGCAGCGATGGCCATGAATGCAGACTGCATGTCTCCTCTTCTATAGAGGCGACCTATGTGCCTTATCAGGCGTCTTTTTTTTAAGGCTTCAAGTCCCTTAGTGAGTTTGGGGCTTATTACCACTACCTGTGCACCCGCCCTGATAAGGGGTGAGCACTTCCTTTCCGCGACCCTTCCTCCCCCTATGACCACACATCTTTTTCCGGTGATGTCCAGGAATGCCGGATAGTAGTTCTTACTTGGTGAGGGAGATGAGCTCTTTTTGCGCTTGTTTGGCGAGTTTGTCATCCGGGTATTTTGCAATGAGGCGGTTCAGGTATTCTGCTGTCTTATCCTTGTCCCCAAGCTTTTTGTAGCTCAGCGCCAACTGGTAGAGAACCAGTGGTTCCTTTTTGTAATCAGGAAACTTTGTGAGAACCTGCTTAAACCTTCCCAGCGCGGACTGATAAGAGCCCTTATTAAAGTAAAATTCGGCCACAGTAAATTCATAATCCGCCATGGTAGTTTTACATTTATCGATTCGGAGTTCAATCACTTCCCGGTAAGGGTTTCTGGGATACATCCGTTTGAGCTTTTCAAACTGCTCCAGGGCCTTCAACGCTGCACCGTATCCCCTCTCAGGGCTTTCTATCTGAACAAAATAGGCCATGGCGAGCTGGTACTGGGCATAGGATGCATCCTTATGGTCTGGATACATTTCAAGAAATTTCTTGTACTCCTCGACCGCGAGATCATACTCTTCCTCTTTTACATAAGAGTCTGCGATTTTCAGCTGAGCAAGGGGAGCATATTTCTTGGTGAGATCCCTGTTCTTTACCTCGAGAAGTATTCTTCTCGCATCTTCATATTCCTTATTATCTATGAGGTCGCTCGCCCGTGGAATAGACTTCTCTGGATCAAAGGTTTCATCCGGTTTAACCTCCTTTTTCCCGGAGCAGGAGAGAGAAAAGAGAAGGACAAGGATAAGAAGAATCACGAGGGCCCCCGCCCTGAAAGAAAACCAAGGGTTTTCCTGTAAGTATCTCTTGGAAAAATGCAATGGCATATGATATTAAAGCCGTCAGAGAAGTTTTATGTCAAGGGGAGTGATATGGGCACGAGAAGAAGTTCTGACACCGTTTCCCTGTTGACGAGGTCGAACAGCGGGCAACGGTTCCTTTTCTAAAGCATGACCAGCAGACTGAGCATTGCAATTGACCATATGACATCTATGGGCAACTGAATCTCAGCGGAGGAATCGAACAGAATATCTGTGCGCGGAGGGAATTCTTCATCTCCCAGCCAGAGTATCAACACCACAGGAACCCTTGGGAGAGGAAAGAGCTTCACCGATGCATCGCCATACTCCAGCCCAACGCCGCCCAGCACCAGTCCTCTCTTAAGAAACCCATCCCGGTCATTGCCATACCGTTCACTCACCTTATCCAGGGGAAGGACATGAGACCCGCGGAAAAAGAGTTGACCGCTTTTCATGTTGACGGGGTCTATGAGTTTTCCTGTCAAAGGAATATCCTTCGCGCTGTAAAAAGAGCAGATGACAGAGAAATTGAAAAAAAATCCGAGTTTTTGGAGAAGGGTGTCACTTTCAGGAGCATCGCTGAATATATTTTTGTCCTGGGGTGAGACGGAGAAATCCTTTCCGAAGGATTTGAATCTGTAAAGACCTGATACAAGGTCAAACGTTGCCCCTGTCCTCGTGCTCACATCATCAGGATCAACTCTTCCCAGTGCCTCCCAGGCCTTTTCTTCTCCAGGTGACATAAGGTATTATAGACTAATTCTCCTGCAGCGATCTCTCCACTTCTTTTGGCGGGCGGGGGATGACCAGCGAAGTGCGGAAACTTTTCGCGCTGGTATTGGTAAAGGAAACTTAATGCAACTACCACGCACTGGGAATCTCGCAACGACGCTGTCCTTTCATCCCGCCATTGCAATGCACGGTGAGCGATAGGGAAAAAACCGATGAAGAATACGATGGAGTTCAGAAAGAAAAAAATACTCATAGCAGACGACAGTCACTCATTCCTGATGTATATAGGAATTATTCTGACGAGAATGGGTTTTACGGTTATCCCTGCTGAAAATGGCCTGGAAGCGCTGAAATTTCTCAGGCTTGTAGAACCGGATGTAGTGATGTTCGACGTAACCTTAGAAAAGATGGACGGCATTGCGCTGCTGAAGCATATTAAGGGACATAAAGAAACCTCCCATATCCCGGTTGTTATCGTATCTGCTGATTCAAGCAAAGAGTCAATACAAAGATGCAGGGAGTTAGGATGCGCGTGGCATATATCAAAGCCCGTAAAGGTGGATAAGATCCACGAGGCGTTGGAAGAATGTTTGTTTTCTCAGCAGGGAATGAAAAGGAGGCATGTGAGAGCTCCGTTGAATGAAAAAGTCAGTGTCATTTGTAACGGAACCCTCTATGAGCTTTATACAGAGAGCCTGTCTGAGGGTGGCGTCTATATCAGGAAAAAGGACCCGTTCCCTGTAGGTTCTGAAGTAGAAGTGGTTTTGCCGATCAATGGTGGCGGGTCCTTACGAGTGAAAGGGGTCGTGGTCTATGTGAAAGGGCTTTTCGGTGATGTTTTCACAGTCCCACCTGGTATGGCAGTGGAATTCAGAGGAGTCAAAGAGCATGAGGTCAATACATTAAGAATGTATGTGGAACAATTAATCGCCCATGACATTTTCGAGAGTCAGGAAGAAACGGTTATTGAACCGTATGAGAGCAATCTTTAGGTTACCGCGTTTTCTCACCTCAACATTATAGAAACAGGAAGTCCCGATATCACCCTAAAGGGGAATATCCCTAATTGAAATGATGGTGAGAAGTGATGTGCCTATGCAGCAATATTTAATGGTGGAGCTGATCGGGATCGAACCGACGACCTCTTGAATGCCATTCAAGCGCTCTCCCAACTGAGCTACAGCCCCTTTAAGAATCATGGACATACTATGCAACTCTGTGAATGACAGATAGTAGCCCAAGTCCTGATAAAATACCACATTTTACGCTCCCCTTGTCAACTCAGTTTTGAGATTGAGGGTTTGTTTTGAGGGCGTCAATGCTGAACACCTCAATCTTTTTTCCCACGCCTCCCAAATGCGGGAATTTAGTTATTCACAGGTGTTAGTAACTTGTAAGTAACTATTTCTAAAGAACTTTTGTACTCATTGGCAAGCCTGGCTTTCTCATATAATCAATTTCTGTCACGAGAAACTAGTAGAACAACGTGAATCGCCTTGTCCGTATGTTGATAAGTATTCCTGCCGCGACGAAATTTGCGAGGAGTGACGTGCCGCCATAACTCATGAAAGGAAGCGGTACGCCTACGACAGGCATAATGCCGAGGGTCATTCCCACATTGACAAAAAAGTATATGGTGAACATAAAGGATATTCCCAGGGCTAAGAGGCTTCCAAATTCATCCTTGGCTTTGCTTGCGGTGTCAAGGCCACGGAGGATCAAGGAAAGATAGAGGAAAAGGAGAATAACGTTTCCTGCGAAGCCCCATTCCTCCCCAAAGACTGCAAATATGAAATCGGTATGCTTTTCAGGGAGAAATCGAAAAGGTCCCTGGGTACCTTTCAAGTAGCCCTTTCCTATGACCTGGCCTGACCCTATGGCCACCTTTGATTGGTTAATGTGATAGCCGATGCCCGAAGGATCGGTCTCAGGCTCCAGAAAAGCGACAAGCCTGTTTTTCTGGTAGTCCTTGAGGCCCTCCCAGAGGATGTTGCCAAGAAAAGGAACAGAGACCAGGCTGATCAGAACCACTAGTGCGGCCGCTTTTCTCTGAAGCCCCTTCATTATGACGAGGGAAAGGAAAACGAGTAGCAGAATAATGGCGGTGCCAAGGTCAGGCTGTTTTATCAGCATGATTATCGGAACGAATGCGAGCAAAAAAAATGTTTTGAGCAATGACGCAAGCCCTATCTTGCCCTGCATCTCACTGAGGTATCGGGATATGGTAATGATATAGAATAATTTGAATACTTCAGAGGGCTGAAAAGAAATGACCCCGAGATTAAGCCAGCGTTGCGCGCCCATTCCGGTCTTCCCGAGGAGGAGGACCAAAAGTAACAGGAACATCCCGAGGCCATAGAGCACATAAGAAGCCCTCTTTAGCCAGATATAATCAAAACTTATCATGAGCAAGAGAGCAAGGATGCTCATGATCGCCCAGTAAAGCTGCCTTATGTAGTAAGACGGCATTGTGCCGTCGGGGAGAGGGGGACGTGTGGCACTGTAAATAGTCATTACCCCTATGATAGCGAGGAAGACAATGAGGAAAGACGTTACCCAATCAAAGTTCTTAATGAGTCGTCTGTCGATTTTCAAGTCTCTGTCCCTTCATGTATACCTCTATCGCCCTTTTTGCGATAGGAGCTGCTGCAGCCCCTCCGTGACCCCCATGTTCCATCATCACGGAAAGGGCGATTTCGGGTGCTTCATAGGGCGCAAATGCAACAAACCATGCATGATCCCTGAACATCTCGGGGAGATATTTTGAATCCCTTTTCATTCCCACTACCTGCGCTGTCCCTGTCTTACCGCAGATATTCACCATGGATGACTTTGCCGCCCATCCGGTTCCCCCATTCTCATTCACCACCCCTGAGAGAGCTTTTTTGACCTCGTCGAAGGTCTCCTGCCTGATGTTTAGTTTTGTGAGAGGCGCGGGCTTGTTGTCTGCCATGAGGAGTGAGGGGCTATAGATATATCCTCCGTTTGCAACGATACTCATCATCTGAGCCATCTGGAAAGGGGTTGTGGCCACATACCCCTGCCCGATGGATGCATTGAACGTTTCACCCAGATACCATGGCTGTTTCCTCTTCTCCTGCTTCCATTTTGTGTCGGGGACCATCCCGCTTCGCTCTTTCGCTATCCGGAGGCCCGTTTCCTTGCCAAGTCCGAACATCCGGGCATAAGAGGCAATCTTGTCTATCCCCAGTCTCTTGCCTAAATCATAAAAGTAGACATCACACGACTCCACCAGAGCACGGTGCAATGACAAGGTTCCGTGTCCATGCTTTTGCCAGCACCCAAAATGCCACTTGCCGTACACGATCTCCCCGGTACATGTAACCTTTGTATTGACGTCAATAGCTCCCTCTTCTATGGCCGCAATAGCGGTAATGATCTTGAATGTGGAGCCGGGCGGATACTGACTCTGAAGGGATCTGTTGAGCAGGGGGAGTTTCTTGTTCTGATTCAGTTCTTCCCATTGCCTGTATTTTATTCCCCTCGCAAACAAGTTAGGGTCAAAAGAAGGTTTGCTTACCATGGCGAGTATCTCCCCTGTATCAGGTTTCATGGCGACAAGGGCTCCTGTCTTTTCCCCGAAGGACTCTTCGGCCTCTTTCTGAAGTTTAATATCCATTGCCAGCTTGACATCGTCTCCCCGCACAGGGGATTTTTCCTTAATGAGTCTCAACTCTCTCCCCAGAGCATCCATCTCTATTATCCTTTCCCCGGAGGTTCCCCGCAGCTGCCTGTCATAGAGCTTTTCGACTCCCCACTGACCGATGAATGCATTGGAAGGGACGTCCCTGAAATCGGGACTGCTATATTGAAATTCGTTTGGTTTGCCAAGGTATCCGATAAGATGCGCCCCGGTGCTTCCAAAGAGATAATCCCTGCTCACATCCACATCCACTGCCAAGCTGGGAAAATCCGAACGCCTGGCCTCTATGAGGGCGATCTCTTTCGTGGAGAGGCCTTCCTTGAGCCGTATGGGTTCATACAAATTCTGCTGGGGGCGATTTTTCACCTTTTCCGAGAGGACATCCTTGTCCATCTTCAAAAGCTCCGCAAGGGCGGAGATGTCAAGACCGTCAAGATTCTGGGGACTGATAGACACAAAATAGTATGGGGTGTTCTTCACAAGAGGAATGCCGTTTCTGTCAAAGATTATTCCACGCGGTGCCGCAACCCTCACAATACGCAGTCTGTTTTCCTCCGACAATTTCCTGTATTCACTCCCTTGAAGAATCTGCAACTGCCAAATCCGTATGGTCAGGATGAAAAATAAGGCAATGATTAAATACGCTGAGATGAGGACCTTTTCTGATGAATTTCCGTTAATCGACATTCCTTGGCCTTATAAATATACCTATGATGCCATTGAAGAGCCCTTGCATAAAGAGCGTAAAAATCCCGCTGGACATAGACGTGGGCATTGCATCAAATATTGCCCTTGATAACAGAATAATACTACCATCTGTGAGGGTAAGAATAACAAGGGATACAACTCCCAGAAAAGGAGTCCATCTGAACAGGCTGCCGGACATGAAGGATGAAAAAAAGCCTACCATGCCTTTGCCCAGAAGGTTCGGACCCAGGATGTTTCCTCCCACGCTGTCCTCGATGACCCCGATGAGGGAGCCGAAGAGAACCCCCTTCGTTGAACCTCCGGTTATCCCAAAATAATACGCCACCGCTGCGGTGAGATCAGGGGAAACCCCGAGGAAGGAGATCTTTGTCTGAAGGAGAAAGGCAAGTGCCACACCAAGGAAAATAATGAACGATTTCATCGCCTGACGATTATCACCTCATCAAGTTTCGTGAGGTCCTGAGATGGGGTAACCTCTACCTGCTGAAATATGCTGGACCCCTTTTTGGACACTCTGGACACATAGCCCACGATGAGCTCCTGGGGAAACACGTCATCAAACCCGGTGGTGACGACCATCTCTCCTTCCCGGATCAAAGCCTCTTCAGGAATGTATTGCAGAACGCAGCGCCTCGTACCCGTTCCTGAGAGTATGGCCTCCTCCCTGGTGTCCTGGATTCTCACGGCAGCGGAAAAACTGATATCGGTCACGAGGAGTACATACGCGTAATGATCAGTCACTACAGAGATCTTCCCCACAAGGCCGAGGGGAGTGATCACCGCCATATCTTTTGCAATACCTTCTCGCGTCCCCTTTCCGATGACGAGCATATTTGACCATAGGTCCGGTCCCCTTGAAATAATCCTCGCAGTGGCGACATACCTTCTTTCCCTCTCCTTTACGGAAAGGATCTCTCTCAGCCTCTGGTTTTCGAGGAAGAGGTCACGGTATCTCTGTTGCTCAAGGAGAAGACTCTCTATCTGTCCTTTGAGCTTCTTCATGTCTTCATCCCTTAGCATGATTTTTCTGAAAGGCTCTTTCAACGAAGAGGATATTGAATGGATCATGTCATTCAGGTAGTTAAGGGGATTGCTCAGAAACCTGAAGGGTGCAATGGGTCCTTTATTGCTCTGGTAGGTCATAAGGGTTAAGGAAAGCACCACGAGCAGGAAAAGGGGGAAAAGTCTCCTAATGGACATTAGGTTATGGCAATTTTCTTCAGGAGTTCTAGTTCGTCAAGCATTTTTCCTACGCCCCTTGCCACTGCGGTCAAAGGGTCGTCAGGGACAATGACGGGAAGTCCGGTCTCCTCCCTTATGAGGATGTCAAGCCCCCTCAGCAAAGCACCGCCTCCTGCCAATACAATACCCCTGTCCACAATGTCCGCAGCAAGTTCGGGGGGAGTATTTTCCAAGGTTATCTTGATTGTATCAAGGATGACACTCACCGGTTCATGCAGGGCCTCTCGTATTTCGGTTTCTGTTACCAGGATGATTTTGGGGATGCCCGAAATAAGGTCTCTCCCCTTTATCTCCATAGTCCTTGTGACGCCGGGGTCTACTACGCATGCCGAGCCGATCTCGATCTTTATCAGCTCCGCGGTTCTGTCACCTATGAGCAGATTATACTTCCGTTTTATGTAGGCAATTAATGCGTCATCCATCTTATCACCGCCAACCCTGACCGCCTTGCTATACACAATGCCATCAAGGGAAATGACCGCGATGTCTGTGGTCCCTCCCCCTACGTCGACGATCATGTTGCCCGAGGGCTCTCCCACAGGAAGACCTACGCCGAGGGCGGCGGCCATGGGCTCTTCAATGAGATATACCTCCCGTGCCCCAGATGCCTGCGCAGCGTCCTTCACCGCCCTTTGCTCCACCTGCGTAATACCAGAGGGTACCCCGATGATTACCCGTGGAGAGAGAAAGCTCTTTCTGTTGTGGACCTTCTTGATGAAGTATTTCAGCATCTCCCCCGTGGCGTCAAAGTCCGCAATAACGCCGTCTTTCATCGGTCGTATGGCAATAATATTAGAAGGTGTTTTGCCCAGCATCCTTTTTGCATCGGCACCAACCGCGATGGTTTTCTTATCTTCCTTCCTCACCACAACCACGGAAGGCTCATTACAGACAATGCCCTTTCCCTTGACAAAGACAAGGGTATTTGCGGTGCCCAGATCCACTGCCAGGTCATTAGAGAACATTCCCACCACTTTATGAAAAAGCATTATACCTCCTGACTGTCTTTGCTTTTAACGAGTTCAACTACCGTGGTCTTTGCCAATTCATCTCCTAGGCGCCTCCCGTCTTTGCTCCCCAGGAGTATCAAGAACTCCACCGCAGACACACCCGCGATAACAATCCAGCCGACCCAGGGCAACTTAAAAAATAAGAGTCCCGCACCCAGAGGGGCATTCCTTACGATAGACTCTCTCATCGAGCATGGTCCGTCATGAGCCGTTGAGATTACTCGCAGGCCGATCAGCAACTTCCCAATGCTCCTTCCTTCGAAGAGACCATCACTGATGAGGAGATAGGATAACCCTGCATAAAAACCAGCCTTTGGTATGACCTCAGCCATGGCAGCGATGAGGATGAAATCAAGAATTTTCGCAAACACCCTGAGAAGCAGGCTGGCGCTCTTCGCCTCATCAGACATAGAACATAATATTAACAAATACGGCTGTTTTTTTCAATAATTGCACCCTGATAGGTCCCCTTGAGTGTGCATATCAGGTACGGCCTATGCCTTATACCTGATCGTCCTCAGGAACTCCCTCCGTCTGAGCCTGTCGTCAGAGGTCTCTACACCCCTTGGGGGAAAGCCATCCACCACCCCTATAATCCCTTTTCCCTGCTTTGTGGATGCGACGAGAACTTCAAGCGGATTAGAAGTGGCACAATAGACTCTGCATACCTCCTGGCAACTCTTTATCTGAGTGAGTACATTAATGGGATATGCGTCCTTTAATAGAACACAGAAAACATGGCCGGCCCCTATGTCCTTCAACATGGCCACACAACAGTTAATAAGCATTCCATCGTTACCCTCTGTCCTTATCAGGCACGGACCGGAAGCCTCGGTGAAAGCGATCCCGAATTTGGCCTGGGGCACGGTGGTGGCAACAATCTCGTAGAGGTCCTCAGCAGTTTTTATAAAGTGGGTCTGGCCGAGGATGATATTGCATTCTTCGGGTATCTCTATCCTTATTGCCTCGAGTTCCATATAAACCTTCTCCTTTCTTTGTTCTCTAACTGGCTGCTGCTAAATACTTTCTCCCTTTTTCATTATGGTATAATGAAAATAAATTTTTCCGGAGATGTCAAGTCTTAAATGGCGAGGATTATTCTTTCTCTGGCCTTTTTATCCCTCTTTCTCATGCTTCTGAATGCCTCTGGTGCAGAGATCATAGGACCCGATGCCCGGGTGACGAATGATGAGATTGTGGTAAGTACAGGATTGGCACTTGATGAAAAGAATGTCGATGATCTGAAAAATGGTATATCAAAGGAAATCACCTTTTATATAGATCTCTTTAGGGTCTGGCGCATGTGGCCTAATGAGTTCATCGCCGGGAAGAAAATCGTCAAGACCTTACGGTCTGATCCCATCAAAAAGGAATACACTGCGACGACCTTTGATGGTGCTACCCTTACCGAAAAAAGATTCAAGCGCTTTGACTCCATGCTGGATTGGACATTAACCATAAAGGATCTCAAACTCATCAACATAAAAGAACTCCAGTCATCGGACTACTATGTGAAGGTTACCGTGGAATCACGGCTAAGGGAGCTCCCGCCGGTAATAGGGTATCTCCTCTTTTTTGTTTCTGAGAAGGACTTTAAGCTCTCCAAGGAGTCTCCCTCACTCAGCACAGGGACCGAGAAATGAAAAAACTCGGCATGATACTGGGGGGGCTTCTTCTTTTTGTGATTCTCGTTTCCACTGTGGAACTGCATCTCATGCGTCAGGCTTCCCTCTCAATCACCACGAGGGTTACCCTCCTCATACTGCTCAATGTGAACATTATAGCGCTCCTCACCCTGATGTTCTTTGTGGCAAAGGCGCTCACCAAGCTTTATTTGGAAAAGAAGCGGAAAATCCTGGGCTCCCGGTTCAAGACAAAGATTGTGGTGGTGTTTGTAATCCTCACCTCCATACCGTCCGTGCTTCTTTTTTTGGGTGCCAGCGGTCTCGTAACAAACTATATTGACAGGTGGTTCACCCCACAGTTCAGACAGCCCATTGACAGTACGTTAGTCATCGCAAGAGCCCTTTATGATACGGAGCGCAAAAAGACCCTTGAAGCGGCACGCTCCATTGTGTCAAAGGGTACTATACCCATGGAATATACGGTCACGCACCTTTCCGAACTTCCCGATAATCCCTCTGATGTGGTCACAGAAGCCTTTGGAGGAGAGGAAGGGACAGAGGTCATTTCAGGAGAGAACGGAGACACCGTAAGGGCAGTAGTTCCTGATAGCACAGGAGGAAGGCGTTCAGGAGTTGTGATTGTGGAATCCCACATTCCGAGGGACATTACCCGCAATGTAGAGAAGATCAAGCGCGCCTATGAAGACTATATACAACTTGAGGCTTGGAAACAGCCCCTGAAACTTAACTATCAACTCTTTTTAGGATTCTTCACGCTTATCGTTATCTTCACCGCACTCTGGGTCTCCCTCAGGGTCGCCAGGGGAATCTCGGAACCGATCCAGATGCTTGCCGAAGCAACAGGAGAGATTGCGTCAGGGAATCTGGACGTGGATATTGCCCTGAAGAGAGACGACGAAATAGGGCTTCTCATTAATTCGTTTAATCATATGGTGAAAGAACTTAAGGAGGGTAAGGCATCTCTCCAGAAAGCCTACGTAGAGTCTGACAGAAGAAGGCTATTTATGGAGAACATCTTGGAGAACATACAAAGTGGGGTTATCTCGCTCGATGCTGACGGCACTATCCTCGCCATGAATACTGCCGCCTGCGCGATCCTCAATGTTGCGTTAGAGAATGTGATGGGGAAAAACTACAAAGAACTCCTATCCTTACTCCGTTCCGATTCCCTTCAGGAGATGATTCGCGGGATAAAATTAAGGACGCTGGGTATGGTGGAAAAGGAGATATGGGCTACCATTAAGGGAAAGCGTACCATGCTGAGGGTCTCAATCATGGGATTGAGAAATAACGCCTCGGAATATCTGGGTCTTCTCGTTGTCTTTGACGACCTTACCAATGTGATAAAGGCACAGAAAGCGCTCGCGTGGCAAGAAGTGGCCAGAAGGATTGCCCATGAGGTGAAGAATCCCCTCACCCCCATAAAGCTCTCCACAGAACGGATGCTGAAAAAATGGGAACGAAAAGATGAAGACTTTCCACAGGTGTTTGAGAGATCCATGAGAACCATCATCAAGGAGGTTGACAGCCTGAGAAACCTAGTGGACGAGTTTTCTCGCTTCGAGAAAATGCCGGAAATTCATAAATCGTCCACCATCCTCGCTGGTATAATAAATGAGGTAGTGAATCTTTACAGGGACTACAAGGGCTTTTCCATAAGGGTGTCGCTTCCTGAGGATATGCCACCTATCGATATGGACAGAGAACAGTTCAAGAGAGTTCTTATAAACCTTTTTGAGAACGCCATACAGGCGATGCACAGCGGGGGTAATATAGAGGTGACAGTTCATCTTAATGTATCTTCAAACAGGGTGTTTATGGACGTGGCTGATAACGGCCCGGGAATACGGGAAGAAGATAAAGAAAAGCTTTTTCTTCCCTACTTCTCCACAAAAAAGGAAGGGACAGGGCTCGGCCTTGCCATTGCGAACAAGATTATCAGGGAGCATATGGGGCATCTGAGGGTGAGGGATAACGAGCCTCAAGGAACGGTCTTCACCATTGAGATGCCGATAAAGGAGGGGTAGATTGGATCCTTTAGTTCTTATCGTTGATGACGAGGAAGGCATCAGGGAGAGCGTTTCGGCGATTTTGGAGGATGAGAGGTATCGTGTCGCTACCGCCGGTTCCGGAGAAGATGCCCTTGTAATTCTGCAGGAGCAGTTTCCTGATCTAATAATCCTCGATGTATGGTTACCCGGAATGGACGGCATACAGACGCTGCAGGAGATCGCGGCCCTCAAGAGAGGAACACCCGTGATAATGATTTCCGGACACGGAAATATTGAGGTTGCGGTGAAGGCAACTAGAATGGGGGCGTACGACTTCCTTGAGAAACCACTTTCCCTGGAAAGGATTGTCCTCAGTGCCAGACGTGCTTTGGAAAGGAGCGCCCTCGAGAGGGAAAACAGGGATCTCAAGGAGAACCTCACAAGGAAATGGAGGCTTATTGGTGACTCTTCTCCGATGAAGACCCTCCATGCCCAGATAGAGATGGCTGCACAGAGTAACAGTAGAGTGCTGATCACCGGTGAGAGCGGGTCAGGGAAGGAGCTTGTTGCAAGGCTTCTCCACGCTAAGAGCACTAGAGGCGAAAGGCCTTTTGTGGAGCTTAATTGTGCGGCGATGCCTTATGAACTTATCGAGAGTGAGCTATTTGGTCACGAAAAGGGTTCGTTTACAGGTGCCTTTGAAAAAAAGAAGGGAAAATTTGAGTTGGCTGACAGAGGAACTCTTTTTCTGGATGAAATCGGGGATATGTCCCTCCAGACCCAGTCAAAGGTGCTGAGGGTGATCGAGACGCAGGAATTCCAGAGGGTTGGTGGGAATACGACTATCAAGGTTGATGTGAGGATTATTGCTGCGACAAACAAGGACCTCACGGAGGAGGTGAAGAGAGGGAATTTTAGGGATGATCTCTTCTTCAGGCTTAATGTAGTCCCCATTGTGGTACCCCCCCTAAGGGAACATAAGGAGGATATCCCGGCCCTCGTGGATCATTTCATAAAGTCTCTCGCAACAGAGTACGGACAACCACCAAAGAGGATTATGGCTGACGCAATAAAGAGTCTTCAGGAATATAACTGGCCCGGAAACATAAGGGAACTAAAGAACCTCATCGAAAGGCTTGCGATCATGACCCCTTCTGCAGATATCCACGCAAGGGACTTCCGCCTCGCCGGAAGACATGAGGGTGCCGATTTTTTCAGTTACGGAACGCTGAAGCAAGCGCGGGAAGCCTTTGAAAGGGACTTCATCTTGAGAAAACTCGAAGAGAATAACTGGAATATATCAAGAACTGCCGAGATACTGGACATCGAAAGGAGTAACCTGCACCGGAAGATAAAGGCATATCATATTCAGGCTGGAGAAGATACCGCTCCAAAATCATGATATGATGCATGAGACAGGGGAATATGCATTCCTGGCCCACTTTGCGATGCTGATTACCCTCGTGCCTGTCCTCACCTTATCATAATCATATTAGGTTCTTTCGTCTGCTCTTTTTCAGCCTCTATGCCTCCTTTTTTTGCTGGGAAACCCCTCGATTCCCAGTCTTTGCATTATCATAAAGAATCCTTTGATTCCATTGAACCAGATGGATATGAAGGAATTATGCATTATTATGAAAAGGGGAAGTGAAGCCGTAGTCCCCGTACATCTTCTTTACTCAGGCTTTTGCCATGTGCGATGCTGTTGCCAGCTCTCACCCCTGGCGGGATAGTCCGAGCGGTAGTGCGCTCCAACGCTCCCCCTTCGTGCCATCGCCGCTTCAGTAATGAGACTGGCAACGGTAATCATGTTCTTGAGTTCCAGTTCTTCTCTCTTGATGGAAGCTCCTCCAACTGAGGGAAGCCATCGGGAAATGATATCTCCCGCCACGGAGAGCGATTCCGCACATCGTATGATTCCCACCTTCTCCCACATA
>DATKOU010000183.1:0-16319 GCA_035524455.1 Thermodesulfovibrionales bacterium | reverse complement strand
CATGCGACTCCGCCCTGGCCCAATAACCCTTCGGTAAGAATTCCATTAATCAGTTGTATAATAGCCCAAAATCCTATAACTATCAAGGCAGGAACCCTCACCAGTTGCCAGAAGAATCCAAAAAAGAGTATGGTGTGAATGCGTGCGTGGGGGAACAGCAGGAAATAGGCGCCAAGGACTCCTGATACTGCTCCGCTGGCACCGATCATCGGGATCAAAGAATGTGGTTCAGTTACTGCATGGGAATACGCAGCTATTACACCGCTAAGAAGGTAAAAGACCATGAACCGTACATGTCCGAGCCTGTCCTCAATGTTATTGCCGAAGATCCAAAGGTAAAGCATATTGCCTCCGAGATGGAAGAACCCTCCGTGAAGGAACATCGACGAAAAGATGGTGAGCAACGGGTGAAAAGGCTGGTTTTGCTCAAGCGTGAGCAGTTTGCGCGGAATTGCACCGTATGCCAAGGCTATGTGTTGTTCTCCTAGCGGCGATACAAGCTCCCATAGGTATATTGCGATATTGAGAGCTATCAGCCCCACCGTTACGATGGGAAAGACGGTGGTGGGATTGTCATCCTTATAGGGAATCAACCGACCTTGCCCTGTGATGAGGCTTGAAAAGAAGGAAGGTGAAAGACGGCAAAGAGAGGTTCAAGGGATGAAGGCAGGACAGGAACATGATCCATTCACTTTTCCTCCTCCATCCCGCGTTGCTTCTCCTTCAGCCTTTTGTCTGTGCCAACTCAATTTTGATCGTGTCTGTCGGCGCTTCGCCATTTAAGGAAGGGTGGGTCAGTGCATTGATGTTGGCATGGGGAAAATGCGTGGGGGCAAAGGCGACTCCTTCAGGCATTTCATTGGAGATCATTGCTTTAAGGTAAACTTCCCCCCTCCGTGATATGACCTTTACGAACCCTTCGTCCGAGATGTTGAATTTCTGGGCATCTTTTGGGTTCACCTGCAAATAGGCATCAGAAACCACTGACTCCAGATTCTTTGAAAGTACCGAGAGCGCACCGGAGTGCTGTAACAGGTTCGACGTGATGAGGAGCAGGGGATACTCTGTGTCCGGTTTTTCAGACAGTTCATATGAAACAGGGTTAAACGAGGGAGTTCCCTCCCCGACGGATGGAGCCGTAACAAGATCTGTAATGGCTGACCTCACCTCGGTAAGGTCTTTTAAGCCAAGGTCCCTGTTCATGAGTCTTGCGATGTTTCTGAATATCTTCCAGTCCGGTATGGATTGTCCCGTTTCTGCGAGGAGCTTTGGAATCTCTTGGAGAAGGCCAGTGGCTCCCATGAATATGCCATCTTTTTCAGCCCAGCTACTGGCAGGAAGAACGACGTCGGCGAGTTTTGCAGTTTCGGTGAGAATGATATCCTGTACCACGAGGAACTCAAGTGCACCAAGTGTCCTTTCAACAGCGGATGTATTTTTGAATGTGATGAGCGGGTTTTCTCCCATGATATAGAGAGCCTTTACTGCTCCGGGCTTATACAGCATCTCATGGGCATCCTTGCCGCCAGAAAGGGGTCTGACACCAACCTTCCACATGCCTAGCGTGTTGGAGTACTCGGCAGGCACCTGGAGTGTGTCAGGATTGTCACCCATGATGAGGACAAGATTTGCGGCAGCAAGGAGGGTATTCATGCCCTTTGTATTTTCGGAGGAACCGAGGGTTAACGCAAGGAGCCTCTTGCGGGCCTTTGCATAGGACCTTGCGAGGCTGATGATCTGGTCCTCGGGAATGCCCGTAAGCTTTGACGCAGCTGCAGGAGTGAATTCAGCAAGGCTTTTCATCAGTGCCTCATAATTGGGCGTGGCGGGTATCTTATCTTCCAGCGGCAGTTCCTCGTCAAGGTCATAGAGGCTTTCGTCAAGGATTACTTTCGCCATGCTGTTAAGGAGGGCAATGCCTGATCCCGGTTTTATTTGTAACCAGACTGAGCTGTTCCTTGCCAGCTTGGTTTCTTTTGGATCTGCGACCACAAGCTGTGCGCCATCTTTCTTGGCTTTAATGAAATTCAAACCCCACACAGGAAGGGTGGATGTGATATCAGACTCCACAACCAGAATAAAGTCTGCCTCCAAAGGGGCGGTCCACTTTATGGGGGGAAGATCCGTTCCAAAAGCCATGGCTGCTGCTCTCTGCACTTTTGCATAGCCGAAGCGGGCCGCGGAGTCGATGTTATCCGTTCCCATGACCACCCTCATGAAGCGCTGCAACATATAGTTATCTTCCATGGTGCATCTCTGGGACCCTATAGCGCCAATGGCTGAAGGCCCGTGGCTTTGTTTGATTGATTCAAGACGCTGAGCAACATATTCCAGGGCCTCCTCCCAGGAGGTGGGGATGAGTTCCCCGTCTTTTCTTATCAAAGGGGTGGTCAGTCTCTTTTCAGAGTAAATATAGTCAAAGCCAAACCTCCCCCTGGTGCAAAGGTCGCCATCATTTATCCCAACGCCTTCTTTCCCCCTGGCACGAATTATCTTTCCCTCCCTGAGACTGAGGTTTGTGGTGCACCCGCATCCGCAGTAGGGGCATATAATCTTATGTTCATCCATGTACCAGACCCTTGACCTGAACTTGTATGGTTTGCTTCCGAGTGCCCCCACGGGACACGCGTCTATGCACTGACCGCAAAATTCGCAATCCAGGGTCTCTTCAAAAGCAGGGCTTATCTTTGTCTTAAACCCCCTTCCGAGAAAATTGATTGCTCCCACTCCCTGATGTTCAATGCATACACCCACGCATTTGCCGCACAGAATACATCTGTTGGGATTCCTCTCTATAATGGGGGCGTCGATTCTCTCGGGTTCATGCTTTCTCTCCGCAAGAAACCTACTCTGGTTCGGGCCGTACTTGAACGCAAGGTCCTGGAGAGTGCATTCCCCGGCCTTATCACAGATGGGGCAGTCGAGAGGGTGGTGTACGAGGAGAAGTTCCAGGACGGTCCTTCTCACTTTTGCCAGTTTTGGGGTTTCTGTATGGACCACTATTCCTTCTTTGACAGGCGTATTGCAGGATATGAAGAGCTTCCTCTGTCCCTCGATCTCCACAAAACAGAGCCTGCAGCCTCCGAAGGGCCTGAACCTTCTGTCATAGCAGAGGTTGGGAATATAGATGCCATTCTTAAGGGCTGCCTGCAGGATGGTCGTTCCCCGTTCTGTCTTTATTTTCTTCCCGTTTATGGTGAGTTCGATCATGCGTTTATCCCTCCTTGCCTGCCGTTGCTTCTGCGAGTCGATGTGCATCTTTCTGCTTTAACTCTTCCCTCATTCCTCTTGGCCCTATCTGCACTGAGTCGAACTTGCAGACCTCATAGCATGAGCGACATTGCACGCAAAGGGACTGGTCAATGTGGTGGGGCACCTTCTTCTCTCCTGAGACTGCCTTTTGCGGGCAGACCTTTTTGCATAAACCGCAGGCCTTACATTTTCCCTCATCAATATAAAAGGTGCAGAGTTCCTTGCATACCCCTGTTTTACACCATTGTTCCCTTATATGGGACTCGTATTCGTCCCTGAAATATTTTATGGTGGTCAGGGCCGGGTTCGGAGCAGTCTGGCCGAGACCGCAGAGAGATGTGGTAATGATGTCGCGCGAGAGCTCCTCAAGGAGTTCTATGTCCCCTTCTTTCCCCTTGCCTTCAGTTATATTGGTCAACAGGTCAAGCATAACCGTGGTGCCGACCCTGCAAGGGGGGCATTTGCCGCATGATTCTTCTACGGTAAATTCAAGGAAAAATTTCGCCACGCTCACCATACAGTTGAGGTCGTTCATCACCACCATTCCGCCTGATCCGACAATGGCTCCTGTTTGTACGATATCTTCATAAGTGACCGGGGTGTCGAGGAGTGCTTCGGGAATGCACCCTCCCGAGGGTCCCCCAAGCTGAACTGCCTTGAATTTCCTCCCCTTGGGCACGCCTCCGCCGATATCAAATATGATCTTCCTCAAAGGGATTCCCATGGGAACTTCGATGAGGCCGATGTTGTTTATTGCGCCGCTCAGGGCAAAGACCTTTGTGCCGGTTGATTTTTCCGTGCCGAGGGTCTTGAACCAGTCCGCACCGTTCAAAATGATCTGTGGAACATTCGCGTACGTTTCCACATTATTAAGGACAGTGGGTTTTTCCCATAATCCCTTCACCGCTGACTGGGGAGGTCTGGGCCGCGGCATGCCCCTTTTGCCTTCAATGGACCTCATGAGGGCAGTGGATTCACCGCACACGAAGGCGCCTGCCCCTTGATATATTTCAATATCAAAGTTGAAGCCGGTCCCCAGGATATTGTCACCCAACAATCCGTTTTCCCTTGCCTGCTCTATCGCGAGTTTGAGCCGGTGAACTGCGAGAGGGTACTCTGCCCTCACATATATATATCCTTTGGTTGCTCCTATGGCCTTGGCGCCGATTATCATACCCTCTAACACGACATGGGGATCTCCCTCCATGATACTCCTGTCCATGAACGCACCGGGGTCACCCTCATCACCGTTGCAGAGAATAAACTTCTGGTCTGCCTTGGCCCTTGCGCTCTCCTCCCACTTTAACCCAGTGGGAAACCCTGCTCCGCCTCTTCCCCGGAGACCGGATTTCTTAACCTCATCTATGATCTGCTCGGGGGTCATCTGGGTCAATGCCTTGGCAGCCGCCTGATACCCGTCCCTGGCGATGTATTCCTCGATTTTTTCCGCATCTATCAACCCCTTGTTCCTCAAGGCCCGGAGCACCTGAAGGCTGAAGAAAGGTATTTCCTTCATAAGGGGGATGGTCTGCTTCTTTATGGGTTCCTTGTACATGAGGCTTTCCACGGGTCTTCCCTTGATGAAATGCTCCTCAACAATAAGGGGAATATCCGTTTCTTTGACCTTCTTATAAAAGATGTCCTCTGGGTACACGGTCATGACCGGCCCTTCTGCGCAAAAACCGTTGCACCCGGTGAGAACAACGTTTATCTCATTTTCGAGCCCTCTATTTTTCAACTCCGCATCGAGAGATTTTTTTATCTTGAGACTACCGCCTGCGATGCAGCCAGTGCCCCCGCATAACATGACACTCGAACGATATGTTTCCATCGCTCCTCCTCTATGATTGGTAAGGGTGTGGTGCAGAATACCGTCTTTTGGTCCCTGCTACCCGCTGCCGTTTAATATGCCGTTTCACTCCCCATTACAAGGGCACAATCTTCCACGACATGCCCGTTCATGAGGTGCTCTTTGAAGATTTTTCTTATTTTTTCGTCGCTCAGTTCCACGTATTTCACCGGCGCTTCATGAATGATCTCAACGGTTGCCATGGGCTCTTTGCTGCAGAGCCCTGCACATCCTGATGTGGTTACGATCACGTCTTTGACGCCATTCTTGGTAATCTCATCAAGCAATGCTTCCATAACTTTTCTTGCGCCTGCAGCAATACCACACGTGCCCATGTGGACCGTCACCTTTGCCCTGTAGCCACCCTCTCTCAGGGTGATGGTTGATTTATACTGCTCCTTTATCTTTTTCAGATCATCGATGGTCAGTCGCGGCATTGTACCTCCTCCTCTTATTCGTAAGCCTTCAATACTTCATTCACGCTGATGGCGGCCACCGAACCGTGGGTGTCCTTATCCACCACCACCACAGGGGCGAGTCCGCATGCACCGAGGCATCGTACTGTTTCGAGAGAGAACCTCTTGTCTTCGGTAATGCCCCCTACATCAATAGAGAGGTGTTCGCTCAATTTTTTGACTATTTCTTCCGCACCCTTCACATAACACGCTGTTCCAAGGCATACGCGCACATTGTGCTTGCCTTTTGGTTTCATTGTGAAGAAGGAATAGAAAGATACGACTCCGTGGACTTCGCTTACGGAGATTCTCAATCCCTTGGCAATGTGGCGCTGCACAGGCGGGGGAAGATAGCCGATGAGCTCCTGAGCTTCCTGAAGCACCGGGATCAGGCTTCCCGGTTTTTTCCGGTATTTTTGTACTATGTCATTGAGCTGTTTCACCATCTCCTCGGAGTATTCCTCTGGGGGAGGTGCCACCGAAACCTCTCCTGCTTTCTGGAATTCCATGGCCTTTTGCGTAACTTCAATGAGGAGATTTGGGGAAAAGGGCTTAGGCAGATAATCGAGTATCCTGAGGCCGAGGGCTTCTTTGATGCTTTCCTGGGAAGGATATCCGGTTATTACCACGACCCCTGTACCGGGCTTTGAATTCCTTATCCACCTGATAAGTTCGATGCCATCCATGTCAGGCATTTTGAGGTCTGTGATAACAAGATCGAAGCTGTCTTTCCCCAGTTTTCCTATGGCTTCTCTCCCATTTGAAGCGGTATCCACGGTATACCCCTCGGGGGCCAGGGTACGCTCGCAGCTCTTCACGACAACGGGTTCATCATCCACAACAAGTATTCTGCCTCCCATTCCTTCTCCCTCCTTGAAACCTACATATGCACTATCATATAAAAAGGCTCTTTCCTTTTTCAAGCATTGCCGGACCGTCCCGTTACCTCTCTGAAACTGAGGTACCTGCAGATAAAAAAACGAGCAGCTTAGAATATGCGGGCAGCACGGAGTTGCTGAATAAGGGGCAAAGAACCACGGTATCAAGCGGCGCCCCCTGATAGTCCAAACGGTCTTCTGTGTTAAGATTTCCCCGTGCTGCTCAGGGCCTCTTTTACCGCTTTTACCAACGTTTCAGGGGTAAATGGTTTCTCGATGTAGTTGTAGGCCCCTGACTTTATTGCCAGTTCAGCATGCTCCGACGTGCTGTATCCCGTTATCATGATTACCTTTGCTTTGGGATGTGTCTCCTTTATTTTGGCAAGGAATTCGATGCCATCCATGTCAGGCATCTTGAGGTCTGTCAGGATAAGGTCATAGGTGTTTGATTCCACAAGCCGGAGTCCTGCGATACCATCTTCCGCGCTATCGACATCATAGCCTTCCGGCTCCAGACACTTTTTGCAGCTTACTCTCACAATCGCTTCATCATCAATGATCAGGATCTTCGGCTTAGCCATTCATGTCCCTCCCTTACGAGCCCCATGGTTAAAAGGATCTGAAGATTCCGGTTCGTTCGCGTCATTCCTCACGTCTTCTGTAAGTCCTTTGTTGATATCCTCCTTGATTATCCTCAATATTTCCGGTGAATTTATCGGTACGCCCGACAGTTCCTCTTTGAGCGGTTTCGTCTCCAGGTGGTAATGGTAAGCATCCTTTCTGTAATGCAAGGCGAAATCGATGGATGGATTACCCGCGATGAGCACCATTAATGTGGCGCCCATATCCCCCAGCGGTTTCCTGTCTATGTGGCTGCGTCTGAAGCTCACCGAAATGGTCGTGCCTTTTCCTTTCTCCGATGCAATGGAAAAGTGGCCTTCGCACTCCCCGGAAGCCTGCTTGAGGAATGGCAATCCAAGGCCAACCCTCCTCACAGTTTTTGTTGTAAAGAAGGGGTCGGCAACCATCGCGAGTGTATTTTCATCCATGCCCCGTCCGTTGTCCCTCACCTCCATGGAGAGTACATCCTTTTCAGTATCTTCTTCCAGTACGATTTCAACTCTCGTTGCACCCGCATCAATCGAGTTCTCAGCGATGTCAAGGATATGTAATGATAGATCTTCCATGCGGGCTAATCCCAGAAGAGGCCTCTCCCTTCACTATGGCTGAATGCCTGTTTTATTTCATAAAAAGTCGGTGCCCTCATGGTGAAGGTGGTACTCCTTTTCCCGATATCAGTGACGTGATGTGCATCTGAAAAGGAGACCGACGGGAATTTCCTCAGTGCGTCGAACTTCTTCTCCGCTTCATCCCTGCGTATCCGGGGAGAAAACTCAACCGCGTCAAAGCGCAGATCCTCGGGAATAAAACCGAGCTGAGAGAGCACACTGAATGCCTCCCGGTCTATATGGCTGGCTATAGATATCCCGCCAAAAGAACTGATAAGATTTACTATCTCATGCGCACTGAGATCTGTAGCCCCAATGAGCAATCTCTTGTTAAATCCCAGCACCTCGTTGTCCTCATTGACGATAATCTGGTGTCCGTACAGTCTCTCATCGTTCTCCCCAGAGGGAAGATGTGCATATACTACGTCCTGCATGCACCTGGCCTGATCAGGGGACTCGAAGAGCCCGAGGATATGCACCTCTTCTGAGGAGGAAATTTCCATCCCCGCCAGAACCAGGAGCCCTGTCCCTGAGGCCACCCTGCTTGTTGCCTCCACATTCTCGGCAGAATTATGGTCAGTAATGGCAATGATGTGCAGACCTCTTTCCCGCGCGTGCGTGACGATCTCTCGCGGGGTCATATCGATTTCAGCACAGGGGGAAAGGCATGTATGCATATGCAGGTCTGCAGAAAAAGAGATCAGCATCTAAGCATTTTGAAAAGCATGCCCCCCACTTCAAACGTGGATGAGGGGCTTACCGCAATGGGAATACGCTCATCTTCCGCTTTTCTCAGTGTCTCTTCTTCGGGGATCCTCTTGTTGGTAATAATAATTCCGGCCAGGTTTTTGAGAGATGCCACTGCGACGATATTGGGATGTGTCTGAAGAGTAATCCACAGATCTCCTGCCTGAGCATGTGCCATGACGTCGGAGAGAAGATCACTGATGTAACAGCCGGTGACTTCACGCTCAAGATTTCCCTTTGCACCCTGCACTTCCAAGGACAAGCTGTCGACTACCGCTTGAACGTTCACAATGATTCATCCTCCTTAATCTTTATGAGTATCTCGACGGTCGTTCCCTCGCCGACAATGGAATCTATCCTGAATTCATCGGCGTTTTTTTTCATGTTTGGCAACCCCATTCCGGCACCCCACCCCATCTCTCTCACCCAGTCCGGGGCAGTAGAATACCCTTCCTGCATCGCCTGCTCGATATCGGGGATTCCCGGCCCCATATCGTTCAGGGTGACCCTGATATGCTCAGGGGTTACGAGATAGTGCATCACCCCAGCGACCGCGTGGATGATCACATTCATTTCGCCCTCAAAGGTCGCGATGGCAGCCCTTCTCACTATTTCAGGAGCAATGCCGAGGTTGGTAAGGAGGGACTTCACTTCGCTCGATGCCCCACCGGCATTGGTAAAATCTCCTCCTGTGAGATGAAAACTCCCTTCGATATTTTTCTTTTGTGTCATCTGTCTTCTCCGGTGCAACTCCTGAGCCCTTCGGCATAGAGTCTGCCACATGCAGTATACCTCGACAACCTCGTTACCATGAGGGCAATACCCTTTTGCCTTGCCATCTCAATGGTTTCCTTATCAGGTCTCTTGTCAAGGACAAAGGCAATTGCCTTTATGTCCGCGATTTCCGCGGTTCTGACGACCTGCTTGTTGATCAAGCCGGTAACAAGAAGGGATTTTGGGGTGGTGGAGAAATGGAGGAGGTCGCTCATGAGATCTGAACTGCACACCGATGAAATTTCAGTGCCCATATCTGCGGTGGTAATTACCATCTCAGCGCCTAGGATTTCTATCACTTTCTTAAGGGTCATGCTCTTATTTTATGTGATGTAATATATCGTCTTCGTGAGCTACAGGACAAGTCCTTACCCCTGTTCAAGACTGCTTTCCATGGGTAATCTTACGTGAAAGCTCGCCCCTTTGCCCACTTCGCTTCTCACAAAGATATTTCCCCCATGCTTCTTGATGATCCCATAACTTACGGCAAGTCCCAGCCCTGTTCCTTTACCAACGGGTTTGGTAGTAAAGAACGGCTCAAATACCCTTCCGAGATGTTCTTCGGGAATCCCTGGTCCTGTATCGGTGAACTCTATCTCGATTTGCTGTCTTCCAGTGGAAGCATCAGGGATCGTTCTTGTAAAGACAGTGACCTGTCCGCGCTCATTCATCGCATCGGCCGCATTGATAAGGAGATTAATGAAGACCTGTTGGATCTGGTTCGGATCCGTCGAAATCTGGGGAAGGGAGTCATCGAAATTGAGACTGAACTTTATATTGTGGAACTTAGCCTGATTTCTCACCATGGATATTGTGCTCTCTGTAAGGGCGTTTATATTCACGAAGACCTTTTCGGCCGTGGTTTTTCGTGAAAAACCGAGGAGCCCCTTGATTATCTTCGAGCACCGTTCCGCCTGCTCAATGATGACTTCCAGGTCTTCGATATCCAGCTTGTTCTCGGGAGGTATGCGCTTTAACATGAGATGGGAAAACGTGACTATTCCTGTCAGCGGACTATTCAGTTCGTGTGCCACACCCGCTGCCATTCTGCCGAGTGAGGCGAGCTTCTCTGCATTGATGAGCTGGTCATGGGCCTTCATGATCTCTGAGGTCTTTTTCTTGATTTCCTCCTCCAGCGCCTTGGTCCAGTTTTCCATGTTTTCCCTGTATCTCTTGATATCGCTCGCCATAGAATTGAATGTCTTTGCGAGCAGGCCCATTTCGTCATTGGAATGGATCTCTATAATATGGTCGAGATCACCCTTCCCGATTTTCTGCATGCCTTCATCCAGGAGAGAAACAGGTTTTGATACAAACTTATAGAGAATGACGCAAAGGCAGAAGGATATCATCATGATGAAGAGAGTGCCGAACACAAAGGTCCCGATGCGGTTCTGTTTTATGGTGGCGTCTACTGTGGAGGTGCTGAAATTCGTTTCCAGAATCCCGAGGACACGCTGCGTCTTGGAATGATAATGACACGAGGCAGTAGAACACGAGGGCTCATTATAGATGGGAATGATGAATTTTAGGACCTTGGCACCAGTGGCATCAGAGACAACCATCCAGACTTTTGATCCAGGAAGGACTTCGAGGGGTTTTGCGTTGTCTGTATGGCAACCCTGACAGGTAGGGGAGTTCTTCCCGACCGAGCGACCCACCTCTGACTCTTGTGAGGAATACAGAACCCTTCCCTTTTTATCTATAATCGAGATATCCCTGATATCTGAACCGTTGCCGATGACCTTGAGTGTTTGTTCTATGGCTTCCCGCTCCGCAGAAAGCATGCTGTGCTGTACCCCGCGTTTCACAAGATCTGCGGTAGAATTCGCGTAATTCATCAGATTGTTCATCATGATGTTTTCTTCGTACCGGATGAAAATATATCCAAACACGATACTGCCTAATGTCATAAGGGTGCCCACTGCGATGATGAGTTTGGCTGCGAGGGAGTTCAAAGATTTCCGGACCATTCGATAATTTTATCATAAAAGGCAGCAAAATTCTCATTCCTGACCGCTCAATTTCTGAGTGAGATTTTTTACTTGACTCCAGTGATAACTTTAGGTATAAAATAGTGCGTTTTTATGCCGAGAGCCTTTTTACCAGAAGAGTATCTGCCGGTTATCATCTTTATGATGATTATATTGGCCTTTGGTCTTGGGGCAATCCTTGTGGGCACCATATTCAGGCCCAGAAGGCCCTATCCTGAGAAGCTTCGCCCCTACGAGTCGGGCAATCCCCCTGTGGGAGAGCCGCGGTCCAGGTTTTCGGTAAGGTTTTACATCATCGCCATGCTCTTCGTAATCTTTGATGTGGAAGCGGTATTTCTCTATCCATGGGCCATCGTATTTGATGAGATTGGGCTCTATGCATTTGTGGAGATGATGCTCTTCATTACCATATTGGTAGTGGGCTATATTTATGCATGGAGGAAAGACGCCTTCAGGTGGGATTAGCCCCGAGCCATCAGCGATGAACCGTAGGCCAATAGAAAGGTGAGCATATGATAATTGACGGTACCACCGCATTAGTTGAAGTAGAGGAAGGGGTAAAGGTAATCCCTGCTGCCAACACCATTATCACGACTATCGATAAGGTCGTGAACTGGGGGAGGGTCTCTTCCCTCTGGCCTTTGACCTTCGGCTTGGCCTGCTGTGCTATTGAAATGATGACAACCGGATCTGCGCACTACGACTTGGACAGGCTGGGGGTGATCTTTAGAGGTTCACCCAGGCAATCGGATGTGGTGATCCTTGCCGGGACGATATCAAAGAAGATGGTCCCTGTAATCAGGACAGTGTACGACCAGATGCCAGAACCAAGGTATGTGATGGCGATGGGGAGCTGTGCGTGTTCAGGGGGAATATTTGACACCTACAGTACGGTGCAGGGCGCTGATACCTTTTTGCCTGTTGACGTGTATATACCCGGTTGCCCGCCAAGACCAGAGGCGTTCATCCAGGGGATCATCAAACTCCAGGAAAAGATACATGCTGAATATTTCAGATGGAGCAGGTGGAGATAATAGGGGGATCATGGCGCAAACACTCATAGCTCAAGCCATTGCTGAAGGACTGAAAGAACGGTATCCGGATGAGGTGAAGGAGATCAAGGAGTTCAGGGGTCAGGTGTCGGTAGTGGTTAAGAAGGGGCGGATACGGGAGATAATGGAGTACCTCCATGATACGCCTGAGCTTTGCATGTGCTACCTGCGGGATATTTGCGGGGTAGATTATCTCGGCAAGAAGGAGCAGCGCTTTGAGGTGGTATACCAGCTGTTTTGCATCAGCCGCCGGTATATGTTAAGGGTCAGGGCTGAGGTTCCCGAGGATGACCCCACCATAGACAGCGTGGTCGAAATTTGGGACGGAGCGAACTGGCATGAGAGGGAGTGTTACGACATGTTAGGGATACGGTTCAACGGACATCCCGACCTCAGGAGGATTCTTATGCCTGAGGACTGGGAAGGATATCCGCTCCGGAAGGACTATCCGATGAAGAGCGACCTTGGCGACAAGGAATGGAATGGCCTCAAAAAGATTTTTGAACTGTCAGAAAAAAATAAAATATACGAAATGGGAGAGGATGCCAAAGACCGCTAAAGGCCTAGAAACAAAAGCATTAACCATCAGCATGGGACCGCAGCATCCTGCGACCCATGGCGTGCTGAGGCTCGTGCTCGCGTTGGATGGTGAGACGGTGGTGAAGTGCACTCCCTATGTGGGATATCTCCACCGTGGCATTGAGAAGCTTGCTGAGCATATGACCTACCTCAACGCGATCCCCCTCACCGACAGGCTGGATTACATCTCAAGTATGGCGAACAACGAAGGATACTGCCTTGCGGTGGAACGGCTTTTTGGGATCGAGGCCCCTGAGAGGGCAAAGTACATAAGGACTATGGTTGCGGAAATGTCAAGGATAAGCAGCCATATCCTGTGGCTCGGGACCCACGCGCTGGATATCGGGGCAATGACCGTGTTCCTTTATTCGTTCAGGGAAAGGGAATGGATACTCGATCTTTTTGAGATGCTTTGTGGTGCGAGGCTCACCACGACCTACGTACGGATCGGGGGAGTGAGGAACGACGTTTCCCAGGAATTCCTTGACAGTCTCTATAAGTTTACTGAGCAGTTCCCGTCCAGGATCGCGGAGTATGAAACGCTTATCGATCAAAACCGGATATGGCTCAAAAGGACGAAGCGCATTGGCGTCATTGAAGCGGACGAGGCAGTAAGCTGGGGACTCACCGGTCCGACGCTGAGGGGATCCGGGGTTCCTTATGATGTGAGGAAGTATGCGCCGTATGATGCCTACGATAAAGTGGAGTTTGATGTGCCTGTGGGCAAGAACGGGGACGTGTATGACCGGTACAGATGCAGGATGGAAGAGTTCAGACAGTCAAACAGGATTATAAAACAGTGCATCGAAAAGCTCCCGAAGGGTCCTATCATGGCGCCCGAGGCGTCAAAGGTATCCCTTCCCCCCAAGGACAATGTATTGAAGGATATGGAATCCATGATCCACCATTTTGTTCTTATCACCAAGGGACCTATCGCGGCACCGGAAGGAGAGATTTACTCGGCGGTGGAAGCCCCCAAAGGGGAACTGGGGTTTTATATTGTGAGTGACGGAACAGGAAGGCCTTACCGGATGAGGGTGAGGTCACCGTCCTTTGTGCATGCCTCGGTGATACCCAAGCTGTGCGAAGGTTCCCTCGTTGCTGATGTCATTGCAAATATTGGGACCATCGATATTGTGCTCGGCGAATGTGACAGGTAGTTAGGCTGCGGAAACGATATTCTTTGTGCCGTTGTTCTTTTTCCTCTGTGCGCGGCATTGATGCAGAGTGGATATTCTTGAGAGCGAGGACGCCTGATAAAGATGGAGAGAAATCACATTTTCCAAGATCTCAATGGGTCAGAGATGGCTTTGGTCAAGGGATTGTTGCAGTCCAGGGAATATGACCCTAATGAGATGATCTATAGGGAGGGTGACAAGGGTGACAGTCTTAATATCATTGAGAAGGGGAAAGTGAAGATAAATAAGACCATGATTCAGGGGGATCAGTTCTGTATCGCGACCCTCAGACAGGGGGACATATTTGGCATCATGTCCTTCCTTGACGGCAGCGATCACGATGCCACTATTGTCTCTGACCAGAAGACCAAACTGGTCATATTACGGAAATCTGATTTTGATACGCTCTCCCGGGCCCATCCATCAATCGCGAGCAAAATATTGCGGAGACTTGCTATCCATCTGGCTTCAATCGTCAGGAACATGAACAGCCAATATATCGATCTCACCCATCTCATGTTCAGGAAGGGCAAATGACGCACAGAGGAGAGAAGGGGAAAAGGAGCATGACGGGGCATGAGAAGATTGACAAAAGAATCCCTGAGTTTGTTTTATTAATGGCACGCAATTTTCGGGGAAGGGAGAATCCCGCAGCACGTTCTCTTTCACTTTCCCTAGGGAGGATCTGAGAGGGCACTATGGGAGAAGGTTCCTATAATACAATGCTCTACGTTGGAGTAATACTGCTGAAGATTATCGTTATCTTCGGCGTGGTGATGCTGCACGTTGCGTATGCCTCATATTTTGAGAGGAAAGTCATAGGCCGTATGCAGGTGAGACTCGGTCCCATGGTGGTGGGACCTTACGGGCTTCTCCAGCCCATTGCAGACGGTCTTAAACTGTTCTTCAAGGAAGACATCATCCCTGCTGATGCCGACAAGCCGGTATTCTATATTGCGCCGATAATCTCCCTCTTTGCTGCCCTGTCTTCCCTTGCGGTCATCCCGCTCTTTAATGGATTTGTCATTGCCAATATTAATGTGGGACTGCTCTTTATCCTTGCCATGTCGTCATTGAGCTCTTACGGAATCATCATGGCAGGATGGGCATCCAACTCCAAGTATTCGTTCCTCGGGGGACTGAGGTCTTCGGCACAGGTGATAAGCTACGAAATAGCTTTGGGACTGAGCCTTGTGGGGGTGATGATACTCGCCGGTTCTTTGAACCTCACCGATATTGTCAGGGCGCAGGAAAAATATCCCTTCGGCATGTTCCTGATTCCCCAGATCATCGGTTGTACGATATTCGTCATCTCAGGCATCGCAGAGACCAACAGGGCACCCTTTGATCTGCCGGAGGCTGAGAGCGAACTCGTGGCAGGGTATTTTGTGGAGTACAGCGGGATGAGATTCGCGCTCTTCTTTGTTGCCGAGTACATGGCAATGATCATTATCGCCGCTGTGGGTATCATATGCTTCCTCGGAGGATGGAACGGACCGTTTGTAATTCCCTATATGCCCTTTGCCTGGTTCTTTGTGAAGCTCTGGGTGCTCCTCTTCATCTATTACTGGGTAAGAGCGACATTGCCCAGGTACCGGTATGACCACCTTATGAACCTCGGATGGAAGGTGCTTATCCCCCTTGCCCTGACAAACATCGTAATCACCGCAATTATAAAGGTGCTCATATGACATTCAGGCAGCTGGTCAAGACGGTCTTCCTCACAGAAATATTCCAGGGCATGGCATTGACACTGAAAACCTTTTTCACCCACCCGGTGACAAGGCAGTATCCCAAGGAGAAGAGGCCGGCAATGCCGGGGTTCAGGGGGCTTCACGGGCTTGTAAGGGACCAGCAGACCGGGGAGGCCCGGTGCGTGGGATGCGGACTCTGTGCCGCCATATGTCCTTCCCAGTGCATCCACATTTATACTGCTGACAGCCTTGACCACAAGAAGATCGTGGAGAGGTACGAGATTGACGTGCTTCGGTGCGTGTTCTGCGGGCTGTGCGTGGAGGCCTGTCCTTACGCCGCAGTGGTCCTGACCGAGCACTATGAGTATTCGGATTATTCCAGGGAGGTCTTTTATATGACCAAGGACAAGCTTCTCGCCAACTGGGACAAATATATGGGATGGGAAAAGAACATGGAGTATTTCAAGAGGTTCTGGCATCCCAGGACCGATGACCTCGGGTTTCCCAAGAACCAGGCAGTATTCAAGGGCTCGGCGAGCGGGAAGGAGACGCACTGATGGCAACGGGGATATTTTTCTATCTGGCTGCTGCAATAACCATTCTGTCTGTGCTTGTGATTACCCGGAGAAATCCTGTCC
>DATKOU010000182.1:0-6150 GCA_035524455.1 Thermodesulfovibrionales bacterium | reverse complement strand
GTCGGCATCAAAGCCTTGACCGCAGGACCCCGGATGATGTTTACTGGAGTACACTACCTCAGATGCAGGTAGCGGCATGAGGCAGAACAGCTTATCACTTAAAAACTGCTCTCAGCTGTCCAAACAAACCCGGCCACCTCTTGCTTGCTTGTGGATTCACCCTGTCCTTCTGCAGAACAAGGCCTAAGGCAGAAACAAAAAGGGAAACAAAAATTCCCATACGTTCTTAAATGAACAAAGGAATTTTTTCTTGACATTATCTTCCATATGTGGTAATAATTGTATGGTTTTACACAGTCTTAATTAGGAAGGAGGTGACTGTTCAGTGAAGAAAATTTTAGCCCTGTTACTTGCATTATTGTTGGTAGTGGCATTTACCCTTACGGTGGGTTGCAAGAAGGCTGAGGAGCCAAAGCCAGCACCGGCTCCGATGGCACCGGCTCCGGCCCCAGAGAAACCGGCTGAAGCACCGGCACCGGCTCCAGCACCGGCTCCAGCGCCAGGGAAATAGTTTAAGGATTCAGGGGTGGGTTTCCACCCCTGATCTTGCTTTTTCACCGTTAAATTCTTATTATAGTAATAAGAGAGTACCTTATCTAAAAAGAGTGGTCAAACCACTCTTTTGTTTTATTATGGACAGGAGTGTGGAAGAAAAAATTCATGCCCTTGCCACCCGGGTGGCCGAGGAGTGCAACTTTGAGGTCGTTGATATGCAGTTGTGGGCAAAGGGGAAAAGGACCCTTTTAAGGGTCTTCATCGACAAAGAAGGCGGAATTACACTTGATAATTGTGAGACCTTCAGCAGAAGGCTCGAAGCCCTCCTTGACGTGGAGGATCCCATTACCAGCCCTTATACACTTGAAGTATCTTCTCCGGGCCTTGATCGGCCATTGAAGAATTTCAAAGACTTCAAAAAAAATCTTGGGAAGCTGGTGAGGATTGTGACTAAAGAGAAAGTCAACAACCAGAGCTTCTTTGTGGGAAGACTAGAAGGAGCGAATGACCAATCACTGCGTCTGTCCCTCACGGACGGCAAAGGAGAGGTCGATATTCCCGTCACCATAATATCAAGGGCAAATCTGGAGTTGGAGCTGAAATGACAAAAGAACTCTGTTTTATCATAGACCAGATGAGCAGGGAAAAGGGTATCCCGAAAGAGATACTCCTTTCCACCCTGGAATCTGCCCTCCTCTCTGCTGCAAGAAAGCGCTACGGCGGCAGGATGAATGTGAATCTCAGGATCGACCCTAAGACCTGCGCCATCACCGTGTTCGAGACCAAGAAGGTGGTTGAGCTGGTAGCGAACAAGGACGAAGAGATAACCCCCGCTGAAGCCAATAAAATAGCTTCCGGAAAGTCGCTGGGGGACGAGGTGGAGGTTCCCATTTACCTTCAGGATTTCGGCAGAATCGCTGCCCAGACTGCCAAGCAGGTCATCTTTCAACGGGTGAGAGAAGCAGAGCGAGATGTGATATTCAAGGAGTTCAAGGACAAGGTGGGTCACATCATCAGCGGAGTGGTAATGAGAAAAGAGAAGAACTTCTACTTTCTGAACATAGGAAAAACCGAAGCGGTCCTTCCCCAGAAAGACTCTTTGCCGGGAGAAAATCTCAAGAGAGGCGATACAGCCAGGGTCTTTATCGAGGATGTGAGGGTCACCCCAAAGGGACCGGTGATTTACCTCTCGCGAACCAATCCTCATTTCGTCCTGGAACTCTTCAAGATGGAGGTGCCTGAGATCGCAGAAGGGCTGGTGGTGATAAAAGAGATCGTTCGTGAGCCTGGAGAGAGGACCAAGCTCGCGGTTCTCTCCAAGGACCATACCATCGATCCCGTGGGTGCGTGCGTCGGGATGAAGGGAACAAGGGTTCAATCCATCGTTCGTGAGTTGAGGGGCGAGCGGATAGACATCATTCCGTGGACAGATGATCCCCGGATACTCATCTCCCGGGCACTCAGCCCTGCAACCGTGGACAAAATTGGGATAAACGAGGAAGAAAAGACCGCCATGGTTGTGGTGAACGACCAGCAACTCTCCCTGGCAATAGGCAAAAAAGGCCAAAATGTGAAGCTGGCAATGAAGCTTACCGGGTGGGATATCGATATCCTGAGCGAATCCGAATACGCAAAGATGAGGATGGAAGAGACGGAAACGGCTCTTCAGGATCACATAAAAAAAGAATCCCAGAAGAAAGATGTGGCCTCCCAAAATTCTGAAGACGTTTCGGAGTGACCGCTTTACCCAGCCCTGATGGATAGGGACCCCTCAGAATTCCCGATACAATACATAAAAGGAGTTGGCCCGCAGAGGGCAAAATTACTGGGCCGCCTGAACATACAGACCGCCGGAGATGCGCTCGTGTACCTTCCCTACAGGTACGAAGACAGGCGCAATATAAGGAAAATCTGTGACCTCGCCTATGCCCGGATGGAGACCGCAACAGGGAAAATCATCTCCATGGACATCATAAAGCTACCAAAAAGCCGCGTAAAGATATTCGCACTTGTGATTTCGGACGGAACAGGATTACTGAAGGGCAAATGGTTTAACCAGCCCTACATGAAAAAGAATTTTGCCCTGGGGAGGGAAGTAATTCTGAGCGGCGTAGTCAAGAGGAATTCCTACCGGGGAACCGGATTCGAGATGGACAATCCCGAGTATGAGTTCACTGATGATGATTCGGAGAATCTCATCCACACCGCAAGGACCGTCCCAGTCTACAGAACAACCGCGGGAATGAGCGTACGGGTCTTGAGGTCCCTGATGTTCAATGTCCTCTCGACCTTCGCTGATCACATAAGAGATCCCCTTCCCCATGAAATCCTTGCGAAGTATAATCTGCCCCCCCTGGGGGAGAGTATTTATCAGTCGCATTTCCCAGGTCCGGACGCAGACGTGGAGGAGCTTAACCGCGGCGAAAGCGCCCACCTTAAGAGACTCTCCTTTGATGAACTTTTTCATCTGGAACTCGGCATCGCTGTCATGAAGCAGGGAGAGATGAGGGAGCACGGGATCGCCTTTCAACCGCGTGGCGAACTGGTGAACAGGCTCATGCAAAACCTTCCCTTCAGACTCACGAGGGCCCAAGAAAGGGTTTTTCGTGAGATTCTTGATGATATGAAAAAACCCTATCCCATGAACAGGCTGGTTCAGGGAGATGTGGGCTGCGGAAAGACCGTCGTGGCACTCATGGCAATGCTCACTGCCGTGGAATGCGGATATCAGGCAGCGCTTATGGCTCCGACGGAAATCCTGTCAGAACAGCACTACCTGAACATCCACGCACTTGTTGAAAAACTTGGTCTCGGCATATGTCTGCTCACAGGAACTAAAACAGAACGCCCGTTGGACGAAATACGCTCTGGCCGAATGGATGTGGTGGTGGGGACCCATGCCCTGATACAGGAAGGGGTCACTTTCAAGAAACTCGGACTCGTGGTAATTGATGAGCAGCACCGTTTCGGAGTCATGCAAAGGGCACTCCTCCGCAAAAAGGCCCGGAATCCTGATGTCCTGGTCATGACTGCCACCCCTATCCCAAGGACCTTGGCAATGACCGTCTACGGTGACCTTGACTACTCTGTGATTGATGAGATCCCCCCCAATAGAACCCCTGTAATTACGAGGCTTTTCAGTGAAAGCCAGAGGCCGCACATCTATGACGCAATATGCTCGGAAGTGCGCAAAGGAAGACAGGTATTTGTCGTGTATCCGCTTATCGAAGAATCAGAGAATTCGGACCTTAAATCCGCACTCATGGGCAGAGAGGCCCTAGGAAAAATGTTCCCTCACTTCAGGATTGGACTTGTTCATGGTAAGATGAAGGCGACGGAAAGAGAGTCTGTGATGGCATCGTTCAAAAACAGAGAACTCGACATCCTTGTTTGTACCACGGTGATCGAAGTGGGTGTTGACGTTCCCAATGCGACCATGATGCTCATCGTCCACGCAGAGAGGTTCGGTCTTTCCCAGCTTCATCAGTTAAGGGGAAGGGTCGGCAGAGGGAGTGAGCAGTCATACTGCTTCTTGCTTGCCTACAAGCCCCACGGTGAAGAGGCGAGGAGACGGCTCGAAATCATGGTGAAGACAGGTGATGGGTTCAGGATCGCTGAAGAAGATCTTGATATCAGGGGACCGGGTGAACTGTTCGGCACACGGCAGTCGGGTATGCCTGATCTTAAGATTGCGAACATTGTCCGGGATGCGATACTGCTTGAGAGTGCGCGGAGGGAGGCCTTCGCCCTCATAGAGGCAGATCCCCACCTGGACAACTCGCCCTTGTTGAAAAAGACTGCGGAGAGATTCTGGAGGGACAAGACAGATATTTTCAAGACAGGCTGAAGGACTTCCTGCAATGGTCCTTTCGCCACAAAAGGGGAAAATTGATCCAGGACCTCTCCACCGTCCATAGCACGGGCACAAAGGAGGAAAGAATGTGGAAAAGGGTTAAAGACAATCTTGATACGGGGATAGAAAAGATCAGGTGGTTTTCGTCCTTACTGAACGAACGGATGAAGATAGAGATTTCCCTTTTTAAACTACTCTACCAATCAACAGAAATGGAAAAGAAAAGAGCGGAATTGATGAAAACCATCGGGGGAAAGGTCTTTGAACTCAGGAATCGTCAGGAGAGACATGTGCTCAGGGATCCCGTAATCCTCGAGGCAATGGATGACATTGAAAGACTGGATGCCGAGATAGAGGATACAAAAAAGAAGGCTTCAGAAATCGGGAGAATTGAGGCATGACCATATTGTTCTTCATCGTCTTTCTGCTTGGCTCTCTCATCGGTTCCTTTTTAAACGTCTGCATCCATCGTCTGCCGAGAAACCTTTCCGTAATATTCCCCTCATCCCGTTGTCCGTCATGCAACATACCCATCAAGACATATGACAATATTCCTCTCCTGAGCTATCTTCTCCTTGGAGGAAGATGCAGATATTGTAAGACAAGAATTTCGCTGAGGTATCCTCTGGTGGAGGCCCTCAATGCCCTTATGTATGTATTGGTGCTCTGGCGCTTTGGTTTTGGATGGCACATGCCGGTCCTCTTCGCATTCTGCTCTGCCATGATCGTCATAACCTTTATTGACCTTGATTTTCAGATAATCCCTGACACCATAACCCTTCCCGGTATACCCGTCGGTCTCATCACTGCATCTCTGGTACTTCAGGACCCTTTTGATCGGAGTTCAATCCTTGGACTGGGTGGGGCGATCATCGGTCTTTTCACTGGCGGTGTCTTATTCTATGTGATCGCAGTACTCAGCAAAGGGGGTATGGGAGGGGGAGATATCAAGATGATGGCCATGGTCGGTTCCTTCATGGGCTGGAAATCCGTGCTCCTCACCACATTTGCAGGGAGCCTCCTTGGCTCCTGTGTGGGTATCTTTCTTATGGTCGTGAAAGGAAAGGGCAGGAAAACGAAAGTACCCTTCGGGCCGTTTCTCGCCGCAGGCGCCCTCATAAGCTTATTTTACGGTCAGGAGATACTTTCCCTTTATCTACGAAGATGAGCGAAGGTGTAATCTCTATAACAATCTTACTGGTCCTCATAATCCTCTTTTTCTATTCCCTGCTCAGGGTCATCACAAGGATGAGAAAGAAAAGGGGGACATCCCAACAAAAGGAAGAGTCGCAGGTTTCTTTCATCGTCGGGACATTCCATGAGCTTGTGGCAAAGCTCAAAGACAAGGAGAGGGAACTGGAGGAACTGCGCAAAAAGGCTGAGGAACGCGCAGATAGTATAGAAAGTTATAATGAGGATATTCTCCAGAGTGTTCCCAGCGGCGTCATAAGCCTTGACCACGATCTCACCATCACAAAGATGAACTCTGCAGCTGCACGTATACTGCAGTTGCATGTACCGTCTGCCATAGGGAAACGTTATGACGAGCTTTTCATGGAACCGCTAAAAGGCATTCTTGACGGCAAGAAGACCATCGAGAGGGGGGAACTCCGGTACATTACCGACTCGGGCAAAAGATTACACCTCGGGCTCGCGATCACTCCGCTTCTGAATTCAGTGAAGGAGACCATTGGCAGGTTGATGGTATTCACAGACCTCACCGAGCTCAAGGCGCTGGAATCCCAGGCAGAGCTGCGGGAGAGGCTCTCCAGTCTTGGAGAGATGGCAGCGGGAATGGCCCA
>DATKOU010000181.1:0-10252 GCA_035524455.1 Thermodesulfovibrionales bacterium | reverse complement strand
AGGCCTCTTCACTCTTAATTCATCCAGTTCCGCCTGCGCCAGTTCCTTCATGTCCCCGTCCCCGCCCCTGAGAAGCTCGTCCGCACCCTCAATATCGGTCAGGAGCTTCCTGTATTGTCCTATCTTCTCCACCAGGGGATGGAGATCCGACTGTTCCTTAGAGTATTTCTGGTACTGCTGCGGACTGGAGAGGATTTCCGGACTCATGAGGAGTCTGGTCAATTCATCGTACTTGTCCTGTATGGTCTCAAGCTTCCGGAGCATTGTTTACCTCTAACTGCAATACCTCATTTACCGCCTTAATGGCAACCTCTATCTGGGAGTCGTCGGGCTCCCTTGTGGTAAGCCTCTGTAACATTAATCCGGGAAGGATCATTAAATGGATGAGCGTGTTTTCTTTCATCTTCGCAGATACCCTTAACAGCTCATATGATGTCCCTGCAATCACCGGTATCAGGACAAGTCTCGACAGGAACTTCCCCCCAAAAGGCCAAGACTGTGGAATGAAGGAAAATATGAGGATGCTCATTACCATTACGATGAGAAGGAAACTGGTGCCGCACCTGGGATGATGTGGGCTGAAGATCCGTACGTTTTCGACATCCAACTGCTTCCCTGCCTCGTATGCATGGATCACCTTGTGTTCTGCCCCATGGTACTCGAATATCCTCCTCATGTCCTTCCACAGCCCGATGACCGATACATAGAACAAGAAAATGAATACCCTGATGACCCCGTCCGTAAGATTAAAGACCAGGGAGCTTGTGGTAATCGTGCCCACGACATGTCCCGCAAGCTTTGTGAGATATAATGGCAGGAATAGGAAAAGGCCGATACCGATCAGGAGGGCAACTCCCATGGTGGATGCGATAGCGGTCTTGCTCATGGGTTTTTCCTCTTCTGTGCTGTATGCCTTGCTTGCCGAAAACTCTATTGCCTTCATGCCAATGGCAAGAGCATGATAGAGACCCACACACCCCCGTATGAAGGGGAGGTGAAGGAACCCGGGTAATTTCCTAAGGAATTCCCTCTTTATGTGGATGTCGCCCTTTTGGTCTCTTACCGCAACGGTCCAGCCCCTTGGCGACTTCATCATCACGCCTTCGATAACCGCCTGGCCCCCGATATTCTTCATTTCATCCTCCAACCTTTTTTGTCAAAAAAAAGCCGTCAGCCTACTCACCCAGACCGACGACCTTTTATATGTACTCCGCTACTTCTTCGCGTACTTTCTCTTGAACTTCTGTACCCTGCCCTCTGCATCCATGAGCTTCTGTTTCCCGGTGAAAAAGGGATGGCACTTCGAACAGATATCCACATGAATCACCGGCTTTGTGGATTGCGTCGTAAAGGTCTCACCGCAGGCGCACACCACCTTCGCTTCTTTATAATCGGGATGAATTCCTTCTTTCAACTCACTCCTCCTCAATCGAAATTTATCTATTTTAATTCATCAAACACATTTTTGGCAATATGCATGCAACCCAGAGACCGATTCCGATAAGCAAATCTGCTTCCCAAAAGGACAGACCCTTATTCCCTGCTCAAAGAATGGTTATCAAAAAGGGGGTTAAGCGGCTGTAGTCTTTGCGGCCTTCTTTGCAGCAGCTGCCTGAAATACTTCATGAGCATTAAATGTTCCGTCAATGGCCTGCACAGGGCACTTTGCCGTGCATATGCCACAGCCTATGCACTTATCCTGGTCTATGGCATGCTTTTTCTTCAACTCACCCGAGGCTGCGTTCACCGGACATACTTTCATGCAGATCTGGCATCCGATACAGTTGTCCAAAACAACCGCCTTCGGTCTCTTCGGGATGAAATCTCTTATTGCGTTCGTGGGACACGGAGACACGCATAGCCCGCATACCTCACATTTGTCAAGGTCAATCCTTGAGAGGTTAGAGGAAATGGAAGGGGCATCAAAGGGACACACCTTCACACACTTACCGCATGCGATGCACCCCACCTGGCAGTTCTTTTTTGTATCAACCCCTCTATCTCTGGAGTGGCAGGCAACGAGTACCTGTCTTGAGGCAGGAAGAACCTCAATCACCTTCTTGGGACAAGCCTGTTCGCATTTCCTGCATCCAGTGCATTTAGTGATATCCACCACCGGGATATGGTCATCATTCATGGTGATGGCATTAAAGGGACAAACCCTTGCGCATGTCCCGTATCCAAGGCACCCATAGGCACATGCCTTGTCTCCCCCGCCTGCCAGTACCGCGGCACGGCAGTCCTGAACCCCTTCATACTTATATTTTTTTATAGCCTTCGGCCATCCTCCCTGGCACATTATCCTTGCGAATATGGGTTCTCGGGCCTCAGCCTTTTTCCCGGTAATAAGTGCCACCGCCTCAGCGCCCCTCGCACCTGCCGGGGTACAGAGATTCGGGGGGACATCCGGGTTGTTCACCACTGCCTCGGCGTATTGCTCGCAGCCCGCATATCCGCACGCACCGCAGTGTGCATGCGCAAGGTTGTCTTTCACCTGCTCAACCCTAGGGTCGATCTTGACAGAAAACCTTTTTGCCGCAAAGGCGAGCCCAAGGCCGAATACCAAACCCACACCCGCCAGGAAAATTGCCGTGAATTTCAATAAAGGAAGGAGTTCCACATGCTCCTTCGCTTCAACCCCTCCTCCGACCCCGGCATAAACGGGGTAAGCAACGCTCAGGGAGAACGCCAAAACACAAAGAAGCAGAAGCGCAAAAAACCCGGTGTCTGAAAAGGAACCTCTTTTCTCTCTGTAGTCCCCACTCGCATACTCTCTTCTTATCAGGCGATCCACCATTCCCTTACTCTCCATAATTTTATACTAGCATAGGTGCTTATAATGTAATCAACCCTGAGAAGCCAGTAAATGCCAGAGCAATGAGGCCGGTGATGATAAACGCAATGGGCAACCCCTTGAAAGGTCCAGGCACATCCGCAAGCTCGAGTTTTTCACGGATACTCGCCATGATTACCAGGGCCAATGCAAACCCGATCCCGGAACCAAAGCCGAAGGCAATACTCTGAATAAAACTGTAATGCTCTCCCGCGTTAATCAGCGGAACAGCAAGGATAATGCAGTTGGTGGATATCAGGGCCAGATAGATTCCCAGCTTGTAATAAAGTCCGGGCGCGGTCTTCCTCATGATGGTGTCCGAGGCCTGAACAAACCCGGCCACCACACCGATAAACACGATGATTTTCAGAAAGGTGATGTCCAGGGGAACCATAACATAGGTAAAAATAAGCCAGCTCAGGGACGCACTGATCATCATCACGGCAGTAAAGGTAATGCTCATCCCGATGGCGGTCTCCATCTTCTTCGAGACACCGAAGAAAATACAAAGTCCAAGGAACCTTGTAAAAACAAAATTATTGATCAAAGAGGCCGCAATAAAAAGCTCGAACAGCTTGGTGAATTCACCACTCATGGAATCCCTCCGTTAACTCAGTGGGCACCCGAGGTGCCCTTTTTTAAAAACCTTGTATCAATCCAGTTGAAAAGTGCCATTAAAATTCCCACCGCAAAGAAACCTCCTGCAGGCAAAATCATGATAAGGAGAGGCTTTGTATTCACAATGGGTATGCCCCATAATGAACCCTTTCCCAGGAGCTCTCTGAAAAAGCTTATTACGGTGAGTGCGAAAAGGAACCCAAGCCCCATACCGATACCGTCAACCATGGAAGGAGCAATCTTGTTCTTGCTCGCAAACATCTCAGCTCTCGCGAGGATGGATGCAAAGGCAACAATCAACTGGATATAGAGTCCCATCTGTTTGTACGCGTCCGGCGCAAAGGCTGCCATGGACATGTCCACAATGGTAACCCAGCCCGAAATGACGAGCATAAAAATGGGAAGCCTTATGCGAGGGTGGATGACCTTTCTCATGACCGAAATAGTGGCATTCACCATGGTCTGAACAAACAGAACCGCAACTCCCATCAGAACCCCGTTCCTTAGATTATTCGTCACCGCAATGGAGGGACAGAGGCTGAGGGCAAGTTTGAATATGGTATTTTCCGCGATAATGCCGTTCTTGATGAGCTCCCAGTAACTAACCGTGCTTTGCTGCGCCACTTTCTGAGCCTCCTTCTTTCACCTTCTCCATAAGGAATTTGACCCCGTTCTTAACCGCATCTTCGGTCACCGCCCTGCTGGAAATGGTGGCACCAGATATTGCCTGAATGTACTCGGTCGTGTCTGTCTTGAGAACCTTCAAATGGTCCAGGTCCTTGTTCTTGAACTGTCCCTTGAATGAGTCAGCTTCTATTTCATCACCCAGCCCCGGGGTCTCTGCGTGACTGAGTATATTAATCTTCTGCACCTTAAAGTCTTTATCCACCGCAATGAGGGTATTGATATAGCTTGAATAGCCCTTGCCATAGGATTGCACAATGTAACCGATTGTCTCGTCTCCCTTCCTGGCAATGAAATACTCTGCGTGTTTGTCATGGATGGACCAGTCGCCCAATTTCTCTATTTTGTCCGCATCAGGGATGAGCTGTTTCAATGCCTGTTTTTTTTGCTCCTCCGCGTTCCTGTACATGATGGGAGATGTCTTCGCATACACGGCTGCAAGGATAAGGCCGCCGATCACGTAGATCACCACAAGGTTGAGGGCTATCTTGATAATGTCCTTTGCGGTCATTGTGCAGTCTCCCTTGTTTTCACCGTGCCGAACACCTTTGTCTTAAATCCCCTGTCGATAATGGGTGCAAAACAGTTCATAATGAGGATCGCAAACATAACACCTTCCGGGTATCCGCCTTTCAGCCTTATGAGCATGGTGAGGGCCCCACACCCGATGCCAAAAAGTATCTGTCCTTTTCTCACCGAGGGACAGGTAACGTAATCCGTTGCCATGAAGAACGCACCGAGAAGCATACCACCGCTCAGAAGGTGAATAATAGGGTCACCTGCGAGAAAGAGCATTTTCCCTGTTTGGGGATCTTTGCCGCCGAATACCCACGCCAAGAGTGCTGCGGTTCCAAGAAACGATAGAGGGATATGCCATGTGATGTATCTTTTGAAAAGCAGAAATGCTGCGCCTACAAGTAATGCTATGGCTGAGGTCTCACCGATGGACCCTGCCCTGTGGCCCACAAAGAGTTGACTGTAGAGGTTCATTTTATCTCCAAAGACCTCCACAAGCTTTCCTATCCCCTCTTCTTTCAACACCCCCAGGGGCGTGGCGGTTGTTTTCGCGTCAAGGGCGAACAGCGCTGCTGAGGGCTCGGTCCATATGGTCATTACCTTGGGAAAAGATATGAGAAGGAATGCCCTGCCGATGAGGGCGGGGTTGAAGATGTTGTATCCCAAACCTCCGAAGAGCTGCTTGGTAATCACCACTGCCACAAATGACCCTATGATGGGCACATGGATGGTAAAAGGGGCAAATGACCAGAGCGACGCGGGGAGGTTCATTCCCAGGAGAAGACCGGTAAGAAAGGCACTCCCGTCATGTATGGTCACCTTTCTTTTCAGCGATTTCTGGACAAAAAACTCTGAAAGGATTGCGGTAATTATACACAGCGCAGTCACCAGGATCGCCTTGATACCAAAAAAATAGGTGCCCATGGCAAATGCGGGGAAGAGACTGAGATTCACGCTCCACATGATACGGCTTACGGTCTCTTCGCTCTTCACATGGGGGCTGACCGTGACGATCAGCTCATGTTCTTTCTTGAATTCCTCCACCTACTCTCACTCTCTTCTTATGGTTTCACCAAAGATTTTGCCAGCCTCACAAGCTGCACAATGGGTCTCTTTGACGGACATACGAAGGCACAGGATCCGCATTCAAAACAGTCAAAGAGGTTATACTCCTTTGCCTCTTCATAATGGCCCTTTTCGGCAAAGACACTCAGCATGGACGGCATGAGACCCATAGGACATATGTCAATACATCTGCCGCACCGTATACACGGCTCAAAGTCCTCTGCATGGAGGACCCCCTCTTCAGGGATGACGAGTATTCCAGAAGTGCCTTTGGTTACAGGAACGTCAAGGGAAGCAACGGCAAACCCCATCATGGGCCCCCCTGAGATCACCTTGCCCACGCCATCTTTAAACCCACCGCACTCCTCAATAAGCGATGAAATGAGGGTCCCGATTCTTACCATAAGGTTAGAGGGCTTCTGTATCCCTTCGCCCGTCACGGTCACGACCCTTTCTATAAGAGGTTTACCATACCGCGCTGCTTCATAAACCGCAAGGGCTGTCCCCACATTCTGTACCACCACCTTCACATCCATAGGAAGCCCCCTTGGCGGCACTTCCCTTCCCGTAGTAGCCTTTATGAGCATCTTCTCAGCACCCTGTGGGTATTTCACCTCAAGCCCAAATACTTCGATGCCCTTCTCATTCCTTACCGCATCTTTCATCTTTTCAATGGCTTCTGGTTTGTTGTCCTCAATACCCACAAACCCCTTATTCACTCCCAGGACCTTCATTAATATCTTCAGGCCCTCGACTATTTCCCGGGGGTTCTCCACCATAAGCCGGTAATCTGCGGTGAGATAGGGTTCGCATTCAGCTCCGTTAATGATCACGGTGTCGACGGGCTTCTCCTTGGGTGGTGAAAGTTTCACTACCGTGGGGAATGCTGCGCCGCCGAGACCCACAATTCCTGCAGCCTTGACCTTCTCCTTAAGTTCATCAGGGAGGAGATTGGGATAATCGGGGTCGTCCCTGAGCGTGGTCCATTCCTCTTTCCCGTCATTCTCAATTACCATTGAAGGGACCATTCTTCCCATGGCATTGGGAAACTCTCCGATAGCGATTACCTTGCCAGAGACGGATGAATGGACAGGCGCCGAAACAAACCCTCCCGGCTCTCCTATGATCTGCCCTTTCTTCACATCCTGGTTTATGGAGACCAGAGCCTTGCAGGGAGCACCCACATGCTGACTAAGAGGAATTATCACTCTTTTGGGAATCCGTGCTGGTCTGATGGAGGCGTCTTTCGCCAATTCCTTCTTGTCCGGCGGATGTATTCCACCCTTGAATGTGAGCGGGCTCATGAAGGGTTCCTCCTGTTCGAAATAAATTGCTCAGGATGACGAAAGACCAAAAAGCCCTTAATTAATAGCACGGTAACTTAAGCGATGTCAAGGTTCATGTAGGTCTATAAGAAATTTTAATGGCTTATTACACCAACGATTGACCAGATAGGATTGCCCACCCGCATTGAAAGGCGCCCTTTTATTGACATCCTGACATATCCCTCGCTATGGTATATCCAAATGAAGAAACATGCGTTGATATGGGCACTCATGTGCATGTTCCCAGTCCTCTCCTCATCTGGTGCGTTTCCCTTTGAAGGACCGTTGCAGGTAAAAAATCAATTCCCTCTTTTCCTTATTCTAAACGCACCGTATCTGGAACGCGCGTCTTACGAAGATTCATTCTCTGCCACCCTTTCCTATTCGAGCGTGTTCATGGTGAAAAACTCTCCTGAATGGTCGGTGAATCTTGATATGGAATTGGCGGAACTCAACTTCAGATTGAGAAAGAATATGAGCGACGTTGTTCAGCTGGGAATCGATATTCCCTTCCTGAGCTTCAACAGCGGTTTCATGGATAATTTTCTCAGCAGCTACCATAACGCCTTTGGATTTTCTGATTACGGACGAAGCAGTAGACCAAGCAACGAATTTCTCTACGAGGTGCGCAAAAACGGGCTCATAATTATACAAGGCGAGGGTGGAAGTGTCGGAATCGGGGATATACGTCTCAGCGCAAAAAAAGTGATCCTGAATAATGATCCTGTGGTGAGCCTGCAGGCGACTATAGAGCTTCCCACAGGCAATGCCTCCAAAGGTTACGGCAGCGGTGGCGTTGATGCCGGACTCTCACTCCTCATGGACAAGAAAATATCTGAAAAGATCGAGGCATACTTTAACCTTGGTGTTGTTTTTCCCGGCAATCTGAAAGGGCATGAAACGGTCACGCTCAAGAACTCTATTTACGGGGGAGCGGCGGTCGAAGCTGGACTCTGGGAACATATAAGCCTCCTCGGACAGGTAGTGTTCCAAAGTTCCCCCTTCCCCGAAACAGGCATCTCGTCCATAGACCGAATCTCTGCCTTGCTCTCCATCGGGGGAAGATATACCTCAGGGAAAAACAGCTTCGAAATCTCCCTTACCGAGGATCCCAATACTGCGGGTGCACCTGACTTTACAGTAACCATTGCGTTCAAAAGCCACCTCTAAAAACCTCCATAGGCGAACTGGAGAGCTTTCATTCAGTTATAATGTTCATATGGTGGAAATGTCCGTGAAGGGTAGGGTTCTGGGCACCTTATTGCTGATCTGCTCAATGGGACTCCTCCCTCCCTATGCGGACCCTGAGGAAGAGAGATGGAGGCTGGCTGGCAAGAGCAGAACAGACACCCTCTGGTATATCGATACTGAGTCCATATCCTATCCGTCAAAGGACGTGGTGAGCGTATGGGTGAGAACCGTTCCCGATACTACAGCCGCTGGGTATGTCGAGGGCACGGAGAGCACTGATGATATACTAAAAAATATCCAGGGGAAATATTTTGGGGATTACAAATATACTGAAGGGTTATGGGAATTAGACTGCGCAAGGAGCATGTTCAGGCTTTTATACTTCTCTGTCTACAGTAAGGAAAACAAGATCATCACGTCCCCTCTTACCCCTGATGCAGACTGGTCATATATAATCCAGGGAAGCGTCGGAGAGACCATTCAGGAAGCGGTGTGTAAGAGATAATCTCACGTCATAAGGATCACCATATGATCGGCATGGTGCACCTTGTCCGCTATCCGTTTATGATTCGGGAACTTCCGGAGAATAGGGAAACACCTTTGAGGTAAATGCGAGAACACTGAAGACGAGCAGGGAAATGAGTCCCCATGCCAGACCGACCACCACGCCCAGATCAATTATTCCCCGCCATGGCTGCTGAATGAGACGGACCAGGACGACGAGAATGACGATTCCTGCGGTTACCGAAATGGAGGTGATTCTTCTCTTCCTTGGAGCATGGAAATATCCCATGCAAAAAATTGGCGCACACAGGACATGAAGGAAACGTGGATAGTCCCTGAGGTATCTTGCCCGCGCTGCAACACGGGGGGAAAAGCCCTTCTGGAACGCACGGTAGCCCTCGGAATAGGCCATAAACAGAACGACGAATACCAACGTTATCCAGTGGTGCCACGAAAAATGGTACGAAAAGCCCTCGATGGCCAGGGGTGACAACCGGTAGATTGCGCTGCCGAGGAGGAGCGACACCCCTGCTAATCCCCATACTGCTCCCACTACCCCTGCCATATGGCTCCCAACCCTTTAGGGATCCGAAACCAAGCCCTTCAAGACCGTGTCTCGGTCCCGCAACCTGTCCTTCACAATCAGATATGACTACACGACCACGACGGTATCTATTCGATATTGAATACTGCCACTTCCTTAACACCAGGGATGTACTGGCCCACGGGGACAAGTTTCTTTCCCTCATCTATGCAGCCGATGATGATGGTCCAGAGCTGGTTCAGTTGCGTCTTCTCCCTGTCATTTTCCGGCGTCATCTTAATGAGGGTGCCTTCAAGTTCGATCTTCATATAAACCTCCAAGAATAGAAATGGATAATGCTTCCGTATCAATTATATATAAAATTGTTTTTTTTCGGTAGAGCTTTAAGATGACCATTTCCAGAATGGTCCCTCCTGAAAAACGCCACTTGTTCAGTTTCCCTGTTCCATCGTCTAAGAGGTACTGTATTTTTTGAAATCATTAGTGTTAACCTAAGTGAGGACGCACGGCTGCAATTGCCAACAGTCCCAGGAGGAATTAAGAACATGAAAAAGAGTTTAATGTTGCTGGTGATGGTGTTTGTAATGGTATCATGGATAGGCGGACAAGGGGTCGCACACTCCCAAAAAGAATCTGCACTGTCCGGTAAAGTGGTTGAAACCATGGATAGCGGGGGTTACACCTATGTTTTGCTTGATAATGGGGGCAAAAAGACATGGGTCGCGATGCCCCAAATGAAAGTAGTGAAAGGATCGAGCATGTCTTTTCAGCCAGGGGCAGAGATGGAAAATTTTCACAGTAAAACCCTTAACCGCACCTTTGAGAAAATTATCTTCTCAGGGGGGCCGGTAAAATAATACCCCCTGTATAAGCTTCTTATGCCATTCCGGGGTGGATGCCTTACGGAATTTTTGCAAACGGTGTCGTTTTCATCCATTTTCTCTGGATACTCTTTCTTATTTTTGGTACATG
>DATKOU010000180.1:0-7526 GCA_035524455.1 Thermodesulfovibrionales bacterium | reverse complement strand
TGCCTTACAGCGAAAATCCATTGACAGAAAGGAGGTTGCAGCTTAGGATATGAACCGGGGTCCTTTCTACTTCAACGAAAGGACGGGACAACTTCTAAAATATTTGCACGATGGTCATCTCACAGGGAAGGTGCACAAGATCCCAACACCTTTTCAAAGAAATGAATACCCCTGGAAAGGCAGATTGCTTTAATCACTGAAATGGTATTTCATAGTAGTATGCCAAGGGTTTTTCCCGACAACTTTCTCTGGGGTGTGGCCACATCAGCCTTTCAGCTCGAAGGGTCGCCCTATGCTGACTGGGCATCCTGGGACTCGATACTCAGCGAAAAGCCTGACGTGACCAATCATTACAGCCTCTATAAAGAAGACCTGGCTTTGCTTAAAGAGCTGGGAGTGAATGCGTATCGCTTCTCTTTGGAATGGAGCAGGATACAACCCAGGGAACATGTCTGGGATGAGAGGGCCTTATCCCATTCTCAGGAGATCATCGACATACTCCTTAACAACAACATCGAACCGATGGTTACGCTTCATCATTTCACGCATCCCCTCTGGTTCATCACCAAGTATCCGTGGCATGAGGATTCCTCTGTGGAGCACTTCTCACGGTATCTCGATAAAGTGCTTTCAGAACTCCACGGGGTGAGATACTGGATCACGTTTAATGAGCCCTACGTGCTCCTGCTGGGGGGATACCTTGAGGGCTGTATGCCGCCCGGGATAAAAGATGTCTCGTTGGGTATAAAGGCGTTGAAAAATATTCTCACGTGTCATGCAATGGCGTATGAGAGGATCCACAAGAAGGACCCTCATGCAATGGTGAGCGTGGCACACAATATGGCCGCCCTTGCACCATGGAAGAGATGGAACCCTTTTGACAGGGTTCTTTCAAAAATCGCCAAGTATTTTTATAACCATTCCCTCCTGGATGCGTTCTTAACCGGCAGACTTGTCGTTAAGTTTCCTTTTCGAAATGCCCTGGAAATAGTCGTCCCTATTAAGGACAAGCTGGATTTCTTCGGCGTCAATTACTATACGAGGATTCATATTCGATTTAATCCCTTCAAGAAGATGGGGGTCGAGCTGAGGCACAGGGATATAGACGGATACGGGCTGACCGACATGGGATGGGAGATACATCCGTACGGGCTCGAAAAGGTCCTGAGATACGCATCAAAACTCAAAGTCCCCCTCATTATCACGGAAAATGGCATTGCCACGCGTGACGATCAGAGGAAGATTAAATTTATGAGGAGGCATGTGGACGCCCTTGAAAGATGCCTCAATAACGGGATCGATGTGCGGGGATATTTTTACTGGTCCCTCATCGACAACTATGAATGGCTCCAGGGCCTTGATGCACGATTCGGCCTCTATACAGTGGACTTCGCCACTTTGAAACGAAAACGTACCAACGCGGCTGCGTATTATTCTTACCTCATCAGAAGCCGGTTGTAGCCCACTTAATGATGTTTTGCTTAGGGGCTCACCCGCCGTTAGGCAAGATACAATGGCCCTTCTGTTCCTTTCTCGTCAGGGATCACCTAATCACAGCCTTCGGATGAATTAACTCAGGCGGCCTCACACCCGGCCGCACCAATAACCCGTGGTATCTTGCCCCAATCCGGGCGAGCCCCTCAAAAGGTCATACCCGCGAGGATCAGTGCAGCTTTAACAGAAATGTAATCCTCCCTTAATAATCCTGTAACTAAAAAGCATTATTGTAATAGGCAATGCTTCTGTGTGATTTCCATATCCACACAAAATACTCTGACGGTTCGGTGGAGTTAAAAAGGACGATTGACCTCTTCGGCCAGGCCGGTTTTGATGCCATTGCGATTACCGACCACGTCGTGAACGGCGACAACTCCTTCGGCAAGCTTGCGCACCGCTTCAGACTGTCGGTAACGCACAACAACTTCAGACGCTATTTATCCCATATCAAGGATGAATCAGAACGGGCGTGGCAAAAATATAAGATGCTGGTAATCCCCGGTGTAGAGATAAGCAAGAACCACCTGAGTGCTGACAAGTCAGCCCATATGCTTGTCCTTGATATCAAGGAGTTCATCCCTGCGTGCTGGAGTTTTGAGGAGATTTTCCTTGAAGCGAAGAAACAGAATTCACTCACTGTGGCATGCCACCCCCATCACACGTCGGAGTTGGGCAGGGACACGCTCTTCCTCTGGAACAATAGAGAGAAGTATGCCAGATACATCGATGCATGGGAAATTGCAAACAGGGACGACGTCTTCAATGTGATAAGCCTCAAAAAATACCCTTACATTGCAAACAGCGATTTTCACAGGACCCGGCATCTCTACTCCTGGAAAACATTGCTGAATTGCGAGAAGGACATTGGTTCCATCAAGCAGTGTATTCGGCATAACAAAGGGGTTGCCATAACCCTATTCAGAAACTAGGAGGAAAACGCATGGAGATATTCTGGATTTTTGCAGGCATCACAGTTCTTGGCCTTATAGGATACGGACTACAGATAGTAGCGGTCCGTTCCTATAGTGGTTCCCCCCCCAACTCAGGGGAAGGGGAGACCCTTCCCCGATCTTTTCCTGCCATATCGGTACTTAAGCCGTTAAAAGGACTGGATGATAATCTGTTCGACAACCTCGAAAGCTTCTGTGTCCAGGACTATCCTGAATATGAAATCATTTTCTCCCTTCAGGACTATAACGACCCTGCTTACAAGGTTGCCAGGAAGATAAAAGATAAATACCCTGACAGAGATATCTCCATCATTGTAAAGCACTGTGACGAAGGGTTGAACCCAAAGGTAAATAACCTGCTCTCTGCGTATAGAATCGCAAGGTATGAGCATGTGCTCATTAGCGACAGCAATGTTCTGGTAGATAAAAATTACCTGAAGGAGATAGCGAGGCCCATGAATAACCATGGAGTGGGCCTTGTGAGCAATCTTATCAGAGGGATTGGCGGACGCTCCATCGGCTCTGTATTTGAAAACCTCCACATGAACTCTTTTGTCATGGGAAGCGTCTGCTTCCTTGACAAATTTCTTAAAATGCCCTGCGTAGTGGGCAAATCCATGCTCATGAGGAAAAAGGACCTCGACGCCATTGGCGGTCTAATGGCGTTCAAAGACATACTGGCTGAAGATTATATGATCGGCAAGATGATGCATGAAAGCGGGAAAAAGGTGCTCCTGTCGCACTACATGATAAAGAATGTGAATCACTATTGGGGAATCAGAAAATTTATCAACAGGCATACCAGATGGGGGAAGTTGAGATGGAAAATAGGCGGGCCCAAATACTTCAGCGAATTAATGGGTAATACGGTATTTATGTCTTCACTTCCCATAATTTTCTGGGAGGCATCCAAAACCACTGTGTCATTTGCACTCCTCGTCTGCCTTGTAAAAACAGCTGGCGATTATTATATGGGCAGACGCGCTGGCTCAGACCTGAACCCTTTCCTCTATTTTCTTGCGCCGGTAAAAGACATTGTGATAGGGTTTATCTGGTTTGTTCCCGTGTTGAGCGCTACGGTCGTATGGAGAGGTAACCGGTTTATCATTGGAAAAGATTCAGTATTACTTCCCTGTCCTGAAAGCGGCTTCTGGTCGTGGAGATATCGTTTTGTGAATGCGATTAGGGAACGGATCGCCTGACAGTGAGGAGAGAGGATCGGCCTTTTTTATCTTTTGTATTTGAAAAATCCGAATCTGATGCCTGCTGAGAAGAGGCATGACAACATCTTTACCCTCAAAGCCTTGCCAAAAAGCATCTTGCTTTCATCCCTTTCTTTTATAAAAGCCCCCTTTCAAAAAACTGCCATGAAAAAGGAGGACAGTGAATGAAACATATCTTTGTTCTCGATACCAATGTGCTCATTCATGACCCTAAATCCATCTTTAGATTCGAAGACAATGACATCATCATCCCTATCACAGTCATTGAAGAACTCGATGAGTTAAAAAAAGGGGATGGGGAGATACCCTACTCAGCCCGGCAGGCCTTAAAACTTATTGGCTCATTATGCAAGAACGGCAACGGAAGGCATGGTGATTTGTCGAGGGGTGTGGCCCTCCCTAATGGGAAAGGGGGGACCCTGAGAATAGCGACGGATGAGCATTCGCATCTGTCCGTGAAGGATTCACCGGATAACAGGATAATATCGGTGGCGGCAAGCACCGCAGAAAAAAACAGCACTCATACTGTGGCTGTCGTGTCAAAAGATACCGCGGTAAGAATCAAGGCAGAGTCATTCGGGATTCTGTCACAGGACTATAAACATGATAAGACCTCAATCTATAAAGAATATGGAAGGATTCTGAGCAGGGAGGATTGTTTAAAAAGAATACGTTCAGTGAGATATGTGCAGTCAGGCCCCGATTTGATTAGATTGCAGGGCAGGGATACAGAGACGAGGATAAGGAATGGCAGATCGCTGGATAACATCTCCCCCAAAAATGTGGAACAGGCATGCGCGATCGATGCCTTAACCAGACCCGATATTGAAGTTGTAGCTCTTACGGGAACTGCAGGCACGGGAAAGACCCTTCTTGCTTTGAGTGCTGCACTTCACCAAACAACCAAGAAATCTCCCTTATACGAACAAGTTCTCGTAGGGAGACCCACCATCCCCTTGGGCGGAAATGACATCGGTTTTCTCCCCGGCGATATACAGGAAAAGCTTCATCCCTGGATGCAGCCAATTTTTGATAATCTGGAGATTATCGTGGGGACCCCAAAAGGGCTGATCAAGGATAATATGTCTGTGCGCTACAGGAGTTATCAGTATCTGATTGACTCCGGCATTCTGCAAATCGAACCTCTCACCTATATACGGGGGCGGTCCCTGCCGAGACGGTATTTCATTATCGACGAGGCACAGCAATTGCGACCAATTGACACCAAGACCATCATTACCCGATGCGGCGAGAATACAAAAATTGTTTTTACCGGCGACCTGGAGCAAGTGGATCACCCGTTTCTTGACTCTTATTCGAATGGATTGGCTTACTTGATTAGCAAGTTCATTAATGAGAAGAATTTTTGTTATCTGAATTTAAGTAAGACTGCCCGCTCATCAGTGGCTGAACAGGCGTCCAGATTATTATGAGCAATGAAACGCTCAATTCAGCGTTAAAGACCATCCAGTTGATCCACACATGACAGTTCCTTCTGACACAGTGGCATCACAGAGCAGGAGTGTTGTCGTCTTGCAATGAGATGCCGGACAAGTACAAAGACACCTATAGGGATGACTAGTACTGATGCGATGACACACCATGGCTGCATAATAAAGCTTTTAAGAGAGGGAAGCCATCCTGTTCCGATGTTGCCCGCGGTGACCATTACAGAAACGAAAACCAGTGCGGACATGGCATCAGCCATGAGGAACTTACGGGGGGACATCTTCATTATTCCTGCTGTCAGGAATATTTTTGCCCTGAGCCAAAAAATATGCCTGCCTATGAATATAAGAAGAGCCCCATGCCTGTTAAACTTGAGTTCAAGAGCAGAAAGCTTCCCGGGAGAGAGTATCCGCTGAAATAGCTTGTGTCCGACAATCAACCGGCCATACCTTCTTCCGAAGGAAAATATGAGAAGGTCACTGAGAATAACCCCTGAATACACCACCAGCAGCGCCGGCAAGGGCTCGACCGTATTCCTGGAAATAAGAAACCCGCACCACATGAGGATCGCATCTTCTGGAAGGGGCAATCCTACACTCCCCAGGATGAGCGCCACGAAAAGCCCGAGATAGGGGAACTGTCCGCTTATGTCCAACAGCTCAGTCATGAAAGGGTTATACCATAGAAATATTGCACTGATATTACAGTAAGGTTATCTTTCTGCTAAATCTGTTTTTGTGCTTTTCTGCCTAATTGCCTCGCAGTGATCGCCGCACTTTTTTCATTACTGACCTCTGCTTCATGAAAATGTCACGGGCTTTTCATAATCGTGTAATGCGCGTCTTGTATTCTCAGACACAGGGATAAAAACTCGGTACCTCATTCAAACACGCAAAAGAGACCCTGCTCTGGCACCACTATTCTAGGAAGCCAAAACCAGCAAGGATTTCCTTGCAATGGGTGAGGACATCGAAAGGGAAAGGAGGTGGGAAAAGGAGAATGAGTTCAGGGAATACCGCCTTGTATCTTAGTCCGCGAAGGGCAGAGCGTTCAAGTAGCGGTAATTGGGAGTGAACAAGCATTAGGACAGGCAACAATCTCAAAAATCTATCAAAAGGAGTGTTTGCAATGAAAAGACTATCCAGTTTCAAAGCAGCATGGGTGTTGAGTCTCGTCTTCGCACTCACAATCTTTATCGGATCAGCATCGGCTGAGCCTTGGAAATTCGGCGTCATGTCAGACACGCAGTGGATCGGAGCTGACGATGGCAGGAGCCCTAACTCGGTACCGGTCGATATCATTAAAAAGCTCAATACCGAATTCATCAACAAAGATGTTAAATTCGTCATTGAGGTGGGCGATTTGTGCGACAACGGTTCCATCAACGGTGAGGATACGCGGGCCGCATTCGCCCAGGAGCTTTATAATGCCGGGGTCGGCTTCTTCCCGTTCCGCGGCAACCATGATTCGTCGCAGGCCGCCGCAATTGAGTTCCAGCGCATCTACCCGCAGACACAGACCGGTGTAATGAACGCCACCCCGGCGAACGTTTTTACCGTGCCGAACCCTGATGCTGCGGTTCAGCCTTTCCCCATTGTCTCCGGTTCTACTTTCACCATGGGTTCCAACTTCAGCAGCCCTCAAAATTACATTGTTGGCGGCATGTCTTATTCCAACCTGAATGGGTTGACCTATTCTTTCGACTACAAAAACGTACGCTTTGTATTGCTCGACGGACAGGCCGGCAAGGACACCAACGGCATCACCCCAGGCATCGACCCCCAGCAGCCCTGGATCACCGCCCAGCTCTCCGGCCGGCCAGCCGGCACGCATGCCTTTGTCATGAGCCACAAGGGTTTGATCACCGAGAACCACGTCGACGTCCTCTTCGGCTCAGATCCCTCCAAGGATCCGGACGGGCAGAATGCCTTCTTCAGCAGCCTGCAAAGCAACGGCGTACGCTACTACATCGGTGGCCACGACCATATGCATAACCGGTCGATCATCACCAGCCCTGATAAGACTTCCAGCGTTCAGGACATACTTTGCGCATCTGACAGCTCCAAGTTCTACACCCCTGGTTACCCGTCAAACGATGACAAATACAATGTACCGGCATTCGGCTTCACCCGTCAGACCCAGATATCACAGGAACTCCACACCGTCGGCTACTATATCTTCACTGTCGATGGCCCACAGGTCACGGTGGATTATTATTCTGCAGTGCCTTCCAACGTAGCTCCCGCCGGCTGCACTGCCGGTTCTCCTAACTGTGAATACCTGATCCCCACAGTACCGGCCCTTAACTTCGTCAAGGCAGAGACCTTCGGTTACAGTTTTAACGGCCACGAATACCTTGTAGCCCAGGGAGAGCCCTATACTGCAGTGAATGAAACCTATGCCGGTA
>DATKOU010000179.1:0-8274 GCA_035524455.1 Thermodesulfovibrionales bacterium | reverse complement strand
TTGCTTCGCTGTCTCCATGACCGCTCCTGCCGCACACAATGCCGCATCAATACTCCCCCCGGAAATGTACGTGTCAGGGTCTATATACCCTCCACCGAATTGCCTCACCTTCTCCACATAGCGGTGCTGATGCACCATCTCAATATCTACGAAATCTGCCTTCCTCGGCTTGATGTGGACTAGCTTATTCCAGAGAGGGGAATCCCTAAGGGCACTCACGATAGTGATCAGTCTCTCTTTGCATTCAGGATGCCCCCTCGGTGTCTCATGCTGCAGGAAGACCTCGTCATAGACAAACCCCACCTTCATGGCATCATTGTATCGGGAAATTCATCATTAGTCAAAGCCTGTTTGCGTGGCTGTGCCACGATACATTAGAATACACTATGAAGCAAGATGAATACAGTGAAGAGCTGTCGCGGTGCGTAAGATGCGGGAGTTGTAAGGCATATTGTCCCACTTACGATGAGGGTCTCACAGAGGCCATGGGCGCCAGGGGAAGGCTTACCCTTTTGAGGGGATTGTTGACCCATCAGCTGGAACCCTCTCCCGTCCTCAGCGAGAGGATATTCAGCTGCATCCAGTGCGGCGCGTGTGAAAAGCTTTGCCCTCCCGCCCTGCATATCACGGAGATGATATATCATGCCAGAAAACTCTTGAGGCCCGTGGACCAGAAGAGAAAGTATCTCAGGCCTTTTATTCGTTTCCTGGTGAAGAGACCCCTGCTGGGGTTCAGGGCCGCGAGGATACTCCACCCCCTTTTGCATCCCCTTCTTTCTCAAAGGGATATCCTTCCTTTTCCCCTTTCCCTCCCCTATGCTCCTCTAAAAGATGACCAACAGGTGTACAAACCCGAAAGGAAGATTGGCCGCGTTGCACTATTCACCGGCTGCAGCATAAATTTTCTCCTTCCCTCCCTGGGAATCTCTCTGATAAATGTCCTTGTGCATCTTGGGTATGAGGTAGTGCTCCCCAAGGGAGAGGTCTGCTGCGGCGCCCCCCTGAGAAGTCTTGGCATGGAGGATGAGGCTGCTGCCCTGGCAAAGAAGAATCTCACCATATTCAGCAGGCTGAATGCAGAGGCTGTTCTCAGTCTCTGTCCCACGTGTGTCCTCTCACTTAAGCACCATTATCCCGGTCTTGTAGGCAAGGGACTGGATAACGTAATGGACATATCCGGTTTTCTGCATAACAAATGGGATCCGTCTCAACCCTCCCCTCTCCGGAATTTCAGGAAGGTGACTTACCATGACCCGTGCCACCTGAATTATTCCCTGGGAATAAAGAAAGAGCCCAGGGAGTTGATACAGCGTGCCGGCGCGGAACTGGTGGAACCAGGAGAGGAAGGGTGCTGCGGGTTTGGCGGGACCTTCAGCCTCACCTTCAGGGACCTTTCCAGAAGTCTCAGGGAAAAGAGGGTCGACGCATACAGGAAGACAGGATCTGAAGCCATCATCACTGCGTGTCCCGGCTGCATGCTGCAGCTCAGTGGCGGCATGAAGGATATACCGGTATTTCACCTCGTGGAACTCCTGGAAGAGGCAATTTGTTTCAGGACCGGCATCCCTGGTATAATAGACAAAGTTGCCTAGCGGGGAGGTGCGATGCCCATCTTCGAATATAAATGCAATGCGTGTGGTGAGGACTTTGAGAAGCTGGTCTTCGGGAGCCAGACCGTACAATGTCCCAAATGTAGTTCCAAAGACATCAGGAAAAAGTTTTCGCGCTTTGGCATGAGTGGCGTGGAAAATCAAGGCTCTTCAGGCTGCAGCTCCTGCAGCAGCAGTTCCTGCAGCAGCTGCCATTGATACCGTGAAAGGTGAAACGTGAATGGTTGATAAAGACCGTAAGAGACATGATGGTTTTCGGTTTTGTCATGACAGACTGTGAAGCTATATAGGTATTCTTGCTGATAACCTGCTTAATAATAAATATACCACTTGTTCCTTTTCACAGTTCACGATTCACACGTTACGGTCTTTCAGGATACTTGAAGGGATTTCCCCTCACAATCTTGGCGAGTTTCAGGGGCGTGCCTTCAAACAAAAGGATGGCCATTCCCCTCTCCCGGAACGTATCCTTCCCTACCTTCCAGCTGCCCTGCCATGAGACATTTACATAGACCTTCGCCTTTTCCATTTCGACCCATCTCGGGGTGAAGGTCAGATCTACTGAGTCAAAGTATTTCAGGGAGTCCACTATTTCCCGATACCCCTCTGTCGTGCTGTAGTCAGCAATGACCGTGAAGTCCCTTTTCAGATAGGCGGTCCTCAGCTGCTCCACCACAGAAAAGGCTTCCTGGGAGATTCTGGATTCCTGAGATACCTGCTTTACCTCCTTTTTTCCCCCGCAGGCTCCCATGAATACCAAGAGCAGAGTGCAAAGAAGAGATGCCGGTAGACCCGTAAAAATGCCGCCTTGCCTTAATTCCTGATTCTTCATCTTACCTCCTCATTTCACTCGTTTTTTTCAGCCTACTGTAAGCATTGCCCGCGGTATTGTCAAGCGTGTCCGGGAGCGTCAGAACTTGATACCAAAGTCGGGCAGAAAGCCCGTGAACTCCCTCACCCTGTTGGTGAGGAGCAAGATGCCGAAGAGTATCAGGAGGAGACCGCTTATGATCATAATCACGCGCATATATCGCATGAGCTTTTTGGAATAACTGAGGAAACTGTTGATCGCGAGGGATGAGATAAAGAAGGGGAGTGCAAGGCCGAGGGAGTAGACTGCAAGGAGTTTGAACCCGTAGAAGGCTGACCCCTTCGAGCTCGCGTAGAGGAGTATGGTCCCCAGTATCGGACCGATGCAAGGTGTCCAGCCTGCAGCAAAGGTCATCCCCACAAGAAATGTCCCCACATATCCGGCGGGCTTTCCGCTGAGATGGACCTTCTTGTCCCTCATGAGAAAATCCATCTTGAGAAATCCCGCGACAAAGAGGCCGAAGACAATGATAAGAATGCCCCCGCCGATCCTGATCCATTCCTGGTATTCGAACATGAATTTCCCTACTGCAGAAGATGATGCACCCAGGGCGACAAACACTGTTGAGAAGCCGAGGATGAAGGTGAGGGAATTGGTTATGGTGAGATAGCGTATTTTACTTCTGTCCGCACCTGTGGTGAGGTCTTCAAATGATATCCCGGTGATGAACGAGACATAAGAGGGGAGGAGGGGAAGCACGCAGGGCGACAGGAACGACATGATCCCTGCGAGGAATGCGAGGGGAAAAGAAACATCCTTCATACGTTATGCCCTATGGCGCTGCGCATTCTTTTGTGTCTCCTTTTATCTTTTCTATGGCATGGGGAATAACATCCAGTATCGCACCGAGATTCTCCCTCACCGCCCTGGGACTTCCGGGAAGGTTGATGATAAGCGCCACTCCCCTGGTTCCGGCCACAGCCCTGGAGAGCATGGACCTCGATGTCTTCTTCATTCCCTCTGCGCGCATGATCTCTGCAATTCCCGGAATCTCCCTCTCAATGACCTCAAGGGTGGCATCTGGTGTCACATCCCTCGGGCTGAGCCCTGTACCCCCTGTAGTGAGTATCAAATCGGCCTTCAGGGAGTATTCCCTCAGTTTTTCCTTAATCACCTCTTTCTCGTCAGGCAATACTTCGTAATACGTTACCCGGGCATCCATGCCTTTAAGCATCTCTCCGATCAGGGGACCGCTCGTATCCTCCCTCTCTCCTTTTGAGCCCTTATCGCTCAATGTGAGGACCGCAACCGTTATCATCAGTAGTTCATAGTTCATAGTTCATAGTTCGTAGTTTTTTGACTATCAGCTACGAGCTATGAGCTATTGACCACTATTTTGTCTCCTTCCTTTATTTTTCCACCCTTGAGTACCTTGACGAATATCCCTTCCTTTGGCATGACGCAGTCCCCTGCCTGATAGAATATGGCACATCGCGTATGACATTCCTTCCCGATCTGGCTCACCTCCACCTCAACATTCCCTCCAATGGTCAAGTGTGTTCCAATGGGAAAGGATAGCAGGTCTATTCCCTCTGTGGTAATGTTTTCTGCAAAATCTCCCGGGTTCACCTTAAGGCCCATACCCCGCATCTTCTCTATGCTCTCAAGGGCAAGAAGGCTCACCTGTCTGTGCCATGCAGAAGAGGCATGGGCGTCGCCCTCGATGCCGAAAGCGGTCTTCAGCACCACCTCAGGCACCGGCCTTTTCCTCACACCCTTCTTATCGCTGATATTGAGAGAAACAACTTTTCCTGCCACACACTAAAGTAACACAAAGCAATTGGCAGTAACAAGATAATCAAGCTGCCACTTCGGAAATCACTCCCCCTCCCAGCACCATGTCTCCCTGGTAAAAGACCGCGCTCTGGCCCGGCGCTGGCGCCCACTGGGGCTCGTCATACACCACATGCACCCTTCCGTCAGGCATGAGGGAGAGGGTGGCTGGTTCGTCCCTCATCATGGAACGGACCTTCACAGAAGCCCGGATGCTCGGAAGAGAAAAAGTCGCTTCAACGGGTTGTGTTTCTGCCGCACTTCCGCACTTTGGCAGTTCAGCATTTTTTATCAGCCAATTGATTTCGTCAACCTTAAACTCTTTCATCTTTGCGGCTTCCTTTGGACCGACGTAAAGGGTATGACTCGCTGGGTCTATCTTCACCACATACAAGGGCTCCTGAGAGGAGATGCCGAGACCTTTACGCTGGCCAATGGTATAGGTATGAATACCCTTATGGGAGCCCACCACCCTCCTGCTCTCAATGTCGATAATGGGACCCCCTCGCTCTTCAGGGACAAGCGTATGCATAAACGTGCGATAGTTCCTGTCCCCGATAAAGCAAATCTCCTGGCTCTCGGGCCTCCTTGCAGCAGGGAGTTTCAATTCCCTTGCAATCTCCCGCACCTCGTCCTTCCTTTTTTCACCCAAAGGCAGTATGAGCCTTTTCAATTCTTCGGCCCTCAGCACGTAAAGCACATAGGACTGATCTTTCTTCGGATCGATGCCTTTTTTCAAACAAACCCTCTCCTGACCGACGACTGCCGGCTGCCGGTTGCTTTCTGTGATGGCGTAATGGCCTGTGGCAATGTATTCAGCACCCCTCTCGTCAGCCACTCTCAAGAGATGAGGAAACTTAATGTGCCTGTTGCAGAGGATGCACGGGTTGGGAGTGATCCCTCGTGCGTAGGCATCAATAAAGGGCTCTATAACACGGGTCATGAACTCATCCCTCAGGTCCACGGCAGTGTGCTCCACTCCCAGTCGCGCAGCCGTCTCTCCCGCATCGCGAATGGACTCCATGGAACAACATCCCGAAAAGGTATTTTTCATTCTCGCCTCATACAGGACAAAGCTCACTCCTTCCACTTCATGTCCCTGTTTCCTGAGCAGATACGCTGTCACCGAAGAATCAACCCCTCCGCTCATCCCCACAATAACCTTCATGAGTGTATGATAACAGAACCTTTAAAACGCCTTCCATGCAGCGCCTTCACCACTGCGAGGATTGAACGAGACCTTGCCAATCCTCTGCAAAAGGGCTGTGTGGTATAATTTCCCATGCATCTTTACCTTATCGACGGAAATTCATACGTGTATCGCGCCTTTTACGCGATAAAGGGCCTCACCAATTCCAAGGGATTTCCCACTAATGCCATCTACGGCTTCACCAACATGCTCATGAAAATAATAAGAGAGAAGAAACCTGACGGTATTGCGGTCTTCTTTGACTCCCCGGTCCCCACCGAAAGACACAGGATATTCGAGGGATATAAGGCGCACAGGCCCGAGACCCCCGGAGAACTGGTACAGCAGCTTCCGGCCATACGAAAGGTCATCTCCGCCTTCCAGATAAAAATGGTGGAAATGCCGGGATACGAGGCTGACGATCTCCTCTGCACCATGGCAGAGATTGCCGCAAAGAAAGGGGCTGAAGTCTTCCTGGTCACAAGCGACAAGGATATGCTGCAGGTGGTGGGTGAAAGGATAAAAGTCTATGACCCTATCAAAGACAAGGTCATGGATGAAGAGTATGTGAGGGAGAGATTCGGGGTGGGGCCTGAGCGGGTCCCTGAGTTCATGGCGCTCACAGGAGATGCGGTGGACAACATCCCGGGCATAAAGGGCATTGGCGAAAAAACAGCAAGGGAGCTCCTCGCAGGGGTCAAAGACCTTGAGGAACTTCTTGATCATCCCGAGGCTATCAAGAAGGAGAGGCTCAGGAACCTTGTGAGCGAAAATACAGACCTCGTGAGAATGAGCAAGAAACTTGCGACCATAGACACTGCGGTGCCCATAGACATGGATGTCGACGAAATTGGCATGAGGGAACCTTCATGGTCTGAGTTGCTTTCCCTTTTCCGCGAGTTCGAGTTTGGAAGCCTCATGAAACTGATCCCTTCTGCAAAGAGCGAAAGGCAGTACGAAAGCATACTTTCTATGGAACAGTGCAAAGAGATCTTCTCGTCCCTTCACGGTAGTTTCGCTCTTGATATTGAAGCCACAGGGAAAGACCCTTTAAGGGACCGCATCGTCGGCCTTGCCTTATGCAGGGAGCCAGGAAAGGCATATTATATACCGTTTGGTCATTCATATGAAGGGGCTCCTGAACAGCTGGACAGAAGAGAAGTTCTCAGAATGGTTTCCGGCATATTAGAAAATCCGGGTATCCCGAAGATCGGGCACAACCTGAAATATGACATCGGGATGCTCAGGCAAGAGAGGGTAGAGGTGCAGGGCATATTATACGATACCATGATCGCCTCATACCTCATCAACCCCAACAAACCGGACCACAACCTTGAAGATGTCTCCTTTGAATACCTCTCATACCGCAAAAAATCATTCCAGGAAGTAGTGGGAAAGAAGAGATCTTTTTCAGAGGTTCCCCTGGAGGAGGCAACAAGCTACGCAGCCGAGGATGCGGCCCTGGCCATGGAATTAAAGGGAGCGCTTTTTGAGAGACTTAAGGAGGAAGACCTTGATGCACTCTATTTCGATATAGAGATGCCTCTCATCCACGTACTGATTGACATGGAGGAAGCGGGCTTTAAGGTGGATGTGGCTAAACTCAACGATATGTCGAAGGAGCTCTCCAGGGAGATTGAATCCATTCAGAAAAGGATTCATTTCCTTGCAGGTGAAGAATTTAATATCAACTCACCAAAACAGCTGAGCAAGGTACTGTTCCACAGCCTGGGACTCAAGCCGGGGAAAAAGACAAAGACAGGATTTTCCACAGAACTGAGCGTCCTGGAAGACCTTGCGGAATCCCATGAACTTCCCGGGGAGATACTGAATTACCGGAGCCTGAGCAAATTAAAGTCCACCTATACCGATGTCCTGCCTGATCTGGTAAATCTCCGTACCGGCCGCATTCACACCTCCTTCAACCAGACCGCCACTGCCACAGGAAGGCTGAGCAGCAGTGAACCTAACCTCCAGAACATCCCTGTACGGGGCGAATGGGGAAGACGGATAAGGGATGCCTTCATCGCTGAGCAGGACAATCTCATCCTCTCTGCTGACTACTCTCAGATTGAACTGAGGATCCTCGCACATCTCAGCAAGGACCAGGGGCTCATCGATGCATTCATGTCAGGAGTGGACATCCATACAAGGACAGCCTCAGCCCTCTTTGGAGTAGCTATGGATAAGGTCACCTCAGAAATGAGGAGAGTTGCAAAGACAGTGAACTTCGGGGTTGTGTACGGAATCTCGCCCTTCGGCCTGTCGGCGGCGCTGACCATAACCCCGGCAGATGCGAAGAGATACATAGATGGCTATTTCACGGGGCATCCGGGAGTAAAGGCCTACATAGAGCAAACCCTTAGTGAGGCAAAGGAGAAAGGCTTCGTGCTCACCATGTTCGGGAGGAAGAGGAAGGTGCCCGAGATAAAGAGTCAGAACGCCATAACCAAGGCACAGGGAGAGAGACTGGCAATAAACTCACCCATTCAGGGCACTGCTGCTGACGCCATAAAGATAGCGATGATAAGGATCCGGGAACGCTTCCGCCATGAAAAAGTGGATGCGAAGATGATCCTTCAGGTTCATGATGAGCTCGTTTTTGAACTGCCCGGGGATGAACTGGACAGAACCACACGTATTGTTCGGGAGACCATGGAGGGCGCGGTTTCATTATTAGTGCCATTGAAGGTAGACATCGGATATGGAAAAAGCTGGGCAGAGGCCCACGGGTAACGACACGATGTGCCAGGTTCACATTTTGTTTTTTATGAGAAAATTCGTTGTGAGGAAATATTAGAGGGGAATATAGAGTTTGGGCAGGAAAGTCA
>DATKOU010000178.1:0-15698 GCA_035524455.1 Thermodesulfovibrionales bacterium | reverse complement strand
AAGATATATCCCTTTTCAGCCAATCGCGAAGTAACTGTGCTCTCATACGGGGGGACGAACTGCGAAAGAATCTTTGAGGAGCAGGTTGTTCTTATGCCCCTGGTACACATGTTGTCTTTAATGGCAAGGGGGATTCCGAGGAGGGGCATTGAAAGGTTGCGGTCTATTTTCCTCTGTGCCTCGGAAGCCATTTCAAGAGCCCTTTCCCTGGTGAGGGTCACAAAAGCCCTGACGCGGTCCTCCACCGCATCAATCCTCCTGTATACAGAATCGACCACATCCTTCACCGCGACCTCTTTACGGTCAAGAAGCGTTCTGAGTTCACCTATTCTGAGGGTATGGAGTTCCATTTATGGTCCTTTCGGGCGCTGAGGTAATATCCTAAAAGTTTAGCACTCTTATTCGGGAAAATGCAAAAGGAGAGCGCGCAGTCAGTGCAATGAGGAAACAGAAACATGGAGGCTATTGCTTCTTATACAGAGCATTACATACTATTTCTGTCACGTGCCTAAAGTCTATTTTGCCGCTCCCCATCTTGGGAAGTTCATCCATCACCACGAACTGTCTGGGAAGCGCAATATTGGGAAGATGCTCCCCCATCTTTTTCATTATATTCCCTTCGTCCACTCTCTGTGTCACTACTGCGACGATCCTTGCTCCTTTCACGGGATCAGGCAGCTCCACCACACAGCATAAAACATTTTCAGGAAGGAATTGCTCAAGGATATTTTCGACCCTTACCAGGGAAACCATTTCGCCGCCAATCTTCACAAACCTCTTCAGCCTTCCCGCATGCCACAGGAAGCCCTCTTTGTCGAGGAATCCCATATCACCTGTGTCGTACCAGCCGTGACGGATGCGCATGGATGTCTCTTCAAGATCGTTCAGGTACCCCTTCATTACCAGGTCTCCCTTTACCATAATCCTGCCCGTTTCTCCGGGGCAGCAATCCTCGCCCGTGTCGTAATTCTCGATGCGCACCTTCACTCCGGGAAGCAGCTTCCCCACGCTCCCCGGCCTGTTGTGCTCCGGGGTGTTTACCGAGATCACGGGTGATGTCTCGGTGGCCCCATACCCTTCGTAAAGGGTAGTCCCGTGTTTGTAGAGAAATTCCGCCCGCAGGGCATCAGGGCATTTGTCCGCTCCACACACCATGAGTCTTACGCTCTGAAAGTCACCCGCTTCTGATTTGCGGAGATATCCCCATAAGAAGCTGGGTGTCCCCACCATAATGGTGGGTTTCTGGTCACGGACAATGGCGCAGATGGTTTTGTACTCAATGGGATTTGCACAGGAGATTATGGACATGCCGTGATAGAGGGGTGTCAGCAGGTTTACCGTAAGGCCGAAGACATGAAAGTAGGGCAGGTTCGCGAGCATACGGTCCTTATGGGAAAGATGTATGGCCGTACTAAAATCCCTGATATTTGATGCAATATTGCGGTGGGTCAGCTGTACCGCTTTGGGGTCCTTTTCGCTTCCGCTGGTGAAGAGGATGACACAATCGCTGTCTTCACTTCCCCTATGAATGCTCCTGAGGATGAAGGGAGTCGGGAGCTGTGCCGTGAGCGCAGCCCTCAGTTTATCTGTAATGGAAATCCCGTTGATAATGTCTTCAATGAATACCATTCCGTCTACCACCGGGCAATCGATCCTTTCGAGCAGGGCCTGCGAGGTGATGATGGTTTTGAATTTACACTTTCTTTGCGCATAGAGCGCATTTTTTTGTGCTCCCGTGGAATAGTTGATCATGACCGGAGTTCGGCCGCTCATGAGGGCAGCGAGGAATGAGAGGCCGCATCCTGGGGACGTGGGGATCATGATACCGATAAAGCCCTTTTCATATTTCCTGAACTTTTCTGTGAGGATGAGGGAGGCAGTGAGCGCCTTTGAGTAGGTCATGCGCTTATCGGCTGTGCAATCAATAAACGCGAGTTTGCCCCCGTGCCTTTTAGCGGTCCGAACGAAAAGGTGATGAAGAAGCATGATGGTCCTTGCTGTGTACCTGCGTCCTACAAAAGCTTGTTCATAACATTAAAACCTCAGATTGAACTGGGCACTCACGATGTCTATATGGGAATCATAGGACGGGGATAGGGAGTTTTTCATCTTGTGGAGCTAGAGCATTCGGTCAACACTATCTGTAAGCCTCCTTGCGATGGGCAAGTCGGTAAACTTTGACTACCTTCTTTGAATCATCAATCTCGTAAAGAATCCTGTAATCGCCGATTCTGACGCGATATTTTGAAACACTGCCGCTGAGTTTTACAGAATTGAGCGGACGGGGATTGTTATATAAACCTACAATAGCCTTTTCAAACCTCAATAGCAGTTTGCCAGAGAAGCCATCAAGGTCCTTTTGAGCCTCGGGCATTAGCTTGACTTGATAAATGCTCACTCCCGCTCTTTATGACGCTTAGAAAAATATTCCTTGGCCGATATAGATTTGCCCTTAACCTTTTTTGCCTTTTCAATCAATGCCACATCAATGAAGTCTTCTCTTAATGCAGGATCGCTTATGACTTTTTCAAGAAATGCCTCTCTCTCTTTGTCCTTGAGTGCTTTGAATGCAGTGAAAAAGGCCTCTGCCGTTGCCTGATTCGCTCTCATGAGAATCACCTCCTGTTTCGGGTTTAGTTTTATTCTAACCTAAAGTCAAGGTTGCTGTCTGATCCCATAAATTGACTTCCGGTCACGTTCATTTGCTATTTTCAATTGCCTTCCACTCCTCCTCCGTTATTTCATACAACCCATAAACAATCTCATCTATCTTTTCATCAGTAATTTCTATCTCTCTTTCGATCTTTTCACGCTCGGCGGACGGGGGTAGGGCGGCTTTCTTTTTATGCAGGTCGAGCATCAGGTTGACGAGAGAGACGAGCTTGTCGTGAATGGTTTTTTCAGAAGGATTGTTGAAGTCTATCCTCACCTGTGCCTCGGGATAGCCTTTTGAAAGGTAGTGGGTTTTGTCCTTCTCGAACTTCGTGATTAAGGTCTGGAGTTTTTCTCTGAAGGAGTGAATATCAGCCATTGCCGGCGACATGGCTTATTATATCAAAAGGACAGGCCTTCAGCGATACAGCAACCGTTTCGTCTTGTTTATGCAATGAGGGCTACATAACTTTATGAGTCAACGGTATATTTGACAGGTAGCATCACGTTTCCAATATAATGAATTTCCATGTTAATTTATGTCCTTCGATCTTATAATTCTTGGTTTATTAAAACCTGTAGCCGAAACTTCCTGTTATTGCGTAACCGTCCAGACTTGGACTGAAGACCTTGAAATTAGCCGCGTCTGTGATAATGTATTTTCCTTCAATGCCGAAGAAAAAGGCGGGCGAGAAAGAATAATTTACACCGGCCACAAACTGCCCTCCGAAAACCGTGGCCTTTTTCACAGGAGGATTGTCATCCGCTAAAAGGTGCGTGGTCGCATCGGCGTCTATCAGAAAACCTTTGTACTTTGTGAAATACACAGAGTACCCTGCACCCGCAAACAATTCTATCGGCTGAATGGGGTAAATAACCTTCGCTGTAAGTATAACGGGTATTGCCTGAATGTCTTGTGAAAAGTTAAAACCCTGTTTTATGTACACCCCGTCATGAAGATAACCAGTCCCGACCTCAACGGCAAAATTCGGAGTGAGATAACGACCGTACACAATCTCTCCGTCGAATCCTGTGCGAAAGTTAGCCTCCCTGAGACCGTCGGTAAAGGAAATGGTTCCTGCTTTTATCGAAAAATAGTTGTTTCTTTCCTGGGCTGTTGCCTGCAGAGGCATAAGAAAGATCTGGACAGCGCTGAGAATAAGCACGAGTTGTTTCATAACTTCAAAGTTCATTTAAGCATGAAATCTATACTGTTGTCAAAATTGCTTATGATGCGTGTCAGGAAGCAAGTCTCGCGCGTTTTTAGTGCGAGATTAAGATTGTCAAAACCCCAAAAGGGTGTCCGAAACGTGCATCTTGGGATGCAATTGTATTTTCTCATTCAATGCGGCATTATTATTCCATGGAAATCGCACGCCTGAACCGCACATCGAGGATACTTTCAGGCCATCTCTGGGTCTTCTCTAATGAGCTTGCGACGAGTCCAAAGGATTTTGAGCCGGGTGCGTTAGTGGAGCTGAGGGATAGAAAAGACAACTTTCTCGGCATAGGGTATATCAACCCCCACTCACTCATCGCGGTAAGAATTCTCACGCGTCAGAGGGAAACGATCGGTCCCGGTTTCTTTAAAAAGAGGATACTTGACGCGCTGGAGTATAGAAGAAGATTGCTAAAGGATACGGACTCGTTCAGGGCGGTCTATAGTGAGGGAGATTTTCTTCCCGGTCTCATTGTGGACAAGTACAATGATTGCCTCTCTGTCCAGTTCCTCACCGCGGGAATGGACAGGATACGCGACATGATCCTGGATGTCCTTGATGATGTCCTGTCCCCTTCTGTCATTGTGCTGAGGAATGACAGTTCGGCCCGGTTGCTCGAAGGGCTTGAAAGGGAAAAGAGAGTAATCAGGGGGACCCTGGATGCACTGCCTGTGATACGGGAGGATTCCCTTCTCTTTGAGATCGATCCCCTCTCAGGACAGAAGACCGGTTTTTTCCTTGACCAGAGGGAAAACAGGAAGGCCTTCGCTGCTCTTGTGGGAGAGGGGAGGGGGCTCGACCTTTTTTGCTATTCTGGTGCATGGGGAATACATTTGGCAGAAAAAGGATGCGAACTCACAGGGGTTGACGAGTCTGAGAGTGCGATTACGCAGGCGCAGAAGAACGCTGATGTGAACGGTCTCTCAGAACGCTGCACATTTAAGACAGCCGATGTCTTTGAATTTCTGAAAAGTGAAGTAATCCGGGGAGCGCGCCATGATTTTATCGTCCTGGACCCGCCTGCATTTGTGAAAGGGAAGACCAAGGTGAAGGAAGCGCTCCGGGCCTATAGGGCGATCAATGCCAATGCAATGCGCGTGCTCAGGGAGGGAGGGCTCCTTGCCACCTCGTCCTGCTCATATCACATCGAAAGAGAAGCATTCATTGAAATGCTGAGAGCAGCAGCAAAGGAAGCAGGCAGACAGGTGAGGCTTGTTGAACTGAGGTCCCAGGCAAAGGACCATCCTGTCCTGCTTTCCATGCCCGAGACCGAGTATCTTAAATGCGCATTCCTTGAGGTGAGGTAAACCGTCTCTTCCAGTGCTAATAATTCATAAATTCGCCAGAGGTGTCCGGCTCCAATGGCAAGACTCAGGGTTATGTGCTTGTCCGCAAGAGCGGACCATGACAATACATAAGAACAGAGTGTTGTTAGGTGTAGATCCCGGCACAGTCGAAGAGGGCCATTGTCTTGCCGGGAGACGGATGCCTTTTTCGAAATAAGGAAGCTTATGAATAAAGTGAGCTAAGGTTTTACAGGAATTAGTTTAATCTCGAAGAGCTTGGGCCAGAGCTTGCCGGTGATAAAAAGCCTGTCTTTGTCCCTGTCATAGGCGATTCCATTCAGTACATCAATCTTCGGAGAGTGGCCCATAGAACCTGATAACCCTGTGAGATCGATCCATCCCTCCACGCGGCCGGTTTGAGGTGAGATTATGGCGATGCGCTCGCTTGGCCAGATATTGGCATAGATCTTCCCCTTCACATACTCCAGCTCGTTAAGGCCGCTCAGAGGCGTGCCTCTGTCCCGGACCTCCATCCTCCTGACCTGTATAAATGTTCCGGGATCCAGGAAATAGAGCGAAGGGCTTCCGTCACTCATGATCAGGTGCGTATCGTCATGGGTAATCCCCCAACCCTCGGTGGGATAAGAGAATTCCCTGACGAGGCGGAAACTCTCCTTTTCGTACACAAAGCCTTTTCCCTCCCTCCACGTAAGCTGAATCAGATCGCCTTTCCAGGAGGTGAGCCCCTCGCCGAAATAACCCGGAGAGAGAGGGAGGAGTTTCGTGACCTTGCCTGTCTTCAATTCAACCTTTCGCAAAGTTGATTTTCCATAAAGGCCGGTCCCTTCATAGAGGTAACCGCCTTCATAAATCAGGCCCTGGGTGAATGCCGAGGGATCGTGGGGGTAGATGTTCACGATTTTGTATCCATAGACCTGAGGACCGCTGGCTGCCTCCTGCCATTCCAGGAAAAGGAAAAGCGTTCCGGATAAGGAAAGAAATACAGCAAGGAATGCGGTGAAAACAAGCCTCACCCTCCTTTCTCTGCCTTTTGACGCTCCAAGTCTTTTTTGAGCTATTTTCATAAGGAAATTTTAGCCTAATCCGCTTAATTCATAAGTTTCTTCATGATAAGACGCTCGCCCGCTCCAAGGCAAGATACAATAGCCCCCTGTGCCTCTCTATCTATCAATCTCACCTAATTACGGTCTGTGCTTTGCTGAATTCACGCGGCCTCATATCCGGCTGCGTCAATAACTTCACGTATCTTGCCCCAGACCTGGCGAGCCTCTTTAGTTTCACCAATCCTGACTAACCCAGTCCCAGCAGGGTAAACAGCTCGGTGATCACTGTGTTGGAGATGACAATTCCTTTCTGCGTAAGAGCTAAATGTGTGCTGTCTGAAATGAGCAGTCCCTCACGGATTAATCGATCCGATATTTTCATAAGGTCGATGTCAAGATGCTCCCTGAATTCCCTGATGTCCAGCCCCTCTTTTTTTCTCAGACCGAGGAATATGGATTCCTTTACGGCATCCACGCGGGAAATCTCCAGCACTTCTTCCTCGGGCAGATTACCCTGCGATACAAGCGCCATATATTCCAGGATATCACCGGTATTCCTTATCCTTTTGTCCTCGATGAAACTGTGGGCGCCTGCACCGATACCAAGGTACTGCCCCCTGTTCCAGTAGTTCAGATTGTGCCTGCATTGGAACCCGGGTTTTGAAAAATTGGATATCTCATAGTGGCTATACCCCGCTTCACCAAATCTGTCCATGGCATGGGAGTACATCCCGAGAATGGTCTCTTCATCAGGTTTTTCGAGTTTTCCCGTTGAGATGAGTTCATGGAGAGGGGTATTTTTCTCCGGAGTAAGTTCATACGCCGAGATATGTTCAGGAGAAATCTTCATAGCAGTCGATACCGTCTTGGTCCAGCTTTGGAGCGTCTGGCCTGGTATCCCGTAGATGAGGTCGATGGACAGATTTGTGATACCTGCGTGTCGTGCTGCTGCTATGGATTTGAGGGCCTCAGAAAAATCGTGTATCCTTCCCAGGAGCTTTAATTCATTATCATTGAATGACTGAATGCCCATACTTAATCTGTTGATCCCTGATTCAGAAAGGGCACTGATCATTTCTCCGGTGACTGTACCGGGATTGGCCTCAATGGTGAGTTCCGCATCAGGGGTGATACCAACCATATCCCTTATGGTTCTCAAAAGCCTGATGAGTGGAAGGGTGGGGATCGTGGTGGGGGTGCCTCCCCCGATGTAGGCCGTTTTCAATACTCCCGCGCTCTCTCTTCTGAATTCCAGCTCTTTGACCACGGCATTGATATAGTCCATGGCAACGGCTTTATCGTAAGGCACAGAAAGAAAGTCGCAGTAGATGCACTTCTTCATGCAGAAGGGAATGTGGATATAGAGGGAATTAACCATTGCTTATATCTCAGAAATAGGGAGGGAAGTTCTTAAAGCGGTGACAAAGGTAAGCAGAGGGCAGGCAGGTGAGGAATTTTTATGCGACACTTTATAAGAAAAAACCTTCTGAGAGATCCGAACTGATACGTTTGCGTTAACTGAATAAAGATTGGCCATCTCAATGTCCTGTCGATTATGAAAATTCCGGGACTGTCTGTCCTCTGCTAAGCACTCCTGCCTGTCCTCCGTTCCCGCTTCAAGATCATCACGCGTCATTTACCTTTTTTCTCACTCTATTATATACTTCGATGATGTCAAAGGGTGAATTGGAAAAGCTCGTTGAAGTCATGGCAGCACTCAGGCGTGAGAACGGCTGTCCGTGGGACAGGGAGCAGACACAACAGTCCCTTAAACCCTTTTTGGTCGAAGAGACCTATGAGGTATTGGAGGCCATTGATGAGGGCAACCCTGAGAAGGTAAAGGAGGAGCTTGGTGACCTTCTCTTCCAGATAATTTTCCATTGCCAGCTCGCAGCGGAAAAGGGAGAGTTTGACATCCATGAGGTCATGCATAAGATTTCGGAAAAGATGATCGGGAGGCACCCCCACGTATTCGGGGACGCCCGGTATGAAACCCCTGCAGAGGTGCTAAGGCAATGGGAGGAGAGAAAGAGAGAAGAGGGGAAGAACACGGAATCCATCCTTGAAGGGATTCCCAGGGAACTTCCCTCCCTTCTGAGGGCACACAGGATACAGGCCAGGGCAGCACGGGTCGGATTTGACTGGAAAAGGGTTGATGATGTGCTTAAGAAACTTGACGAAGAATTGGGGGAATTTAGACAGGCCCTTGCCGGGAGGAACCAGAACGAAATAGAAGATGAGCTGGGGGACATTTTCTTTGTCCTCGTGAATATCTCGAGGTTTGTGGGGGTGAACCCGGAAGATGCCCTGAGAAAGACCATCAGCAAGTTCATCTCCCGTTTCCGTTATATTGAAATGAAGGCTGCGGAGTCAGGGAAGAGTCTCTCTGAAATGACCCTTGAAGAGATGGACGCATTATGGGATGAGGCGAAGGGGAAATGAGAAAAGTCGCCAAACAGGTCTTCCTTCTGGTCTCTGCTCTGTTCATCCTCGGGCCACAGGGGTGCCCCGGCTATGAGCATGTATTCAGGACCGGTGACGGGAAGACCATCCTGTTCCATGAGATGATTGAGGATATCAAGAAGGTGAACCTCGTTTTTGTGGGCGAGTTCCATGACAGGAGCAGCCATCACCAGGCACAACTTGAAATTATTAAGGCATTGAACCGCTCGGGTGTTCCTGTGGCCATAGGGCTCGAGATGTTTAGGGCAGACAGCCAGAAGGAACTGGACCGCTGGGTAGAGGGAAGCTCAGGACAGAATGAATTCATGAAGGCGTACCAGTCCAACTGGACAGTCCCCTGGCCTTTATACAAAGATATCTTTCTCTATGCAAGAGAGCACCGCATACCTATGGTAGGCCTGAACGTACCTGATGAGATCACCCGGAAGGTATCCCGCGAGGGATTTTCATCCCTTGGTAGCGGGGATCTGAGGCACCTGCCTCCCGGAATCAGTTGTGATATTGATGAGGGGTATATGAATTTCATACAGAGGGCCTACAGGGCCCACTACACGGAAGGGAAGTCTTTTGTCCATTTTTGCGAAGCCCAGATGGTGTGGGACAAGACCATGGCATGGAACCTCATAGAATTTCTGAGGAACAACCCTCAAAGGACGGTCGTCGTACTTGCAGGGACAGGCCACTCATGGAAGAGGGGGATACCCGAACAGGTGGAGAGGCTGTCAGGCCCGACCTATAGGGTGATACTCCCTGAAGTCCCGGACGTCATCAATCCCAAAGCCGTACGCTCTATTGACGCTGACTATATTTTGCTGGAATAGACGGTTGAAGGGATACTCATGTTGAGAAAAAGATACCGCTTCAGCGACACGGGAAAGACCATCAGGGAGTTTGTGGGGATATTTATGAAGGGGACAATCAAATGAAGAAATGGTTAGTTCCAAAACGTGGGTATAAGGGCTTATCACTCAGGATATGGGCAGTTCATTTGATCTCGGTTATCTCGACCTTAACCTCAGTCTTTGTGTCTCTGTCCCGCGCTGAGGTCTTGACCCTCCCGCAGGGTTTAAGGCTCGCCCAGGAAAGCAGCAGAATGATAAAGATCAATCAGGAACAGGAGAAGATATCCGAAGGTGATACGCTCATAGCAAAAGCTTCCCTGCTCCCTTCCATTAATGCGTCTGCAAACCAGGCGTTCTTCGCGCGTCAGCCCTTTGCAGTATTCGGGTCTTTTACAGTGCCCACAAGCGAGAAGAACTTTCCTTCTTACAGTATGAGCATCCAGCAGTTACTATATGATTTTGGGGGGACTATCTCGCGGTACAGGTCAAGTAAAGCGATACTTGAGACCAAGAAGCTCGATACCCTGAGGGTCAGGAACTTTGTATCCCTTGATTTTGCTCTCGTCTATTTCGATCTCCTGGAATCTGAAAAACTGCTGCGTGTGGCTGAGAGCGAGGTGAAAGCGCTTGAGGCCCATCTCCATGATGCAAAGAACCTGTATGAGAACGGGGTGATTACCAAGAACGACCTGCTCCAGGCAGAGGTGAGGCTTTCTGACGCGCGTCAGAAGGTCCTGAACACAACGAATCTCAGGGCCATCAATGCCTCGCGCCTCAACACCGTGCTTTCCCGTTCCCTGAATACTGATGTCGAGGTGATGGACCTGGAACTCGTTGCAGAGGGATATGTTGTCCTTGACAGGCAGAAGGCATTTGAGGTCGCGGTTCAGGAGAGGCCGGAGGTGAGGATACTGGACGAAACCATGAAGGCCCTTGACCTGGAGGAGAAATCCCGTAAGGCTGAATACTATCCGAGATTCTTTGCAGGAGCTTCTTATGATTATGTGGATAACCGATACCTGTCCCCTGAGGCGAATGCATCCCTTGTCCTGGGGATGAGCCTGAATCTCTTCAGCGGGGGGAGCACCAGAGCTGAATTGATCAAAACAGAGTATAGACGAAGGCAATTACTGGAGCAAAAGGCAAGGGTCGAGGATGAGGTGAGGCTGGAGGTGGAGAAAAATCTCCTTGACCTCAGCAATGCGCGGGAGAGGATGAATGTTGAGAAGGACGCGGTGGGACAGGCGGAGGAGAACCTCAGGATAAACATGGTGAGATACGAGGAGGGAGTGGGCACTGCCACAGATGTCCTTGATGCGGTGACCCTTCTCACCACTGCGGAAACCAACCATTACAGGGCGTTGTACGACTTCCGGAGGGCAGAGGCATCCGCATTCTATTCCATGGGAAAAGATCTGGTGGAGGTGTATCAATAATTTTTGCAGCAACGAGGATGATATGGATGAAATAAAACAACCTGAAACAGCACAGCCTTCACGGAGGAATCATAAAAGAAATATCATGGCGGGAATTGTCTTTGCGTTCATGGCAATCATTGGAGTTATTGCGGTCTACTTCTATATCCAGTATAAGAGCATCCACATCACCACAGACGATGCCTATGTGGACGGAAACATTCATACCATTGCGTCAAGAGTTTCTGGCACGGTCATAAAGATTCTTGTGAACGACAACCAGTTTGTTAAAAAGGGGGATATTCTCCTCGAATTAGACCCTGCTGATTACGAGGTGAGGGTGAATGAGGCTTTATCAGGGTTGAATGCAGAGAATGCAAGAATCCCTGAAATTGATGCAAAAATCGAGGCAGCAAGAAAACAGGTTGCGGAAATGAACGCGATGGTGCAGACAGCAAAAGCAAATCGTGAAGTTCAGGAAGCCAATCTCGCGCAGACTGAAATAGATATACGGAGGGCTGAAACTCTTTATAAAAAAGATGCGTTCTCCAAGGAGAGATATGAAAAGGCGACGACCGCGCACAAGGTGGCACTTGCACAGGTAAAGGCCTCTGCAGAACAGGTGAAGCAGGCAGAGACTGCTTTGGAGACGCAGAAGGCTTTGGTGAAGCAGGCAGAGGCATCAAGGGCTTCTCAGCTGTCGGTGATAAAACAGAAGAAAGCGGTGCTGGAAACCGCGCAACTCAATTACGGGTATACAGGAATTTATGCGCCTACAGACGGGTATGTGTCGAAAAAGGAGGTTGAACTGGGGAATCGGATAAAGGAAGGGCAGCCGCTCATGGCAGTCGTTCCCCTCAGTGATATTTATGTAACCGCTAACTATAAGGAGACCCAGCTCGAAAAGGTAAAGCCGGGACAGAAGGTTGAGATAAAAATTGATACGTACCCTGGCAAAACATTCAAGGGAAAAGTGGACAGCATCATGGCAGGCACCGGAGCGGTCTTTTCTCTTTTTCCCCCTGAAAATGCGACGGGTAACTATGTCAAAGTCGTACAACGGATTCCGGTGAAGATAGTGCTTGATTCGAACACAGATCCGGAGCATGTCTTGAGGATCGGCATGTCTGTCGAACCTACGGTCGTGATAGATAAGAAGGAATCGAGAGACAGGGAAAAGTAGATCTTGGCTTATAAATTCTCAATTCGGGGCATATTAAATGAACAAATCGATTGTTGCGCTTACCGTGATGCTCCCGACCCTCATCGAGATCATCGAACCCATCAGAAAAGTTTTCTGTGATTTTAGCCCCTATGTGGATCAATTTCACCAGAGTTGTTTATGGTTGCATCGCTTAAAAGACCCGGTGTGTATGAGTATTTGACATATCACGCAAATATGTGATACACATAATCATGTGATGATCGTGGGGAAGGAGGTCTGTTATGGAAAGGCAGAATGTGACGCTGTCGCTTCCCAAAGCCCTTTTAAAGAAAGCCAAGACATTGGCGGTGATGAAGGAGATGTCGCTGAGCGATCTGCTGCGGGAGACCCTTGAAGAGAGGGTGAAAGAGGAAACCGGGTATCAGAGGGCAAAGGATAGGCAGATTGCGCTTATGGAAAAGGGCTTCGACCTGGGGACAAAAGGGAAGCCTGCTGCGTCAAGGGAAGAACTCCATGAAAGACGGTAAGGTATTCGTAGATACCAATATTCTCGTTTATGCCTATGACCTCTCTGCAGGAGATAAGCACCGGAGAGCCGTGGACCTGATGAGGGACCTCTGGCGGGGGGGCGGCGGAATGACGAGCACGCAGGTGTTGCAGGAATTCTTCGTCACTGTCACGAAGAAGATAGGGAAACCCATTGATGTCATTACGGCGAAGGAAATAGTGAAGGATTTCCTGAAATGGAAAACTGTGATTGTTGACGGGGAACTCATCCTCGATGCCATCGATATTCACCGGGAGCATCAATACTCGTTTTGGGACTCTGTGATCATCGCATCGGCTGTTGAGGGAGGAGCGAACACTCTTCTTTCCGAGGATCTTTCGGATAAGCACAGGATCAAGGGAATTGTCATTAAGAATCCGTTTAAACAGGGACTGTGACAAAGGGAAAAGGCGGATTCTCCGGAGATAAGCGATCCCGCGGGAAAGCGTATCGCAGTCTTAAATCCCGTAAAGATTAATTGCAAAAGAGTTTCTTGTTTTTGCACCGTTCGAAAAGCGGGGTATCCCACGGAGGGACGTCTCTCCCGGCTACCTACGGGGAGGCTGTTCTGCAAAGACGTTCTGGTCCTTTCCGCTGTGCTATAATTTGTGCATGAAAATGGACAAGGATTTGGAGAGGATTATACGCTATTTTAAGGCCAGGGAAGAGGTATCTGCCTTGTACCTCTTTGGCAGCCTGGCCGTAGGCCGTGGGATGAGGGGAAGCGATATTGACCTCGCGGTCCTCATTGATGAAAGGAAGGTGAAGAAAAAGAACTGCGAACTCCTGAAAGGCGATTACTATCGCGCTTCACCCGCATTTTCTTTGCACCCTGTGGACATTGTTGTCCTCAACACTGCTCCGCCTTTTCTCAAGCACCGCATTCTGAGGACAGGGAGGATACTCTTTGATAGAAACAGGAGGCTGAGGGCGAGGTTCACTGCGCACGCGATTATCGAGTATCTGGATTTCAAGCCCATCGAGGACATGTTCACCGGTGCGGTTGCAGGCCGTTTCAGGACGAAGTTCAGGCTGTAACAGGACCTTATAAGACCTATGAACAAATGGATTGTCGCGCTTACCGTGATGCTCCCCACCCTTATCGAGATCATCGACACCTCGGTGGTGAATGTCGCCCTTGACCATATCCGGGGAAGCCTCTCTGCCGGCATCGATGAGTCCACATGGACCATCACCTCGTATCTTGTATCCAATGCCATTATCATACCCATGACGGGCTGGCTCAGCAGGCTCTTTGGCAGGAAGCGCTACCTTATATTCTCCATATCCATGTTCACCCTGAGTTCCCTGCTCTGCGGTTCAGCCTGGAACCTCCAGAGCCTGGTACTCTTCAGGATCCTCCAGGGCATCGGGGGCGGCGCACTCCAGCCCATATCCCAATCCATTTTGCTCGAGACATTCCCGCCCAAACAGCACGGCATGGCCATGGCTATCTTCGGCATCGGCATCATGTTCGGCCCTATTGTGGGCCCACTCCTGGGCGGATGGATCACCGACAACTGGTCATGGCACTGGATATTCTTCATTAATATTCCTATCGGTATCCTTTCGATCCTGATGTGCATATTTTTTATTGTTGATCCGCCGTATATGAAACGCATGAAGATGAAGATCGATTACTGGGGTCTTGCGTTTCTTGCCATAGGGCTTGGATGCCTCCAGATAGTCCTGGACAAGGGCCAGAGGGAAGACTGGTTTTCCTCAGGCTTCATTACATGGCTGACCGCAGCATCCGTATTGTCCCTTGCGCTTTTTATTGTTGTGGAGTTTTTTGCTGAGCACCCCATTGTCAACCTGAAAACATTCAAGAACGTCACCTTCAGCACAGGCAATCTCGTCATGTTTTTTGCCTTTTTCAACCTCTTCGGCAGCATCGTTCTCCTCCCCATTTTCCTCCAGACCCTCATGGGGTATACCGCCACCCTGGCAGGGATGGTGCTGGGGCCAGGAGGTGTCGCGACGCTTATCGCAATGCCGGTTGCTGGGAGGCTGGTAACAAAGATGAATGGGAAGATTCTTCTTTCCTTCGGGATTATCGTATCAGCGTATTCGACCTATCTCATGTCACAGTTCAACCTCTTCGCTGATTTCAATACGGTTATCTGGCCCAGAATTGTGCTGGGTATCGGCATGGGGTTTCTCTTCATACCTCTCATTACCCTCACCATGGCGGGGGTAAGGAAGGAGGATATGGGTAATGCCACAGCGATCTTTAATCTCCTGAGAAACCTCGGGGGGAGCTTTGGCGTTGCATTTGTTACGACCATGCTTGCCCGAAGGACCCAGATACAACAGACGAACCTGGTGGCGCATCTCACCCCCTTTGATCCCGGTTACCAAATGGCCGCACAGAGGGCATCCCAGGTTCTTGAGTATTCAGGGCTTAATCCTGGCCTTGCTGACCAGGGGAGCCTCGGCCTCATTTATAATAAGTTCCTGAAGGAGGCTTCCATGGTCTCGTTTAACGATACCTTCTACATCCTGAGCGTTCTGATGATACTGGTCCTCCCCCTTGTCCTGATCATGAGGAGGCCAAAGGCCGGCGGGCCTGTGCCGGGGATGCACTGATATGCCGAATGTGGTGAAGGACGCACTCTATGCATTCATCCCGATATTTGTGGCCATCGACATCTTTGCCATTATCCCCATATTCGTGTCCATGACTGAAGGGATGCCGAACGAGAAAAGGCTTACCGTTGAACGTGAATCCGTCATCACCGCCCTTGCGGTAGGTCTCACATTTATTGCGGTGGGCGAGGCCATATTCAGGATCCTCAGTATCACCGAGAATGACTTCAAGATCGCGGGCGGCCTCATTCTCCTTATCTTCGCAGTGCTGGACCTTATGGGATACACCAAGATAAGGGAACAGGCGGGAAAGCTGGGTGTTGTTCCGCTTGGCGTGCCGCTTATCGTGGGACCGGCGGTGCTCGCGACCATCCTCGTACTGGTTGACAATTACGGTATCATACCGACGATAATCTCATTCATCGCAAACCTCTTTATTGTTTGGTTTTCGTTTC
>DATKOU010000177.1:0-4827 GCA_035524455.1 Thermodesulfovibrionales bacterium | reverse complement strand
GATGATGTCCTGGGCGAGCATGGTCCCGAGGCCCTTTCCCCGGTTGTTGATATCAGTGGTCAACCGGATCTCACCCTGGTGCTTTGTCCAGCCAATGGGGTTGAAGTGCAGGGTAGCGTCCCCTGCGATGGTCCCGTTGTGGGTGGCGATGATGGGAAGGACATTGTCGTAGTCAAGGTTGTAAATCCAGCTCTCTATCACCTTTGGGTCTGACACATCCTCCTTGAGGCACGCCCTGTCCTTGAGGGGAAGGTCCCTGAAAAAATCCGAGAGGGCCTTCTCGTCATCCTTGCGAAGAGGCCGGAAGGTCACTTCGCTCTTATCATCGAGGACGACCTTCCTGGGGTATTTTTTGGTCAGTATTTCCACAAGTTTGTCCATTGCCGTCTCCTTAGAATCCATTGTGCCCACATTGAAGGGCGATCACGGGTGCAGGCATCAGAAATACCACCCCCGCTCGACGATCATTGCGAACCCCATTCCCCCGCCCACGCAGAGGGCTGCCAATCCCACCTTCACATCACGTTTCTGCATCTCGTACATTAGGGTCACCAGTACCCGCGACCCGCTGCACCCGATAGGATGTCCCAGGGCGATGGCGCCGCCGTTGACATTCACCTTATCGGGATCGATCTGGAGCGTCTTCACACAGGCGATGGCCTGGGCTGCGAACGCCTCGTTGAGCTCCACGAGATCAACCTCTTTCCCGAGTTCGGCCTTTACCTTAGCAATGGCGCTCTGTACGGCAAAAATAGGACCTATTCCCATGAGTTCAGGCTCACAGCCCCTCACATCGTACGAGACGATCCTTGCCAGCGGCTTTATTCCGAGTTTATATGCCTTATCAGCGGACATGACAAGGAGCGCTGCAGCGCCGTCATTCACCCCCGAAGAGTTCCCCGCAGTCACTGTACCCTTCTTGTCAAAGGCAGGTTTCAGCTTCCCCAGTTTTTCGGCGGTTGTTCCGAATTTCGGGTATTCGTCAGTATCAAAGGGTATCGGGTCCCCCTTTTTCTGTGGCACCACTACCGGCACAATTTCGTCTTTGAAGCGGCCTGCCTTGATCGCCTTTTCCGCCTTTTCCTGGCTTAGTGCCGCGTACGCGTCCTGCTCTTCGCGGCTGAGGCTGAACTTCTTCGCGACATTCTCTGCGGTAATTCCCATGTGCGTATCACCGAAAGAGCACCAGAGTCCGTCGCGGATCATCACATCGAGCACCTGGGTGTGACCCATTCTCTGGCCCCATCTCGAATGGGTCATGACATAAGGGGCCTGGCTCATGTTCTCCATGCCGCCTGCCACCACCACCTCTGCATCGCCGGCCTTGATCTTTTGGGCCGCGGTGATCACCGACTCCATACCCGAGCCGCACACCACGTTTACCGTCGTTGATGGGATATACTGGGAAATTCCGCCGTTTATGGCTGCCTGGCGTGCAGGGTTCTGGCCCAGGCCTGCCTGCAGCACATTCCCCATTACCACAAGGTCGACCTTGTCATGGCTGATTTTCGCGCGTCTGAGAACCTCTCGTATGACAATCCCTCCCAGCTCAACCGCAGGCACATCTTTCAGGGTACCCCCGAAACTGCCGATGGCTGTCCGCACACCGCTGGCGATTACGATATCACGCATAGAGCCTCCTTCATCCTTGTGCCGGGATTTCAGACTTCAGTTCTCTTACCATAATTGCAATATCTGCATAATTGTTATTCATGTCCTTGACATACCTCTTCAGGACCCCGATATGGCTGAAGCCTGATTTTTCAAAGGCCTTGATCACATCATCCCTTTTGGTGACGATTCTCGCGACCAGTTTCTTCAGCCCGCTGCTTGCGCCGATCCGGTAGATCTCATCGAGAAGCAGTCCGCCGAGGCCGCGCCCCTGAAAAGCGGGATCAATCACGATCCGTACTTCACCCACATGGCGTCCCCACCCAAAGGTCTGTCTGTGGAGCGTCGAACTTGCCACAATCCTTCCTTCATATTCCGCGATGATCGGCAGGGTCTTTTCATAGTTGAGATCGCGCATCCATCGCGCGATGATCTTTCTGTTGGTCACGTCGTTTCTCAGATATCTCCTCACCTCTTCTGGCAGGGAACTGAAGAACATGGAGACCCCGTGTTCGTCGTCCCTTGTCATGGGCCTCAGCGTAAGGACAGCGCCGTCTTTCAGTCTGACTTTCCTGGGATATTCTTCAAGCATTTTGTTCTCCTTTTAATGATTGTCGAGGAAACCCGTCTCTGTCAATATAATATTTTAGTTTTCAAGCCAGCAGATAACTGTACGTTTAAGGATCCACACCTCAGCGGTTCCCCTCACTGTCTCCCGGACCTTCCTTCCCCTGCTCCTTTGCCATATCCAGGGCCTCTTTTATGAGTACGAGGAAGACCACGGTCATGCCTATGAGAAATCCGAGGAGGTTAATGAGCCTCATCACCACAAGGATGATAATGACGGCAAAGAGAATGAAGAGGCGGAGCAGGCTCAGGAATACCATCCTTGTATTCGCCCTGTGGGTCCCGAGCAGGCTTTCGATGCCCCAGACAAGTCCCTTGAGATTGGCAAGGCCGATGATGCCGCCGATAAGAATGCTCACCGCCATGAGGCCGGGATTCCCAAAGAGTCCGATAAACTTCAGACGTTCGTCCTTCCAGTCCACAAGGAATGAGAGGAAGATAAGGGGGAAGATAACAATGACGCTCCTTTTAGTTACTTTTTTTATCAGTTCCATTCTGCCTCCTCGCTACTCTCAAGAGCTCGCGAAACCCTGCAACGATTCCCAGGATGAGGAATACACCGGTGAGCCATGGAGAGGTACCGAGGAACTTGTCAAGGAAGTATCCCATGGCAAAGCCGACAAAGGTGGAGAGGACAAGCTGGATGCCCACGGTACTTGCCTCCAAAAGCTGCTTGAACAGCGGTTTTTCCTTTGAAGGCTCAGCCACTCAGTTCTCCCCTCCGTATCTCTCCTGCTCGGAGAGCATAAATTCCTTGAGGATATGTGCGACTTCTTTGTAAAAGGGAGTGGCAGCATGTTTCTTAACTTCGTCGCAGTATTCATTCACCCAGAAGAGATGCTCCTTTAAGAACATCCTTTGCTGTTCCGCAAGACCATTCTGCACGAGATAATTCATGAACAGCAATTCCAGCGCCAGGTGGTCCGGGATGAAGGTTGCCTCTTCATCGAGGGTGAGGCCTGCGGATTCGTAGAATGCCTTTACCTCTTCAGTTGCTTTGCCCCAGAGTCTCGGCTTTTCTCCCACCGAGAAGTTGTAGAGGGATTCGTAGGGCGAGGGATGCAAATCCTGGCTCAGGAAGATGCGGGCAAAATCCCTTCGTATCTCGTCGGGTGACATATCGGACTTCATCTGGAACATTTCTTTTGCCTGGAGGAGGGTCTCCTCTGTGGGCTCTCTCATGAAGAGATCGGAGAAGAGCTTATACAACTCTGCACGTTCGGCATCTTCGTTCTCATAGATTTCCACTCTTCACCCCAACATGGTCCGATCGCTTTCCCTTTGTCCCAGACATTATAGTAGGTATGATTCAGGAGTGCAATCATTCGTGGGAGAATAGGGGCATTTTTCAGAGGAGTCCATGAGAGGGGCAAAGGGCAGTGCAAGGGAGAGAAGCCTCTGAAGCCCCTGCAAGGGCAGGAACCTGCCTTGACAACTTGGGTGATATCACATACAATGGATAAAAATAATTGTGTTCTTTCCTGCGTAACGAGGTGAAATGAAGAGACGCAAATTCCTGAAAGTCCTTTTGGGCCTTCTGGGCTCTGCAACTGTGGTCACTTTTGCATATCCCTTCGTAAAGTTCCTTGCGCCTCCCGAGGGCGAGTCAAAGACCAGGAAACTGGTGGTGAAGAAGAGTGAAATACCGATAGGTGAAGCAAAAGGGTTTACCTTTAATAATACCCCTGTGATCGTGATCAACCGGCCTGATAAGGGATTTATCGCCCTTTCAAAGGTGTGTACCCATCTGGGATGCCTTGTGACGTATGAAAGGGGTAAAAAGATATTGCTCTGCCCCTGCCATGCCGGGGTGTACGACATTGAGGGAAATGTGGTTTCAGGACCTCCTCCCAAACCCCTGCAGAAGTTCTCTGTCAGGGTTGAGGGAGAGAACGTGGTGATAGGATGAGAAGATGGGAGTAGGCAGGAAGATCAGGGACTGGTTTGAGATAAGGACTGGTCTCGACGAGTTTGCCAGAGTTCAGTTCAGGGAATTCAGGGTCCCCAAAAATAGCAATGTGTTCCATACCCTTGGGCTCGTTACCGTTGTTGCGTACATGATTCAGGTCATCACCGGTATCCTCCTCCTCGTCTATTATATTCCCCATCCGGACTTCGCCTTTAAGAGCGTTCAGGAGATCATGAATACCGTATCTTTCGGATGGCTTCTGAGGCAGGTGCATGTAGTGGGCAGCAGTCTGATGGTGATAGTGGTCTTTCTGCACATGGTCTCTGTGTTCTTCATGGGAGGCTACAGGAAGCCGAGAGAGATGACCTGGGTTGTGGGTGGGCTGATGTTCCTCATAACCCTTATGTTCTGCCTCAGCGGGTATCTCCTCCCGTGGACCCAACTGAGTTATTGGGCCACCACGGTGGTCACCTCCATTCCGACTGCATTCCCTTATATCGGTGATTTCATCTCAAGGGTCCTTAGGGGGGGAGAATATGTGACAGGGATAACCCTGGGAAGATTTTTTGCCCTTCATGTCTCGATCCTGCCTCCCCTCTTTCTGTTCCTCATGGTCCTTCATATTTTCTTTGTAAAACGCACGGGACTTTCCACCCCTCCCTTTGGGTTGTCCTCTGAGC